>NZ_JBHXMF010000008.1:0-141060 GCF_042721055.1 Streptomyces sp. NPDC058470
CGCCTGGGAGGCGGGCACCCGCACCCCCACCCCCGGGGCGGGGCAGTTTGCGCCCCCTCCCGTACCTGGGGGCGGCTGGCCCCCAGACCCCCGCATCGGCCTGGACGGCCTTGTCCTCAAACGGCGGACGGGCTGAGAACTGGCCGCACAATGGAAGGGTGGACGAGCCGATACCCGTGACGCGGGACGTGGATCACGGGACCGCCAAGCTGATGCCGGACGTCGACCGGAAGCGGGCGTGGCTGCTGACGGTGGACGGGGCGCCGCAGTCGTATGTCGATCTGGACGAGCCGACGCATCTGGAGTTCGAGTACGCGCGCCGGCTCGGGCATGTGGTGGACACGGTCGCGGAACCGGGGCGGGCGCTGGACGTGCTGCACCTCGGCGGGGGCGCGCTCACCCTGCCGCGTTATGTCACCGCGACCCGGCCCGGGTCGCGGCAGGACGTGGTCGAGGCCGACGGCGGTCTGCTCTCCCTGGTCGTCGAGTACCTGCCCGTGTCCGACGGCGCGGCCATCGCGCTGCACGGTGCGGACGCCCGCGCCTGGATCGAAGCCGCCGCGCCCGACTCCGTCGACATCGTGATCGCGGACGTGTTCGGCGGCACTCGCGTCCCGGCGCATCTGACCTCCGTGGCGTACGCGCGGGCGGCCGAGCGGGTCCTTCGCGCCGACGGTGTCTACCTCGCGAACCTCGCCGACGCCGCGCCCTTCGGCTTCCTGCGCTCCCAACTGGCCACGTTCGCCACGGCTTTCGAGGAGCTGGCGCTGATCGCCGAACCCGGCGTCCGGCGCGGCCGCCGCTTCGGCAACGCGGTGCTCGTGGCCTCCCACCGTCCCCTCGACACCGCCACCCTCGCCCGCCGTACCGCCTCCGACGCCTTCCCGGCGCGCGTCGAACACGGCGCCGCGCTGCGGGAGTTCATCGGCGGCGCGAAGCCTGTACGGGACCAGGACGCGGTCCCCTCACCCGAGCCGCCCGACGGCGCCTTCAGCATCGGCTGACCCCGGGACGCGGTCCGGCGCGGCCACCCCCTGCGCCACCGCTTTCGTCCGCCGCGTCAGATTCCGTACGTCCGGAACGCACAGCACCGCCGCCGTGACCACGACGACGAGGACCGCGCAGCCCCACAGGGAGGCCGTACGGCCGAAGGCCACCTCCGCCGGGCCCGCCATTGCCGTGGCCAGTGGAACCATCGCGATCGACCCGAACCAGTCGTAGGCGGAGACACGCGAGAGCTTGTCCTCCGGGATCTCCTGGTGCAGCGCGGTCATCCATGAGACCCCGAACACCTCGATGGACAGACCGCTGACGAGCATCACCGCGCACAGCCAGCCCACCGGCAGGGGTACCGCGAGCGCGGCGGACGGGGCGGCGAGCGGAAAGACGCAGAGGGAGCCGGCGAGCAGGAGGCGGCGCGGTTTCCAGCGGGTCATCAGCAGTGCGCCGCCGACGGTACCGAGGTCGAACGCGCCGAGGGCGAGACCCCACGGGCCCGCCCCGCCGAGGCTGTCCCGGGCGACCAGCGGACCGTAGACCGCCTCGGCCGCGCCGACGACCGCGACGACCACGGAGAACTGAGCGACGATCGTCCACAGCCACGGCCGTCCGCTGAACTCCCGCCAGCCGTCGCGGAGATCGGAGAGCAGGCCGCCGCCTGGTTTGCGCGCCGGAATGTGGCTGACGTCGAGGAAAGCGCGCAGTGACCCGGCGACCGCGAACGCCAGCGCGTCCACGGCGAGCACCCAGCCGGGTCCGATCGCGGCCACCATCGCCCCGCCGAGGGCCGCGCCGCCAAGGCCGGCGCCGTGCATCGCCATCCGGAACATCGCGAAGGCGCGGCTCGCCTGGGGCCCGCTGACCGAGGACATCAGCATGCCCTCGGCCGCCGGGTTGAAGAACGCCTGCCCCGTGCCGCCGAGCGCGCTCAGCAGCATCATCTGCCACAGCTGCGGCTCTCCGGCGATGACCAGCGTCGCGAACGCCGCCTGCGAGACGCAGTTGAGGGTGTTGGCCGCCACCATCACCCGGTGGCGCGGCAACCGGTCCGCCACCGCGCCACCGATCAGCAGGAAGAGCACCAGCGGCAACGTCCGTGCCGCAGCCACCAACCCCACGTCACCGCCGTCGCCGCCCGTGTCGAGCACCGCGAACGCCGAGGCGATCAGGGCGCCCTGGCTGCCCAGGTTGGTGGCAATCGCGGCGGCGGTCAGCAGGGTGTAGTTCCGGCCGGCCCAGGAAGGGCGGCGCAGGCGTCGGGGGGAGTCGGCGGCAGAGGTCACCGGGCGACTATCCATGCCGGGGGTCCGGCTTGCCAAACCATTTGCCAGGCACCGGAGGGGAGAGGTAGGCACTGGTCGGGGGCGCTGTGTAAGGCCGTACGGAAATCTGTTCCGTATGGACCGCGGCTCACCGAGTCGGTACGTCGACACGGTGAGCCGCAATCCAGGTTCACTGCTCCCGCGGTCCCGACCTAACCCGTCGGCTCACCGTGCAGCCGTACCGTGCCGAGGATCTTCTGCACGGTCTCGTCCGAGACCTCCTCGGACACGCCCTTGGCTCCGTAGAGGGTCCAGGACACGAAGTCGTCGGCCGAGTTCTTGAAGGCGAAGGTGGTCGCCTTGCCGTCGGAGTCGCACTTGTCCTTCTTGGGGACGCCGGACGAGTACGTCGTCACGACGCTGCCCTTGATGCCCGAAGTCGTCGTGTACGCCTTCGGCTTGCCGATCGTGAGCAGTTTCTTCGAGGCGTCCTTCTGGTCCGTGTAGCCGCCGAAGACCCACCAGGCCGAGTCGTTCTGTGCGACGTCGTCGGTGTTCTTGGCGCCGCTCTGTCCCTTGGTGCCCACGGCCGCCAGCGCCGACTGCTCCTCGTAGCCGTCCTTGTCGGCGTCGGACGTGCACCACTTCTCCTGGAGGAACGCGGGGGCGGACATGCCGATCAGTACGGAACCGTCGCCCTTCTTGTCGTCCTCGAAGCCGACGAACGTACCGGGAGTCTGGACCTCCCAGTCCGCCGGTACGTCGAAGGCCGTGCCCCACTTGGGGTTGACGACGACCTTCCAGCCCGCGACCGTCGCCTGCTCCTCGTCGTCGCCCCGCGGGTTGTCGTCACCGCCGCTCGCGCTCGGCGACGTGGAGGCGGACGCCGAGGGGGACTTGGACGGGTCGCCGCCCGCGTTGTCGTCCTTGCCGCCGCCGAGGACGAGGTAGCCGGTGACACCGGCCGCGATCACGACGGCGGACGCCGCGACCATCGCCGTGATCTTGGTCTTGTTCCCGCCGCCGCCCGGACCGCCGGGTGCCTGAGGTGCCCCGAGCGGCACTGTGGGAGCTCCCCACTGCTGCTGCCCCGGCTGCTCTCCATGCGGGTTGGGCTGCGGATACCCCGTCTGCTGATATCCGGGCTGTTGGTACGGATTCGGCTGCTGGTACCCCGGCTGCTGGTACGGGTTCTGGTCCTGCGGGTTCTGCTCGCCCCCGGGCGGCTGCTGTCCTGGCCACATGGGGAGTCACCTTAGTGCCGCGTGTGACACGTTTCGGTCACTGCGTCTCGTCAGACATGTACCGGATCAGGCGCCTGACGGGGTGTCAGGGAGGTGGGCGGGCCGGATGGGGCTACTCTCCTGGCCGCACAGGAGGCGGAACGATCCTGCGAGCGGCCCAGGGTGCTGGTCAAGAGTTGCTACTCGTGGGTAACATGCGGGTATGAGCGCAGACCAGATGTCGATCGGCGAGATGCTCGCCGCCACCGTGCCGATGGCCCGGACCCTGAACCTCCAGTTCCTGGAGACCACGCCGGAGAAGGCCGTGGTGGCCCTGCCGGACCAGGACGACTACCACAACCATGTCGGCGGCCCGCACGCCGGAGCGATGTTCACGCTGGGGGAGTCGGCGAGCGGGGCGATCGTCCTCGCCGCGTTCGGGGACCAGTTGTCCCGCGCCGTACCGCTCGCCGTCCGCGCCGAGATCGCGTACAAGAAGCTCGCGATGGGGCCCATCACGGCCACCGCGACGCTCGGCCGTCCCGCCGTCGACGTCGTCGCCGAACTCGACGCCGGTCAGCGCCCCGAGTTTCCCGTCGCCGTTGCCATCCAGCGCGGGGACGGTGCGGTGACCGGTGAGATGACGGTCGTCTGGACGCTGCGCCCGAACAGCTGAGCCGAGCGTCGGGCCCGTCCCCGGACCTGTAACTGACCGGGCGGTAAGGGCGCCGGGCGGTTCTCAGCGGGCACGCCGCGGGCGGGGGAGCTGTGCCGGGTCGCCGTGGTCGTCGGGATGCGCACGGACGCCGAGCGGCACGACTGGGTGCTGGGCGCCGCAACCGTGTTGCTGGGAGCGTCGGCGCGGGACCTGCGGATGCGGACGACCCCGGAGATGAGCACGTCGTACGCCGCCCGGTCGTCGGCTCACCGCCCTCGCCACCGCCGGAGGGGATTGGCTCCCCTCCCTGGGCAACAGTTAGGCTCGCGAAGCCAAACAGAGACGCTGCCCGGCGCGCACTCGCTGCTCGCTTCGAACGCAGGGCGGGCGAAACGGGAGGAACCGGCGTTGCACGTCCAGGAATGGCTAGAGACGGTGCCCGCGGTGGCCATCTACGCGCTGGTCGGGCTGGTCATCGGCCTGGAGAGCCTCGGCATCCCGTTGCCCGGCGAGATCATCCTGGTCTCCGCGGCGCTGCTCTCCTCGCAGCACGCCGGGATCAACCCGGTCATCCTCGGGGCGTGCGCCACCGCGGGAGCGATCGTCGGC
Organism: Streptomyces sp. NPDC058470; assembly: GCF_042721055.1. Classification (NCBI taxonomy): domain Bacteria; kingdom Bacillati; phylum Actinomycetota; class Actinomycetes; order Kitasatosporales; family Streptomycetaceae; genus Streptomyces; species Streptomyces sp. NPDC058470. Next base: position 4,752 of record NZ_JBHXMF010000008.1, read on the forward strand.
GACTCGATCGGCTACGCCATCGGCCGCAAGGGCGGTAGGCCACTCCTTGCCTGGCTGGGCGCCAAGTTCCCCAGGCATTTCGGCGAGGCGCACATCGCGACGGCCGAGCGGTCCTTCGAGAAGTGGGGCATGTGGGCCGTCTTCTTCGGCCGTTTCATCGCCCTGCTGCGGATCTTCGCGGGGCCCCTCGCGGGCGTGCTGAAGATGCCGTACTGGAAGTTCCTGATCGCCAACGTCCTCGGCGGGATCATCTGGGCCGGTGGCACCACCGCCGTCGTCTACTACGTGGGCGTGGTCGCCGAGGACTGGCTCAAGCGCTTCTCGTACTTCGGCCTGGTCGTCGCGGTGCTCATCGGGCTCGCCTCGATGCTGGTCGTGCGCCGCAAGGCGAAGAAGGCGACGGCTCGACACGAGGCGGCCGAGGTCGCCGAGGCGCCGCCCGTGCCGGCGCCGGCCGCCGACTGATTCACGCCGGGCCGGTGCGAGGTGGCGGAGCCGGCTGAGGGAGCGGGTGTGCGGGCGCCCGTTTCGGGACCGGTTCGCGCCCGGTCGGCGCGAGCGTCGGCTGGTTCACGCCGGGTCGGCGGGAGCTTGCCGAGTCGGCTGAGGCATCGGCCGTGTCGGTGCCTGTCGCCGACTGATTCACGTCGGGTCGGTGCGAGGTGGCGGAGCCGGCTGAGGGAGCGGGTGTGCGGGCGCCCGTTTCGGGACCGGTTCATGCCCGGTCGGCGCGAGCGTCGGCTGGTTCACGCCGGGTCGGCGGGAGCTTGCCGAGTCGGCTGAGGCATCGGCCGTGTCGGTGCCTGTCGTCGGCTGATTCACGTCGGGTCGGTGCGAGGTGGCGGAACTGGCTGAGGGATCGGCTGTGCCGACGTCCGTTGCGGACCGGTTCATGCCCGGTCGGCGCGAGCCGGCTGAAGCATCTGCTGTGTCCCGGTGCCCGCCGCCGACTGATTCCGACCGGACCGGACTCGGTCAGTTCCTCTCGTGCACCGCGCGGTGCGCCTTCGCCCGCTCGGCGTACCGTGTGCCGTTCAGTGAGATTCCCTCGCGCTCCTCGGCGGTCAGTTCCCGTCTGACCTTGGCCGGTACGCCGGCGACCAGCGAGCCCGGGGGCACGCGCATGCCCTGCGGCACCAGTGCCTGCGCGGCGACCATTGAACCGGCGCCGATCACCGCGCCGTTGAGGACCGTCGCGCCCATCCCGATCAGGCAGTCGTCCTCGAGGGTGGCGCCGTGGATCACCGCGTTGTGCCCGACCGAGACGCGCTCGCCGACGATGACGGGGAAGCCGGGGTCGACGTGGAGGGTGCAGTTGTCCTGGATGTTGCTGTCGGCGCCGATGATGATCGGGCCGGCTTCGGCACGCAGCACCGCGCCGTACCAGACGCTCGCCCCCGCGTGCAGGGTCACCTCGCCGATCACCACGGACATCGGCGCCGCGAACGCCTCAGGGTCCACCTTCGGCTCCTTGCCGCCGAACCCCGCGATCAGCGCCCGCTGCGTCATCACCGTCTCCTTCTCGTCGATTCACGGGCACCGTATGCCATCGATATGCCATCGGGTGCGGGCCCGGGTGGGGCGAAGATCACAGCCGTACGACCTCATCGGCGCACTGCGTGCTGAGTACCGTGAGCGGGTGCCCACGAACAGGAACACGTTCTCATCATGGCGGCGCCACCTGGCGCAGCGTGCCGTCCACGCGGGCTGGACCTGGGTGCAGCGCACGGGTGCGATCACCGCCGCGCACCCGGGACGGTTCCGCTTCGGCGCGATGGGAACAGGTACCAGACTGGCCTTCCCACTCGGCACGGTCTTCGGCGAACCCTGGATCCACCTCGGCTCCCACTGCATCGTCGGCGAACAGGTCACGCTGACCGCCGGCCTGATGCCCGACCTCGACCTCGGACCCGACCCGATCCTGCGCATCGGCGACGGCGTCGTGCTCGGCCGCGGCAGCCATGTCATCGCCGACACGACGGTCACCATCGGCAGCGACTGCTACTTCGGGCCGTATGTGTACGTCACGTCCACGAACCACTCGTACGACGATCCGCACATGCCCATCGGGAAACAGTGGCCGCGAATGGAGCCGGTGGAGATCGGGCCCGGCTGCTGGATCGGGACCGGCGCGGTGATCCTGCCGGGCGCGCGGATCGGGCGGAACGTGGTGGTGGCGGCCGGTGCGGTGGTACGAGGTGAGGTGCCGGACCATGCTGTTGTGGCAGGGGCCCCCGCCCGGGTCGTACGGCGCTGGGACGTGGTGGACGGATGGCAGCCTCCGCTCCGGACGCCGGCGCCGGTACCGATTCCCGACGGCGTGACACCGGAGCAGTTGTCGGCGCTGGCGGGACTCGACGAGGAGACGGCGGCACGTCTGGCGGAGCTGGACCTCGACCCTCAGGGTGCGCCCGGGGACGTACGCACCGAGACCTGACTCAGCCCGTCGCCAGCAGGACCGTGCCGACCAGGGCGAGGCCCGCACCCGCCGCCTGGACTCCGCGCAGCCGTTCGCTGAGGATGCCGCGTGCGGCCAGGGCGGTGACCACCGGATACAGCGAGGCGAGGACCGCGGCGACGGTGACCGGGCCGTGCTGGGCGGCGATCGAGTACGTGCCATTGGCCGCCACATCGGCGAGACCGACGAACGCGAGCGCCGGGAGCAGAACCCAGGGGAGACCGCCCTCGGGGAAGGCCTTGGCGCCGCGCTTCACCGAGATGCACAGGGCCGTGCCGCCCGCCGCCACATTGGTCACGCGCTGCACGAAGAGGGCGAGGAACAGGCCGCTGAGGTTCGTCGAGGCCTCCGCGATCAGCGACATCACCGCGCCGAAGCCGAAGGCGGCGAGGAGGGTGAGCAGTACCGCCTGCCTCTGGACGGGGGCGCCCTTGAGCTGCGGCCCACCCGCGAGCACGACCCCGACGACGGCGACCGCGATGCCCGCGAACTGGAGCAGCCCCGGACGCTCGCCCAGGACGAGACCCACGCCGACCGGTACGGCGACGCCCAGCGAGCCGAGCGGTGAGACCACGCCCATCGGGCCGAGCGCCAGCGCCTTGTAGAAGGAGAGCATCGCGACCGGACCGACCAGGCCCGCGGCCACCGCGAACCACAACTGCGGGCCGGCCTCGCTCCAGCCGCCGGTGGCGAGCACGACCACGCCGAGGACGGCGGCCGCGATCGTCTGCGAGGCGACGACCACCGAGAGGGCGGGCACACGTCGGGTCAGCAGACCTCCGCCGAAGTCCGCCATGCCCCACAGGAGGCTGGTGGCCAGGGCGAAGAGTGCTGTCATGAGGTGCCTCGCAGTACAGTTTGGTGAACAATCTGGTGCACCACACCATAGTTCAATGAATTGAACTCTGTCATTCATAATATTGGACGGAATGTGTCGGACCTCGACCTGCTGACCCAGTCCCTGGCGCGCAACGTCAAGCGCTGGCGCACCGAGCGCGGCTTCACCCTGGACGCGCTCGCCGCCCGTGCCGGAGTCAGCCGCGGCATGCTCATCCAGATCGAGCAGGCCAGGACCAACCCCAGCCTCGGCACCGTCGTCAAGATCGGTGACGCGCTCGGCATCAGCATCACCACCCTCCTCGACTACGAACAGGGCCCCAAGGTCCGGATCGTCCCGGCCGACCAGGCCGTACGGCTGTGGCACACCGACGCCGGCAGTTACAACCGGCTTCTCGCGGGCACCGAGGCGCCGGGACCGCTGGAGATGTGGGACTGGCGGCTGATGCCCGGCGAGGGCAGCCCGTCCGATCCGCACCCCACCGGCACGGTCGAACTCCTCCATGTCACGGCGGGCGAGCTGACCCTCACGGTCGACGGCATCGAGCATCGCGTACCGGCAGGCGCCAGTGCCTCCTTCGAGGCCAACACCCCTCACACGTACGGCAATGACAGTGACGCACCGATGGAAATGATCATGACCGTGTCGGTGCCGGGCGTGCACCGGGACACCTGACCGAGGGTCCACGCGCGGCTGTTAGCGTGCGATCATGCGCGCACCGATCGGACACTTCGACAACGCCACGCCCGCCCCCGACTGCCTCGGCGAACTCACCCGCCCGGTCGCCGACGCCGTACGCGACTGGAGCGGTGACATCCCCGCCGACCAGATCGTCTACGTCGACACGGACCCCGCCTGGGCCGACACCGCGACCTTCCTGGAGCACTACGGCAAGGAACTGCTCGACCAGTCCGCCAACTGCGTGGTCGTCGCGGGCAAGCGCGGCGGCGAGACCACGCTCGCCGCGTGTGTCGTCCTCTCCGCGACCCGCGTCGACGTCAACGGCGCGGTCCGCCGCCAACTCGGCGCCCGCAAGGCCTCGTTCGCGCCGATGGACATCGCGACCGGGGAGACCGGAATGGAGTACGGCGGCATCACACCCATCGGACTCCCCGGCGACTGGCCGGTATTGGTGGACTCGGCGGTCGTCGAGCTGCCGTATGTGCTGGTGGGGAGCGGGCGGCGGCGCGGAAAGCTGCTGGTGCCGGGGAAGGCGTTCGCGGAACTGCCCAATGTGGTGGTGCTGGAGGGGCTCGGCGTCGCCTGACGCTGGGTCAGGCGGTGGCGTGATGTGCCAGCGTCAGATGGGGGTCGCTCTCGCCCGGAGCCGGGGCCGGATCGGCGTGGACCAGGGCCGCGGTGAGCTTCGGTACGGCGTGCAGCAGGGCGTGTTCGGCCTCGACGGCGATGTCGTGGGCCCGGCGCACACTCACCTCGCCGTCGACCACGACCGCCACCTCGGCGCGCAGCCGGTGCCCGATCCAGCGCAGCCGCAGCTCACCCACCCCGTGCACACCCGGCACCTCGCGCAGCGCCTCCTCGGCCCGGTCGACCATCGCCGGGTCGACCGCGTCCATCACGCGCCGGAACACCTCGCGTGCGGCGTCGCGCAGCACCAGCAGGATCGCGGCCGTGATCGCCAACCCCACCAGCGGGTCGGCGAGTTGCCAGCCGAGCGCCGCGCCGCCCGCGCCCACCAGGACGGCCAGTGAGGTGAATCCGTCCGTACGGGCGTGGAGTCCGTCCGCCACCAGTGCGGCGGAGCCGATCTCGCGGCCGACGCGGATGCGGTGGCGGGCAACCCATTCGTTGCCGAGGAAGCCGATGACCGCGGCGACGGCGACGACCGGGATGTGGTGCATCGGCCGGGGGTTGAGAAGCCGGTCGACCGCCGTCCAGGCCGCGAAAGCGGCGGACGCGGCGATCGTCAGCACGATCACGATGCCCGCGAGGTCCTCCGCCCGGCCGTAGCCGTAGGTGAAACGTCGCGTCGCCGCGCGGCGGCCCAGTACGAAGGCGATCCCGAGCGGCACGGCGGTGAGGGCGTCCGCCGCGTTGTGCACCGTGTCGCCGAGCAGTGCGACCGACCCCGAGAGCACGACAACGACCGCCTGCGCGGCGGCGGTTGCGCCGAGAACGACTAGGGAGACCCAGAGCGCGCGCATGCCTCTTGCCGATGACTCCAGGGCGGCGTCGAGTTTGTCGGCGGCTTCGTGGGAGTGGGGGGTGAGGAGGTGGCGTAGGCGGTGCGGGAAGTGGCGGGGGTGGGAGTTGCCCTCGGTGCGGTCGTGGGTGTGAGGCTGGCCATGAGGGTGGCTGTGGCTGCGGTCGTGATCGTGGGTGTGACCCTGGCCATGCGGGTGGCTGCGGCTGTGGTCGTGGGTGTGCTCGTCGCTCACGTGGGTCCCTCTCCGGTGCGCGGGAGTGGACGCGGCGCCGTCCACGGAGCCATTATGTGCGTATGAGCGCACGCATGCACCTATCACCTGCACATGATGCGCATCCGCGCACCCCTGCCGAGGAACAGTTCGCGCTCGCGGCGGAACTTCTCGCACTGCTGGGTGACCGGACTCGCCTCGCCCTGCTGCATGCCCTGACGGGCGGAGAAGCGGACGTCACCACACTGACGGAGGCCTGTGGGGCCGCCCGTCCCGCCGTCAGCCAGCACCTGGCCCGGCTCCGTCTCGCCGGGCTCGTGAACACCCGGAAGGAAGGTCGTCGGGTGATCTACTCACTCGGCGACGGTCATCTGCGCCGGGTGGTCGACGAGGCGCTGAGCCTCGCAGACCACCGCCTCAACGACCGGCCGGTTCACGACTGAGAGTGCTGCGACCGGCCTGTTCACGGCTGAGATTGCTACGACCGGTCGGGTTCACGACTGAGATTGCTACGACCGGGTCGGCGTACGCGTCAGAAGACGTGGGCGGTGTCGTCCTCGCCCTCCTCCAGCAGGTTCGCCGCCGCGCCCACGATGCTCGGGTCGGGGCTGCCGACGACCTCCACATCCTTGTCGGTGTAGTCGAAGCGGGCGAGGACGCTGCGCATGGCCTCGACGCGGGCCCGCTTCTTGTCGTTGCTCTTCACCACGGTCCAGGGCGCCTGTTCGGTGTCCGTCTCGCGGAACATGGCGACCTTGGCGGCGGTGTAGTCGTCCCAGCGGTCCAGCGAGGCCAGGTCCATGGGGCTCAGCTTCCACTGCCGTACGGGGTCGACCTGGCGGATGGTGAAACGGGTGCGCTGCTCGCCCTGTGAGACCGAGAACCAGAACTTGATCAGGTCCACACCGTCGTCGACCAGCATCCGCTCGAACGCGGGCGCCTGTCGCATGAAGCGCCGGTACTCGTCGTCCGTGGCGAAGCCCATGACACGCTCGACGCCGGCCCGGTTGTACCAGGACCGGTCGAACATCACTATCTCGCCCGCGGTCGGCAGATGCTCCACGTACCGCTGGAAGTACCACTGCCCGCGCTCGCGCTCGGTCGGCTTCTCAAGGGCCACGACCCGTGCGCCACGCGGATTGAGGTGCTCGGTGAACCGCTTGATGGTGCCGCCCTTGCCGGCCGCGTCCCGTCCTTCGAAGACGATGACGAGCCGTCGCCCGGACTCCTTTATCCAGCTCTGCAGCTTCAGCAGTTCTATCTGCTGGAGGCGCTTGTGCCAGTCGTACTCCTTGCGCTCCATGCGCTCGGGGTAGGGGTAGTTCTCCCGCCAGGTATCTACCGGGCTGCCGTCAGGGCGGATCAGCACGGGGTCGTCGTGGTCGCTGTAGTCGACCCGCATCCCCGCCATCAGTGGCGTCATGTCAGCCTTCCCTTCTCCCGGTGCGTGAGTGCCAGTGCCAGTGCCCAGCTCAAGTGTCTGACGTCAGTGGAACTGCGGCACGATCAGGTAGATCCCGTACGCCACCACGGCCGCGCAGGCCAGGAAGCAGAGCCCGGCCTGGGCGAACCCCAAGGTGTCGGTGCCGTCGCCCTCACGCGCGGACTCGACGCGGGCGAGGCCCAGCACGCCGAGGGCGAAGACGATGACCACCGCGACGGTGACTCCCGTACTCACCGCGGCTACCTCGCCGAGTGCGCTCCAGTCGAGATGCATGTCCAGAACTCCCCGTGGTTAGGCGGCCGTGCCGACATCGGCCGGCGTCGTGCTGCGGATGGTGACCTCGTGGGCGTCGTTCACGTTTTTGGCGCTCACCGGGTTGCGGCGTGAGGCGATCACGATGACCGCGGCGACGGCCAGGGCGACGAGTGCGATCACCGCGGTGCCGAGGTTCCCGCCGTGCTTCACGACGCTCGCGGAGACCCCGCCGACCAGCGCGGCGGCGGGCAGGGTGACCATCCAGGCGATCACCATGCGGCCCGCGGTGCCCCAGCGGACCTCAGCCAGACGCCTGCCCAGACCGGCGCCGAGAATGCCGCCCGAGCAGACCTGTGTGGTGGAGAGCGCGAAACCCAGGTGGGCCGAGGTGAGGATCACCGTCGTGGAGGCGGCCTCGGCGGCGAAGCCCTGGGGTGACTGGATGTCGGTGAGGCCCTTGCCCATGGTGCGGATGATCCGCCAGCCGCCGATGTAGGTGCCGAGCCCGATGGCCAGACCGGCCGAAGCGATCACCCACACCGGGGGACCGGCGTTGTGGCCCAGCGCCCCGGCCGAGATCAGGGTCAGTGTGATCACGCCCATCGTCTTCTGCGCGTCATTGGTGCCGTGCGCCAGCGAGACCAGCGAGGCCGAGGCGATCTGACCGAGCCGGAATCCCTCGGTCACCGACTTCTCGCGGGCTCGTGCGGTGATCCTGTACGCGAAGTAGGTGGCCAGCAGAGCGGCGATGCCCGCCACGAGGGGCGAGGCCACGGCCGGGATCAGGATCTTCTGGACCACCATGTCGAAGTGCACGCCGCGCTCACCCGCGCCGACCCACACCGCCCCGATCAGCCCGCCGAACAGGGCGTGCGAGGAACTGGACGGAAGCCCGACGAGCCAGGTCATCAGATTCCACAGGATCGCCCCGACCAGTCCCGCGAAGATCATGCCCGGCGTGACCAGGGTGTCGTCGACGATGCCGCCGGAGATCGTCTTGGCGACCTCGGTGGAGAGGAAGGCTCCGACGACGTTCAGGACGCCGCTGATCAGGACCGCTGTGCGCGGTTTGAGCGCACCGGTGGCGATGGACGTGGCCATCGCGTTCGCCGTGTCATGGAATCCGTTGGTGAAGTCGAATGCCAGCGCAGTGACGATGACGACCGCCACGAGGAACGTGATGTGGTCCATTCTTCGATGGAAGCAATCGCATCTGTACACGTGGCTAACCTGAGGCAAAGCCCGAGTATGGCCGAGTAAAGGTGAACATCTGTTTGCGGTCGTCTCGCTCCACGTCGGGCTGTCGCCGAGCCGGGTGCCTGCCGTGATCGTCAGTCGGTGATCAGGATGGCGGCATGCCCGACTGCGCCGCTCCGGACGTACCGAACTCGCCCATCACGTCGTGGGCGCGGGCGAACCGCTGCTCTGCCTGCCCGGTGGCCCGATGCGCGCCTCCGCCTCCCTCGGTGATCTCGGCGGACTGTCGAGCCATCGCCCGCTGATCGTGCTTGATCTGCGGGGCACCGGCGCCTCCGGCACTCCGGCCGACCCGGCGACGTACCGCTGCGACCGGCAGGTCACCGACGTCGAGGCCCTCCGCGCGCACCTCGGGCTTGAGCACATCGATCTTCTCGCCCACTCGGCGGGCGGGCGGCGACCTGGCCCTCCTCTACGCGGCCCGGCCCCCGGGGCGAGTCCGCACCCGCACGCTCATCACCGGCCGAGCGCGCGCCCTGGGCGTCGACGTGCCGAGGAGCACCGCCCGGAGGGGCCGCGCTGCGAGAGGACGAGCCATGGTTCGCTGATGCGAACGAATCCTGCGAGCGGATCCGGGCCGGCTCCGTGGCCGACGCCGACGGGGATGCCGTCGCGCCGTTCTTCTACGGCCATGGGGACACGCAAGCTCAGGCGCACGCCGCGACCGACGTCGAGCAGTCCAACGAAGAGGCCACGGACCTGTACGCGTCTCCTGGCGCCGTCGACCCGGACAAGAGCCCGCGCTGTCGTCGCCGTGGGGGAGCGCGGGTTCTGGTCCTCGCGGGCGAAGGACCGTGGCCCGCTTCCCCGCGTGGCCGCCTCGATCGCCGTTGTTCCGCGAGGCGGAGACAGTCGTAATGCCGGGCGCCGGTCACTTTCCGTGGCGCGCCGACCCTCGCCGCTTCACGGAGGCCGTCACCACGTTCCTCGGCGAGGAGCACTGACTCCTCAGGCCAGCCGCAGGTCGATCCACTGGATGGCGTCTCCCGGCAGCGAGTACCGCTCGATTTCGACGAACCCGTGCTTCTCGGCGAACCGCAGCCCGTCCTCGTTGGAGGCCAGGACGACGGTCTCGATCACTTCGGCTCCCCCCGCGCGTGCCTGGTCGAGGCCATGTGTGTAGAGCTGCTCGCCGAAGCCCTGACCACGGTGTTCGGCGAGTACCCGGGCGATCACCGTGGCGGTGGCGGTGTCGTCCGTGGGCGGACGTACCGTCGTGCAGCCGACCAGGGCGTCGCCGAGGTAGGCGACCTCAAGGTGGTAGCGCCCGACGCGTTCCCGGACGTCGTCGAGGGACAGGGCGGCGGGCGGGACGATCACATTGTGGACGTGCTGCCAGTCCTTGAGACGGGCGTCGTCGTCCGGCTGCTCGATACGAAGGGTGGACACCGGAGCAGGGAACCCGTGAGGGCGACGGGTGTCAACTGATTTCGCCGCTCAAGGCAGTTGGGGGTCGGCGCAGCCGGCCGTCGAAGACGTTCACGACATCGCCCTGGACAGTGCCCGCAGGCGCGATTCCGTTTCGTATGGACGTGTCCCCGTGTCCCCGTGTCCCCGTGTCCCCGTTACCTCGTGTCCCGGGCCGGTCAGCCGAGTCGTGGGATCTCGATGGCCGGGCAGCGGTCCATGACCATGTCGAGGCCGGCTGCGCGGGTGCGGTCGTACGCGGCTTCGTCCACGACGCCGAGTTGGTACCAGACAGCCTTGGCGCCGATGGTGATCGCCTCGTCGGCGATGGGCCCGGCGAGGTCGCTGTTGACAAACACGTCGACGACGTCGATATCGAAGGGGATCGCTTCCAGGGAGGAATATCCCAGCTCGCCGTGGACCGTCTCCGCCTTCGGATGCACGGGCACGATGCGCTTGCCGAAGCGCTGGAGGACATCGGCGACGCCATATGCCGCACGCCGCTGGTTCGACGACAGACCGACGATCGCCCAGGTGTCGCCGAGCTCGGTGAGGATCTTGCGGATCGTTGCTGGGTCGCCGTACACGCTCGGCCTCCTTGGGATTCGTGCAAAGGCTGCTGCGCCCAAGAACAGCGGGCGGAGCGCGGTAATTCCTCGCGGTCACCGCCGGCGGCGACGAGTTGCTGCGGAGCCGGTGTCGGAGATGTCAGGACAGTACTGGGCACCAGGGTTCGTCGATTGCAATTCCGCCAGTGTTCACGGACAGCCACTGGACAGGAATTGCCGGACCCGGTTGCGTGGGGATGTGGGGTCCACGTGAGGCCGACTGACTCCACAAAGGGCGGGACGGTTGGAGGCGCCACGAATTTGCTGATCCCGACGCCCGGTTTCAGCCGATCTGCGGTCGGGTGCACGTCGCCTGGGCACGTATCAAGACAGCCACTTGGGTCGCCGACCTCTACAACGCCGGGCGGCTGCACATCATGTGCGGATTCAAGATTCCGACGTCATCCATCTTCCCGTCGGCGACGGCGAGTTCTTGTACTTGGCGGCGGTCGTGGACTGCTCCTCGCGCCGCCTCGCCGGGCGGTCATCGACGACCGCATTGCGCACCGAACTGGTCGCCGACGCGCTCAAGGCTGCCGCGGTCACCCGCGGCAGCCTGTCCGGCGCCAACTTCCACACCGACCCGCTGGTCACCGGATACAACACCGCACGACGGCACTTGGCAGCCGCACAGATGTCTCCCGGCGACCGAACTCGCATCAACCGCCGGCACACTTGGCGCGCAGCGATACGAAATGGTGTCCATTTCTGCAGGGGAAAGGCCTCCCTCGCCGTCGGTTGGTGGGCGTGGCCGACACGTTCGAGAAACGGATGGGCCCTACGGTCCGGCATCGGTCCCGAGTTTCGCCAGGCGGGTCAGGGCGGGCAGAGCCGCAGCGATCGCCTGTCGCTCCGTGGCCGTCAACTGGTCGATCAGCGGGATCAGATGACGGCCCCGGTCCTCGTGCCGGACGTGGCCGATCTTTCGGCCGGAGTCGGTGATGTGGACGAGGACGGCGCGTCCATCCGCCGGGTCGGAGCGGCGTTCCACGAGACCGTCGCGTTCGAGGCGGGTGACCAGTTGGGTGAGTCCTGGCTGGCTGATCTGCTCGGTTCTGGCCAACTCGGTAAGCCGCTTGGGACCGCTGTGGGCCAGTGTGTCCAGCACGGACAGTGTCGTGAACGACAGCTTCTGCACCGCGGGAAGCCGGATGTAGTAGCGGTTGAAGTTCTCGATCGCCCTGGTGAGGTCACCGACATCCAAGTCCGTGTTCATGTGAGAACGCTGCGTAGAAGGCACTCTGGAAATGTATCGCAGACTTATATAAGCTCGTTATCGATCGCATGCCGGCGCCTCGTCCAGGTGCACGGTTTGCATTGCACCTCGGCGCAACGGCGCGTCAACGGACTGGTAGAGCGCTAGGTGAGGAACACACCAATGTCTGTGCGGATCGGGATCAACGGCTTCGGGCGCATCGGTCGCAACGTCTTCCGTGCGGCGGCGGCTCGGACTTCGGAGCTGGAGATCGTCGCCGTCAACGACCTGGGCGACGTGCCCACGATGGCTCACCTGCTCGCCTATGACTCGATTCTGGGACGCTTCCCCGAGGAGATCACCGCCGAGCCGGGCGCGATCCGCGTGGGTGACCGGACGGTCAAGGTCCTCGCCGAGCGCGACCCGGGCGCCCTGCCCTGGGGTGACCTGGGAGTGGACATCGTGATCGAGTCCACCGGCATCTTCACCGACGCCGCGAGGGCGCGCTCACATGTCGACGGCGGAGCGAAGAAGGTCATCATTGCCGCTCCGGCCAGTGGCGAGGACATCACGGTGGTGCTGGGCGTCAACGACGGTGCCTATGACCCCGAGCGCCACACCATCATTTCCAACGCCTCCTGCACCACCAACTGTCTCGCCGTACTGGCCAAGGTGCTGCACGACGCCGTCGGCATCGACTCCGGCATGATGACCACGGTCCACGCCTACACGCAGGACCAGAACCTCCAGGATGCCCCGCACACGGACCTGCGCCGGGCCCGCGCCGCGGCCCTGAACATCGTGCCCACCTCCAGTGGCGCCGCCAAGGCCATCGGCCTCGTCCTGCCGGAACTCGCCGGTCGGCTGGACGCCTTCGCCCTGCGGGTGCCCGTCCCCACCGGCTCGGTCACCGACCTCACCGTCGTCACCAGCCGTGGCACCACTGTGGACGAGGTGAATGAGGCGTACGCAGCGGCGGCCTCGGGACCTTACAAGGGCTTGCTGTCCTCCGTGGACGCGCCGTTGGTCAGCACCGACATCGTGGGCGACCCGGCCTCCTGTGTCTTCGACGCCGGGCTCACCCGGGTGTCCGGCCCGCAGGTCAAGGTCGTCGGCTGGTACGACAACGAGTGGGGCTACTCGAACCGCCTGATCGACCTGGCACTGCTCGTCGGGTCGTCCTTGTAGTTTCTCGCCGACCCGGGGTCTGCACCGTCCGCACGTCAGCAACAGTCGTCCGCCGAAACGGCGGCCGCCGCTTCGGCGCTCCGTGGACCGGCGCGCCCGCACCCGACGCCACCGATGCCGTCGCCGTGCCCGTATACCCGACGAATGCCCTGCACGACGCCACTTCCTGCACGACGCTCGCGAGGAAAGACGAAATGAACGAACTTCCGCGATTACCTTTCGACAACCCCGCCATCCTCGGCATCGCGCCCCAGATGCGCGCACTGCAGCAGGACGGACCGATCGCCAGGGTGCGGACCGCCGGTGAGGATGCCTGGCTGGTCACCCGCTACGACGAGGTGAAGGCACTACTCGCCGACCGTCGACTCGGTCTCAGCAATCCCCACCCGGAGACGTCGGTCAAGAGCGCGGCCAGGAGCTTCATGATGGCGCTGATGGCCGGGGACGACTACGACACCGAGGCCACCAACCATCCGCAGATGCGCGAGTTGCTCGTGCCCCGGTTCTCCACGCGCCGGATGCGCCTGATGAAGACCCGGATCGAGCACCACGTGGACGACCTGCTCGACCAGTTGGCCGTCGGCACTTCGCCGGTCGACCTGCACCACGCGCTGTCGTTCCCGTTGCCGACCATGGTGGTCTGCGATCTGCTCGGCGTGCCGTTGGCCGACCGGGAGCGGTTCGGGCAGTGGGCGAGAGGCACATTCGACCAGAGCGACAACCAGCACTCGGCGAACACCTTTCAACAGGTCGTCGACTACATGATGGAACTGGTGGCGCGCAAGCGAATCGAGCCGGGCGACGACATCCTGTCCGAGCTGATCGCCGAGAAGGACGGCGCACTGTCCGACGCGGAGATTGCCCAGCTGGGTAACGCCGTGCTGCTGTTCGGTTACGAGACCACCATCGTGCGCATCGACCTGGGCGTCCTGCTGCTGCTGCGGAATCCGGCTCAGCGTGCCCTGCTGGTCGAGAAGCCCGAACTCGCACCGGCCGCGGTCGAGGAGATCCTGCGCCTGGCCGTCGGCGGCAAGGGATCCAACGCGCTGATACCCCGCTACGCGCACAGCGACATCACCGTCGGCAGGACAGTGATCCGCACCGGAGACGCGGTGATGCTGGCCATCGGCGCGGCCAACATCGACGGCCGGGCGTTCCCCGACGGAGACCTGTTCGACGTGGACCGGGTCAAGCCCAAGTCGCACATGGCATTCGGGCACGGCACCCGGCACTGCATCGGCCGCGTGCTGGCCCGGATCGAGCTGACCGCGGTGTTCGAGCGGCTGTTCCGCAGACTGCCCAACCTACGGCTCGCGGTACCCGAGGAGTCACTGCGCTGGCAGGAGCACCGGATCACCGGCGGGTTCGACGAACTCCCCATCATCTTCTGAGTGGTATTGCACGAGGGACAACACAGCCGTCCGCCGTTCATGGTCACAGGCGGTAGGAACCGCACGATCCAAGCCATCGGCCCGCCCGGATGTTTGGCGCTCCTCCCCCCCACGCACAGACGTCACGAGGACAAGAAACCATGACGGACACTTTCAGCGACTACGTCGACTGCACGCCTCTTCTCGACGACCGTGAGGCCCTGGACCGGTTCTACGACGAGCACGGCTACCTCTATCTGCGTGGCGCTCTGGACCGTGAACTCGTGCGGACCGCCGCCGAGCAGATGCTCGAGGGCCTGATAGCACTCGGCCACGCCGCCCCCGGCACCACGCTCGACACCCTCACCATCGACTCCTTCGAGGCGGTGGACGAGGTGGCGATGCACGACTACGTCAAGTACGACGACCTGTGGAACCACCCCTCGACCCTCAAGGTCTGGGAGAAGGCCCTCGGCGAGCCCGTCTTCGTCTTCAAGTCGACGACGATCCGCTACTACCCCTCCGCCGCGGGCTCCGCGGATCCGAGCTTCCTGACGCCGCTGCACCAGGACGGCTTCTACATCGGCCCGAACAAGGACTTCCGAACCGCCTGGACGCCGCTGCTCGCGACGACCCGTGGCATAGGTGGCGTCGCCGTCGCCGACGGCAGCCACAAGAAGGGCCCGCGCGAGCACGTCGTCACCGAGAAATTCCGCCGCTTCGGCCACGCCGTGCGCGGTATCCCTGCGGAGGAGTTCGGCGCGGACGAGCAGCTGTTGTTCTCGCCCATGGAACCGGGCGACGTGCTCATCTTCCACGCCTTCATGTGTCACAAGTCCATCCCGAACGTCTCGGCGGACCCGGCCGGCATGCGGATGTCGATGGACACCCGTATCCAGCCCGCTTCCTCGCACCGCGGGTTCAACTCCCTGACCCCCTGGCCGGAGTCCGCGAAGGACGCCTCCAAGGGAATCCTGTCGAAGATCACCGGCACCCCCACCACCACCGAGTGACGTTGTCACCCCCGCACCCGCTTCAACCGTCCCCCCACGAACGCCTGGTAGGCAGCGCATGACGAAACGCGAGGGTCTCCCCCCTCTGAAGGAGCCCAACGCGACCCCGGAGACCTCGGGCGGCACGGAACCAGCCGCCGAGGGACTCAGCGGCATCGCCCTCGTGGTGGTGCTCACGGGATACGCCCTGTCCATCGTCGACGCCTCCATCGTCAATGTGGCGCTGAGCTCGATCAGTGACGACCTGCACGGCGGCGCCGCCGCACTGGAGCTGGTGGTGTCCGGCTACGGCCTCACCTACGCCCTCGGCCTGGTGCTGGGCGGACGGCTGGGCGATGCCTTCGGCAGACGGCGCCTGTACGCCTACGGACTCGCGGCGTTCACCATCACCTCGGCGCTGTGCGGACTCGCCCCGACCATCGAGTTCCTCGTCGTGGCCCGCCTCGCGCAGGGCGCGGCCGCCGCCATGCTCGTACCGCAGGTGCTGGCTACGATCCAGGCGGTCACCCAGGGCCAGGCGCGGGCCCGTGCGATCGGCATGTACGGCGCGACCGCGGGCCTCGGCATGGTCACCGGGCAGATCCTGGGCGGGCTGCTGGTCTCACTGGACGTCGCCGGTCTCGGCTGGCGGTCGGTCTTCGTGATCAATGTGCCGATCGGAGTGGCCGCGCTGCTGGCCGTCCGGCGGGTGCCCGCGACCAGGGCCGACGCGAAGCCGGGCTTCGACCCGCTGGGCACCGTGCTGTTCGGTGTCGCCATGGTCTGTGTCCTGGCCGTGGTCGTGGCGGGTCCCGACCTGGGCTGGCCGCTGTGGCTGTGGTCGTCGCTCGTGGTCGCCGCGGCGGCGGCGCTGGCGCTGGCGCGGGTCGAACGCGGACTGGAGGCGCGGGGCGGCTCACCACTGCTGTCCCCGTCGGTGCTGTCCCATCCGGGGATGCGCCAAGGGCTGGCGGCGATGGTGCCGTTCTCGGCCGGCTTCGGCGCCTTCCTGTTCGTCTACGCGCTGGTTGCGCAGGGTCACTTCGGCCTCGACGGGCTCGCCTCCGGCGCGGGACTGGCGCCGTTCGCCGTGGCGTTCTTCGTGGTGGCGCGGTTCACCCCGAAAATCGCCGCGGCCCTGGGCGGCCGGATCGTCACCCTGGGCAGCCTCGTCCAGGGCGCGAGCCTGCTGCTGCTGGCGCTGGTGGTCTGGCTCGGCTGGCCGCATCCCTCCCTGGCGCTCGTGCTCGTCGGGATCGCCTTCTTCGGCGTGGGCGCGGCACTGATCGGCCCCACACTGTTCCGGATGATCCTCGCCGACGTACCCTCCGCGCAGGCCGGCATGGGCAGCGGTGTGCTGGTGACCAGCCAGCAGATGGCGACGGCGCTGGGTGCGACCGTCGGCGGAACCCTCTACATCTCCCTGGCCGATTCGCTGTCGACGGCGTCGGCAGCCGTGCTCGTCCTCGCCCTGTTGGCGTGTTTCTCGGTGATCGTTCTCGTGATCAGCCTGAAGCTCCCCGACCCCAGCTGACACCCGCCTCCCTCGAACGGCGCGATCTGATCCAGACCTTCTCGTTGGCAACGGTGCGCCGTCCTTCGGCGTACCCGCGCGCAGAAGCGGAGACAGCCAGGTGCACTTACAGACAAGGACAGCCGTGGTGACCGGCGCGGCCAGCGGCATCGGCCTCGCCCTCACTGCCCGCTTCGCAGGGGCCGGCGTGAGCGTGGTCATGGCGGACGTCGAAGGCGACGCACTGCACCGCCGGGCCGCCGAACTCACCGCACAGGGCGCTCAGGTCACCGCCGTGACCGCCGACCTGACCGACCCGGACGCCGTCGAACGGCTCACGGACACGGCGTTCGACGTGCTCGGCGACATCGACGTGGTGTGCAACAACGCCGGGGTCCTCGGCCCCGTGGGACAGCCCCTGTGGGAGGTGCCGCTGGAGCGGATGCGGCAGGTCTTCGAGGTGAACCACTGGGCGCACGTCCTGGTGGCCCGCGCCTTCGTCCCCCGGCTGCTGGAGCACGGCAGGCCCGCCCATCTGATCCACACCGCCTCGATGTCCGCCTTCGTCGTCGGCGCGGGCAGCGCCGCCTACGCCGCCTCCAAGCACGCCGACCTCGCCGTCGCGCGCAGTCTGCGCGCCGATCTGCGGGGCACCGCGGTCCGGGTGTCGGTGCTGTGCCCCGGCCGGGTCGACACCCCCATGGTCCAAGGACTGACGGCCCCGCGCGGCGCGGGCGGCGACACCTCGGTGAGCGCCGAGGACGTCGCCGGACTCGTGTGGGAGGCCCTCGGCTCCGACCGCTTCTACCTCTTCAGCAACTCCGACGCCCCACTGCGGCTGCGCGATCAGTTCGACGACGTAGGGCGTCATGTCTCCCTTCCGCCCCCTTCCCCCGAGGAGGAGCTGTGGCCCGCGCCGAAAGCGACGACCGTAGCGACGAAGCACTGACCATCGACCTGGAAGCGGTGAGGGAGAAATACCGGCAGGAACGCGACAAGCGCGGCGTCGGTCGCACCTACCAGTTCGCGCGCGGTGACTTCAGCCGCTACGCGAAGGACCCCTACACCGAGTGGCAGGAGCGCGAACCGCTCACCGACGAGGTGGACGTCGCCGTCGTCGGCGCCGGCATCGGCGGCCTGCTGACCGGCGCCCATCTGCGCAAGGCGACCGGCCTGGAGCGCATCCGGCTGATCGACGAGGCCGGCGACGTCGGCGGCACCTGGTACTGGAACCGCTTCCCCGGCGTCCGGTGCGACGTCGAGAGCTACATCTACATGCCGCTGCTCGAAGAGATCGGCACGATACCCACCGAGAAGTACTCCACCGGGCCCGAGATCTTCGCCCACCTCCAACAGATCGCCCACCGGTACGACCTCTACCGCGACGCCCTCTTCCAGACCACCGTCACCGAGCTGCGCTGGGACGAGGCCGCCGGGAACTGGCTGGTGAGCACCGACCGCGGCGACCTGATCCGGGCCCGGTACGTGGCCATGTCGATCGGTCTGATGCACCGCCCCAAACTCCCCGGGCTGCCCGGCCTGGAGACGTTCGCCGGGCACTCCTTCCACACCAGCCGCTGGGACTTCGACTACACCGGCGGCGACAGCACCGGCGGCCTGACCAAGCTGAAGGACAAGAAGGTCGGTGTCATCGGCACCGGCTCGACGACCATCCAGCTCGCCCCGCACCTCGCCGAGTGGGCCGAGCAGCTCGTCCTCTTCCAGCGCACCCCGGCCGCGGTCGACGTCCGAGGCAACCGGCCCACCCCGTCCGAATGGGCGGACAGTCTCGAACCGGGCTGGCAGCAGTTCCGGATGGAGAACTTCCACGCGCTGACCTCCGGCGTCCCGCAGGACGAGGATCTGGTCCAGGACCGCTGGACCCAGACCACGGCCAAGCTGGCTGCCGCGATCCTGCCCACCGGCGACACCGGAGGCGACCCGAAGGAGCGGGCGCTCGCAGCCGAGCGGGCGGACTTCCTCAAGATGGAGGAGCTGCGCGCCCGTATCGACAGCGTTGTCACCGACCCCGCGACCGCCGCCGCGCTCAAGCCGTACTACCGCGTGTACTGCAAGCGGCCCTGCTTCCACGACGGCTACCTACAGACCTTCAACCGGCCCAACGTGACCCTGGTCGACACCCAGGGGCAGGGCGTGGAGCGGCTCACCCCGGCCGGGGTGGTCGCGAACGGCCGGGAGTACCCGGTCGACTGCCTGGTCTTCGCCACCGGCTACGAGCACGAGTTCGCCGTCCCGTACACCGACCGTGCCGGTTACGACATCGTCGGCCGCGACGGCCTGAAGCTGTCGGAGAAGTGGGCGGACGGGGCGCACACCTTGCACGGACTCCAGGTGAATGGTTTCCCCAACTGCTTCATCCTGTCCAAGATCCAAGCCGGCCGGCACGTCAACATCGCCTACATGCTGGGCGAGCAGACCCGGCACCTCGCGCACATCGTCAAGTCCGTCGAGGAGCGCGGCCACCAGGTCGTGGAGGCGTCCGAGGCCGGCGAGAAGGAATGGGTCAAGGAGATCCTCCGGCTCGCCACGAACGGCATCGACTTCCTGGAGAACTGCACGCCCGGCCTCTACAACAACGAGGGCGACCCGAGCGGACTGCCCCTGCTCAACGCCAGCTACGGCGGCGGCTCGGTGGAGTTCGTGAACATCCTCAGGCGCTGGCGCGAGGCCGGCGACCTCGCCGGACTCGAACTGCGCTGACCACCCCCACTCTTCTGCGAAAGGCGGCAACGCCCATGGACGTAACGCCGATACCCGGCGCCGCTCTCGGCGCCGTCGTGCACGGCGCCCATGTCACCGGCGACATGGGCAAGACCCAGTTCGAGGAGATCTGGGCGGCACTCGACGCGCATCTCGTCCTCGTCTTCCGCGGTCACCGGACCCCCTCCTACGAGGAGTTCCTGGCCTTCGGCCGCCGCTTCGGGTACATCCCGAAGACCGGTCTGACCAGCGGGGCCCATCCCGACCACAACGAGATCCTGATCGTCTCCAACCTGGTGGAGGACGGACGCAAGATCGGCGTCGGCGACGCCGGGTGGATGGGATGGCACACCGACTACTCCTTCCGCCCCCGCGTCGCCCAGGTCGGCTTCCTGGAAGCCGTGGAAGTACCGTCCTCCGGAGGCGGGGAGACCCTCTTCACCGACATGTACGCCCTGTACGAGTCGCTGTCGCCGGAGGAGCGCCGGCGTCTGCACTCCTACCGGGTCCGCCACGCCCTGCGCACCGGGTACGAGGAGACCATCGAGGAGGAGCTCCAGGGCGAGGTGTCCCTCGGCGAGAGCACCGCGCAGATCCAGCCCGAGGACGGCACCTCCACCATCCACCCCCTCATCGCCCGCAATCCGCGCACCGGCCGCCAGTCGGTCTACATCAGCAGCCTGAACACCAAGCGGATCGTGGACCTCGCCCTCGACGACAGCCGCAAGCTGCTCGACGAACTGCTGGCACACGCGGGCAAGCCCCAGTACACCTACGCCCACGCCTGGCAGCCCGGGGACATCGTCATGTGGGACCAACTCGGCACCGTCCACGCCAAGCAGGCCTTCGACCCGGCCGAACGGCGCATCATGCGCCAGGTCGTCAGCATCTTCGACGACCCGACCGATCCCTGGCGCGCGGAGGTCGCCGTATGAGCACCGCCCCCGCCAGCCTCAGCCACAGCCGGGTCGCGATCACCCCGGCGCTGCGCGCCGCCGTCGACCGGCTCGACCACCGCTCACGTCACCAGGCGGCCTACCACTTCGGCTGGATCACCGCAGGCGGCGCACCCACCAGCGCCGACGCCGGCAAGGCCGTACGGCCGGCGCTCGCGCTGCTGTCGGCCGAGGCGGTCGGCGCGCCGCCGGAGGTCGCGCTGCCCGGCGCCGTCGCCGTGGAGCTCGTGCACAACTTCTCCCTGGTGCACGACGATCTGATGGACGGCGACGAGGAACGCCGCCACCGGCGCACGGTGTGGAAGCTGTGGGGTCCCTCCAGCGCCATCCTGACCGGTGACGCGATGCTGGCGCTCGCCCAGGAGGTGCTGCTGGACACCGGGCTGCCCACGGCGGCGCCTGCCGCCCGGCTGCTGGCACGCACCACCCGGCATCTGATCCGCGGCCAGGTCCAGGACCTGTCCTTCGAACACCGCTCGCACGTCTCGGTCGAGGAGTGCGTCGACATGGCCGCCGGCAAGACCGGCGCGCTGCTGTCGGCGAGCGCCGCGATCGGCGCCGTCCTCGCCGGGGCACCGGAGGCGAAGGTGGACGCGCTGGCGCTCTACGGCGACCAGGTGGGCGTCGCCTTCCAGCTCGTCGACGACGTTCTCGGCATCTGGGGCGACCCGGCCGTCACCGGCAAGCCGGTCCACTCCGATCTGCGCTCCCGCAAGAAGTCCCTGCCGGTCAGCCACGCACTGAACCAGGACGGCTCGCTCAGCGACGAGCTCGCCGCCTGGCTCACCACCCCCGGCGAAACCGACGAGGCGGAACTGCGGCGCGTGGCCGGGCTGATCGAAGGCGCCGGCGGCCGGGACTGGGCGTTGGCCGAGGCCGCCCGGCGGATGGTGCTGGCCGAGGACGCGCTGCGCGGTGTCGAGCTGGACGCCGGCGCACGGGACGAACTCCTCGCGCTCGGGCGGTTCGTGGTCGACCGCGAGGTCTGAGATGGGGCCCACCCCATACCCGTATCCCCCCTTTCCCTCTTTGATCAGCGCAGCACTCCCCCCAGGGCACCAGCCCATGCCCGCTGCTTCTCCGCAACCCACTCCCAAGGATTTCCCCATGCCCCAAGACGTCGACTTCCACATACCCCTGCCGGGCCGACAGAGCCCGGACCACTCCCGTGCCGACGCCGAACAGCTCGTATGGCCGCGCGCGCTCGGGCTGATCAAGTCCGAGGCGGCGGCCGAGCGCCATCTGCGCGGCGGCTATGCCGACCTGGCCTCTCGGTTCTACGCCCACGCCACGGGCGCCGATCTGGACCTGGGCGTCGACCTGATGTCGTGGTTCTTCCTCTTCGACGACCTCTTCGACGGGCCGCGCGGCGAGAACCCGCAGGAGACCAAGCAGCTCACCGACGCGGTCGCGGCGGCGCTGGACGGCCCCCTCCCCGACACCGCGCCCCCCATCGCCCACGGCTTCGCCGACATCTGGCGGCGCACCAGCGAGGGCATGACACCCGCCTGGTGCGCGCGCAGCGCCCGGCACTGGCGCAGCTACTTCGACGGCTACGTCGACGAGGCGGAGAGCCGCCACTGGGACACGCCGTACAACTCCGCCGCCCAGTACCTGGCCGTGCGCCGGCAGACCATCGGGGTGCAGCCGACGGTCGACCTCGCCGAGCGCGCGGGCCGCTTCGAGGTGCCGCACCGGGTCTTCGACAGTGCCGTGCTCTCCGCGATGCTCCAGATCGCCGTCGACGTCAATCTGCTGCTCAACGACATCGCCTCGCTGGAGAAGGAAGAGGCCCGCGGCGAGCAGAACAACATGGTCATGATCCTGCGCCGGGAGCACGGCTGGTCCAAGGACCGCAGCGTCGCCCACATCCAGAGCGAGGTGCGCGTCCGCCTGGAGCAGTACCTGCTGCTGGAGTCCTGCCTGCCGCAGGTCGGCGACATCTACCGGCTCGACGAGGCCGAGCGCGAGGCCCTGGAGCGCTACCGCGACGACGCCGTGCGCACCGTGATCCGCGGTTCCTACGACTGGCACCGCTCCTCGGGCCGCTACGACGCCGAGTTCGCGCTCGCCGCCGGTGCCCAGGGCTACCTGGAGGAGCTCGGCAGCACCGCTCGCTAGCAGCATCGCCGACCAGGACCACGCACCCGCGCCAGGTCGTCGAGGTCGCCCAGCTGTCAACAGACCGGAACAGCTGTCAACAGATCAGTAATGACGGGAAGTTGAGAATCGAATGACCGAGCAGACCACCTTTTCGGCGGGAGCGGCGCCCGGGGCGCTCCCCGTCGTGGGACATGCCCTCCAGATGATGCGTCACCCCGTGAACTTCATGACCTCGCTGTCGGCCCACGGCGACCTGGTGGAGATCAAGATCGGTCCCACCAAGGCCTACGTCCCGACCCACCCCGAACTGCTGCGGCACGTCCTGACCAACGACCGCACCTTCGACAAGGGCGGCATCTTCTACGACCGCGCCCGGGACATCGCCGGCAACGGCCTGGTCACCTGCCCGTTCGCCGACCACCGCCGCCAGCGCCGGCTGATGCAGTCGGCGTTCACCCGCGGCCAGCTCAAACAGTACGCCGAGGCGATGCACGCCGAGATCGAGGACACGGCGTCACGCTGGCAGGACGGCATGGTCGTCGACGCCTTCCAGGAGATGTACGGCATGGCCCTGCGTACGGTCGGCCGCACCCTGTACTCCACACCCGTCAGCCCCGAGCTGACGGCCAAGGTGGAACGCTCCTTCGACGTCGTGCTCAACGGCCTGTTCCGGCAGATGTTCCTGCCGGCCGCGATCCGCCGGCTGCCGCTGCCCTCCCAGCGCCGGTACAAGAGCAACCTGGACTTCCTGCACGAGACCACCCAGCAGCTCATCGACGACTACCGCAGCTCCGACATCGAGCGCGACGACCTGCTCGCCGCGCTGATCGCCTCCCGCGACGACGACGGCGGCCGGCTCGGCGACAAGGAGATCCACGACCAGGTCATCACCGTCATGGCGGCCGGCACGGAGACCGTCGCCGGCACCCTCACCTGGGTCTTCTACCTCCTCTCCCAGCACCCGGAGATCGAGGCCGCGCTCTACGACGAGATCGACGCCGTCCTCGACGGCCGCGCCCCGGAGTGGGACGACCTGCCGAACCTCTCCCTGGCCGACCGGATCATCACCGAGACACTGCGCCTGCACCCGCCGGCCTGGCTGTTCACCCGCCTCACCGCCTCCCCGACCGAACTCGCGGGCCGGCAGCTGCCCACCGGTTCCACCATCGTCTTCAGCCCCGCCGCGGTCGCCCAGTACGAGGACGCCTTCGACAATCCCAAGAAGTTCGACCCCGACCGCTGGCTCCCGGACCGTATCGCCCCGGCCTCCCGCCACGCCTACGTGCCGTTCGGCACCGGCGCCCGCAAGTGCATCGGCGACCTCTACGCACGCACCGAGGCCATCCTGGGGCTCGCCACCATCCTCGGCCGCTGGCGGGTCAGCTGCGAGCCCGGCATGGACATCCGCCCGGTTCCGCTGGCCACCGTCTATCACCCTCGCCGACTGCGCCTGAGGCTGGACGCACGTACCCCGCGCCGGATGACCTCCGCCGTCCCCGTACCCGCAGGGGGTGACGTGACGTGAGCGAAAGGAACATCGTCCTGGCCCAGCCGCGCGGCTTCTGCGCGGGCGTACGGCGCGCCATCGGCATCGTCGAGCGGGCGCTGGACGTGCACGGGGCGCCGGTGTACGTGCGCAAGGAGATCGTGCACAACCACTACATCGTCTCGGAGCTGCAAAAGCGCGGCGCGGTCTTCGTCGACAACGAGGAGGAGGTCCCGCAGGGCGCGGTCTGTGTGTTCTCCGCGCACGGTGTCTCCCCCGGAGTGCGCTCCGCCGCCGCCGGCCGGCAGCTCGAAGTCATCGACGCCACCTGCCCGTTGGTCTCCAAGGTCCACCAGGAGGCGGTGCGTTTCGCCCGCGACGGGCGCACCATCCTCCTCGTCGGGCACGAGGGCCACGAGGAGGTCGAGGGCGTCCTCGGCGAGGCTCCCGACCGGATCGTCGTCATCGAGACCGAGGACGACGTACGGCGTCTCGGCCTGCCCGACGACACCCCGGTCGCCGTCCTCACCCAGACCACCCTCTCGTTCGACGAGACCCAGCGCGTCGTCGAGGCCCTGCGCGCCCGCTTCACCGACCTGATCACCCCCGGCGACGACATCTGCTACGCCAGCCAGAACCGGCAGAACGCCGTCAAGGGCCTCGCACGCGACAACGACCTGGTCCTGATCGTCGGCTCGCACAACTCCAGCAACTCGCTGCGTATGGTCGAGGTGGCCCGCGACCACGGCGCCGCGGCCCATCTGGTGCCCGACGAACAGCACCTCGAAGTGGCCTGGCTGAAGGACGTGTCCTCGGTCGGCATCAGCGCCGGGGCCAGCGCCCCGGAGATCCTCGTCGACGGGCTCGTCGCCCGGCTCGCCGAACTCGGCTTCGACCAGGTCGAGCTCCAGCAGGGCATCGCCGAGGACGTCGTGTTCTCCATGCCCGGCCGACTGGCCGACCCGGTCACCGGCCGCGTCCCGCAGACACCGCTGGCCGGCGAGGTCTCGCCGACACCTGGCGGGGTCTTGCCCGGGCCCGGCGGGGGTTCGCTGACAGGTGGCGGGGTCTCGCCCATGTCCGGGGAGGTTTCGCCCGCGCCTGGCGGGGTCTCGTCATCACTCGGAGGGGTTTCGCCTGGGGCCGGTGGGGTCTTGCCCGGGCCAGGCGGGGGTTCGCTGACAGGTGGCGGGGTCTCGTCCATGTCCGGGGAGGTTTCGCCCGCGCCTGGCGGGGTCTCGCCATCACCTGGCGGAGTCTCGCCCACGCCTGGCGGGGTGCGATGAATTCACCACCGGAGAAAGAGGGTTGCGCCATGCCACACCTGGAGGAGATCCGGGGCCCGGAGGACCTGCGCGCCCTGTCGCCGCACGCGGCCCGCGAACTGGCGCCGCAGATCCGGCGGCTGCTGGTGGACACCTGCACCGCCAACGGCGGCCACCTCGGCCCCAACCTCGGGGTCGTCGAACTGTCCATCGCCCTCCACCGCGTCTTCGACTCCCCCCGCGACAAGATCCTGTGGGACACCGGCCACCAGGCCTACGTCCACAAGATCCTCACCGGCCGTACCGAAGCCCTCGCCACGCTCCGCCGTACCGGCGGCATGTCGGGCTACCCGTGCCGCACCGAGTCCGAGCACGACGTCATCGAGAACTCCCACGCCTCGACCTCCCTGTCCTGGGCGGACGGCCTCGCCCGCGCCAACGCCCTGCTCGGACACGGCGACCGTGCCGTGGTCGCCGTGATCGGCGACGGCGCGCTCACCGGAGGCATGGCCTGGGAGGCCCTCAACAACATCGCGGCCGCCCCCGAACGCCCCGTCGTCGTGGTCCTCAACGACAACGGCCGCTCCTACGCCCCCACCGTCGGCGCCTTCGCCGGACACCTCGCCGATCTCCGCGCGGGCGACGCCGGGCAAGCCCTGTTCGAGAACCTGGGGCTCGCCTACGTCGGCCCGGTGGACGGCCATGACATCGAGGCCGTGGAGAGGGCGCTGCGCGTGGCCGTCGCTCTGCGCAAGCCCGTGGTGGTGCACTGCGTCACCGAGAAGGGCCGCGGACACCTCCCCGCCGAACAGGACGACACGGACCGTTTCCACGCCGTGCGCGCCGCCTCCGCCCAGAAACCGGGGGGCGCACCCAGCTGGACGTCCGTGTTCGGCAACGAGCTGGCCGACCTCGCCGCCGACCGGCCGGACGTGGTCGCCATCACCGCGGCCATGCTCGACCCGACCGGGCTCAGCGAGTTCGCCCGCCGCCACCCCGAGCGCGTCATCGACGTAGGCATCGCCGAACAGCATGCCGTGACCGCCGCCGCGGGGCTCGCCCTCGGCGGGGTGCACCCGGTCGTCGCGCTGTACTCCACTTTCCTCAACCGGGCCTTCGACCAGCTCCTGATGGACGTGGCCCTGCACCGCGCCCCGGTCACCTTCGCCCTGGACCGGGCCGGCGTGACCGGCGACGACGGCCCCTCGCACAACGGCATGTGGGACCTGTCGCTGCTGAACCTGGTGCCCGGACTACGACTGGCCGCCCCACGCGACGCCGCCACCCTGCGCCGCGCTCTGCGGGAGGCCGTGGCCTGCGACGACGGGCCCACCGCCCTGCGTTTCCCCAAGGGTTCCAGCGGAGCGGACATCCCGGCCGTGGACGTCTACGCCGAGCTGGACGTCCTGCACCGCGGCGAGCGTCCCGACATTCTCCTGGTCTCCGTCGGCGCCATGGCAGTCACCTGTCTCGACGTCGCCGAACGGCTGGCCGAGCGGGGCGTCGGCGTCACCGTCGTGGACCCCCGCTGGATCAAGCCGGTGCCGCCCGAGCTGACCGGGCTCGCCCTCGGTCATCTGCTGGTCGCCACGGTGGAGGACAGCGGCCGGGTCGGCGGGGTCGGGGCGTGCGTCGCCCAGACGCTGAACGACGCCAAGCCGGGGCTGCCGGTGCACGTCTTCGGTATCCCGCAGCGCTTCCTCGACCACGGCTCACGGGCCGACGTCATGGAGGCCAGCGGCCTCACCCCCCGCCACCTCACCCACGCGCTGCTGGAGGCCCTGCCCTCCGGCTGGCAGGCCCGGCAGGGAGCCACCGCCTCCCTCGCCGTCGGCTGACACCGGGCACCCCGACGGGCGGTCGGCGCCCACCCGCACGGTGACGACCCCGCCGACCGCCCGTGACCCAGCTGCCGGCGAGGCGCGCCCACTCCCGACACCGCGCCTTGTCTCCCGCACTTCCACAGCTCTCAACGGCACACAGTCATCAGCCACATCCCGGTCCGCCCGGACCGGCCGACCAACTTGGGGAACTGTCATGCCTGTCGCTCTAGGAGTGCCGACGGTGCCGCCGAGGCCGGCCCGACGACGTACCAGCCGTCAGATCCACGTAGGGACCGTACCCGTGGGCGGCGACGCCCCGGTCTCGGTCCAGTCCATGACCACGACCCGCACGTCCGACATCGGCGCGACCCTCCAGCAGATCGCCGAACTCACCGCGTCCGGCTGCCAGATCGTCCGCGTCGCCTGCCCCACCCAGGAGGACGCCGACGCCCTGTCGACGATCGCGCGCAAGTCGCAGATCCCGGTGATCGCGGACATCCACTTCCAGCCGAAGTACGTCTTCGCCGCCATCGAGGCCGGCTGCGCGGCCGTGCGCGTCAACCCGGGCAACATCAAGCAGTTCGACGACAAGGTCCGCGAGATCGCGCGGGCCGCCAAGGATCACGGCACGCCGATCCGCATCGGGGTCAACGCGGGCTCGCTCGACCGCCGGCTGCTGAAGAAGTACGGCAAGGCCACCCCGGAGGCGCTGGTCGAGAGCGCGCTGTGGGAGGCGTCGCTCTTCGAGGAGCACGACTTCCGGGACATCAAGATCTCCGTCAAGCACAACGACCCCGTCGTCATGGTCGAGGCGTACAAGCAGCTCGCGGCGGAGTGCGACTACCCACTGCACCTCGGTGTGACGGAGGCGGGTCCCGCCTTCCAGGGCACCATCAAGTCAGCTGTCGCGTTCGGCGCGCTGCTGTCCCAGGGCATCGGCGACACCATCCGTGTCTCCTTGAGCGCGCCGCCCGTCGAGGAGGTCAAGGTCGGCCTCCAGATCCTGGAGTCCCTGAACCTCAAGCAGCGCGGCCTGGAGATAGTGTCCTGCCCGTCCTGCGGACGCGCCCAGGTCGACGTGTACAAGCTGGCCGAAGAGGTCACGGCCGGACTGGAGGGCATGGATATCCCGCTGCGTGTGGCCGTCATGGGGTGCGTGGTGAACGGCCCGGGCGAGGCCAGGGAAGCGGACCTCGGTGTCGCCTCCGGCAACGGCAAGGGGCAGATCTTCGTCAAGGGCGAGGTCGTCAGGACCGTCCCCGAGTCGAAGATCGTCGAGACGCTCATCGAGGAGGCGTTCAAGCTCGCCGAGCTGATGCGGCAGACCGAAGATGACGGCGACGGCGACGACTCCTCCGCGGCCGCCCCCTCCGCCCGGCAGGAGAGCGCCAAGTGAGCACACCGGCCACCGTCAAACAGCTCGACCGGGTCGTGATCCGCTTCGCCGGTGACTCCGGCGACGGCATGCAGCTGACCGGAGACCGGTTCACGGCGGAGACGGCCGGATTCGGCAACGACCTGTCGACGCTCCCGAACTTCCCCGCCGAGATCCGCGCCCCCGCAGGCACCCTGCCCGGGGTCTCCTCGTTCCAGCTGCACTTCGCCGACCACGACATCATCACCCCCGGCGACACCCCGGACGTCCTGGTCGCGATGAACCCGGCCGCGCTCAGGGCCAACCTGGCCGATCTGCCGCGCGGCGCCGAAGTCATCGTCGACACCGACGAGTTCACCCGGCGAGCCCTCGCGAAGGTGGGCTGGAGCACCAGCCCGCTGGAAGACGCCACGCTGGAGGCGTACCGGGTCCACCCGGTGGCGCTGACCACGCTGACCGTCGAGGCACTCAAGGACTCCGGGCTCACCCGCAAGGACGCGGAGCGGGCGAAGAACATGTTCGCGCTGGGCCTGTTGTCCTGGATGTACCACCGGCCCACCGAGGGCACCGAGAAGTTCCTGCGCACCAAGTTCGCCAGGAAGCCGGAACTGGCCGAGGCCAACGTGACCGCCTTCCAGGCGGGCTGGAACTACGGCGAGACCACCGAGTCTTTCGCCGTCTCCTACGAGGTCGCCCCGGCGAAGAACGCCTTCACCCCGGGCCGCCACCGCAACATCTCCGGCAACCTGGCCCTCGCTCTGGGCCTGGTGGCCGCCGCCGAGCGCGCGCAGCTGCCGCTGTTCCTCGGCTCGTACCCGATCACCCCGGCCTCGGACATCCTGCACGAGCTGGCGCGGCACAAGAACTTCGATGTGCGCACGTTCCAGGCGGAGGACGAGATCGCCGGCATCGGCGCGGCCCTCGGCGCCGCCTTCGGCGGATCGCTGGCGGTGACGACGACGTCCGGTCCGGGCGTGGCCCTCAAGTCGGAGACCATCGGTCTCGCCGTCTCCCTCGAACTCCCCCTCCTGGTCGTCGACATCCAGCGCGGCGGCCCCTCGACCGGCCTGCCGACCAAGACCGAACAGGCGGATCTCCTCCAGGCGATGTTCGGCCGCAACGGCGAGGCCCCGGTACCGGTGATCGCCCCGCAGACCCCGGCCGACTGCTTCGACGCGGCCCTGGAGGCGGCGCGGATCGCCCTGACCTACCGCACCCCGGTGTTTCTGCTCTCCGACGGCTACCTCGCCAACGGCTCCGAGCCCTGGCACATCCCCGACGTGGCCGAACTGCCCGATCTGCGGGTGGAGTTCGCCACCGCCCCGAACCGCCCCGACGGCTCCTTCTGGCCGTACCTGCGCGACCCCGAGACCCTGGCCCGCCCCTGGGCGCTGCCGGGCACCCCGGGCCTGGAACACCGCATCGGTGGCATCGAGAAACAGGACGGCACGGGCGACATCTCCTACGACCCCGCCAACCACGACTTCATGGTCCGCACCCGCCAGGCCAAGATCGACGGCATCGCCGTACCCGACCTGGAGGTCGACGACCCGTCAGGGGACGCCGGGCTCCTGGTGCTGGGCTGGGGGTCGACGTACGGGCCGATCACCGCGGCCGTACGTGAGGTGCGGGCAGCCGGGGGCCGGGTCGCCACCGCGCATCTGCGCCACCTCAACCCCTTCCCCGCCAACCTCGGCGCGGTGCTGCGCCGTTACGACCGGGTCCTGGTCCCGGAGATGAACCTCGGCCAGCTCGCGCTGCTGCTGCGCGGGCGGTTCCTGGTGGACGTGCGCTCCCACACCCTGGTCTCCGGCATGCCGTTCAAGGCCGCGCAGCTGGCCGCCGTGATCGAGGAGACCGCAGAAAACACGGAGGCTTCCGGTGCCCACTGACCTCGCGCTCACCGCGAAAGACCTCAAGTCCGACCAGGAGGTGCGCTGGTGCCCCGGCTGCGGGGACTACGCGATCCTCGCCGCCGTCCAGGGCTTCATGCCGGAGCTGGGCATCGCGCGCGAGAACATCGTCTTCGTCTCGGGCATCGGCTGCTCCTCCCGCTTCCCCTACTACATGAACACCTACGGCATGCACTCCGTGCACGGCCGCGCCCCCGCCATCGCCACCGGCCTGGCCTGCGCCCGCCCCGACCTGTCGGTGTGGGTGGTCACCGGCGACGGCGACGCGCTGTCGATCGGCGGCAACCATCTGATCCACGCCCTGCGCCGCAACGTCAACCTCAAGATCCTGCTGTTCAACAATCAGATCTACGGGCTGACCAAGGGCCAGTACTCGCCGACCAGCGAGCAGGGCAAGGTCACCAGGTCGAGCCCGATGGGCTCCCTCGACGAGCCGTTCAACCCGCTGTCGCTGGCCATCGGCGCCGAGGCATCCTTCGTCGCCCGCACGATCGACTCCGACCGCAAGCACCTGACGGACGTCCTGCGCCAGGCCGCCGCCCACCCCGGCACGGCCCTGGTGGAGATCTACCAGAACTGCAACATCTTCAACGACGGCGCCTTCGCCGCGCTCAAGGACCCCGCCACCCGCGACGACGCCCTGCTGTGCCTGGAGCACGGCAAGCCCTACCGGCTCACCCCGGACGCCGACGAGGTCGTCCACGACGTCGCGGCCCCCGACCCCACCGCCGCCTTCGCTCTCTCCCGGCTGCGGCAGCCCACCCCCATCGGCGTTCTGCGCGACGTACGGCGCCCCGCCTACGACCGGCTGATGGACGACCAGTTGCAGCGGGCCGTCGCCGAGCGGGGCCGGGGCGACCTGACCGCGCTGCTGGCCGGCAACGACACCTGGACGGTCGGGGCCTGAGCCCCCGACGGGAACCGCACACCGACAGCGACACGAACAAAAGGAAGCAAAGGAAGCATCCGTGACCTACGTCATCGCCCAGCCCTGTGTGGACGTCAAGGACAAGGCCTGCATCGAGGAATGCCCCGTCGACTGCATCTACGAGGGCCGGCGGTCCCTGTACATCCACCCGGACGAATGCGTCGACTGCGGCGCCTGCGAACCGGTCTGCCCCGTCGAGGCGATCTTCTACGAGGACGATGTGCCTGAGGACTGGACGAACTACTACAAGGCGAACGTCGAGTTCTTCGACGACCTCGGTTCGCCCGGCGGCGCCGGCGGCCTCGGCCCGGTCGAGCGCGACCACCCGCTCGTCGCCGGACAGCCGGTCCGTACGGCATGAGCCAGGCCGGAGGGGGCCGCCGGGCGGGGTCACCGTCCGGGCGCCGGGCAAGGTCAACCTGACGCAGTCGGTAGGTCCCTGCCGCCCGGACGGCTCCCCCGAACTCACCACCGTCTTCCTTGCGGTCGTCCATGGCGAGGGAGGCGGTGACCAGGCCGGCGGGGTCGGCGACCGAGGTACCACGGCCGAGCACCGAGGCCCTGACGACATGGCCGGCACCGTGGGCAGCGAGCGCCTTCACGGCGGGGCGGGTGAAGCCGCTGAAGCCGTCGTACGGGGCCAGGGAGGCGTTCGGGGGAACGAACGGCCTCAGATCACCTTCTCGTACGCGTCGAAAGCCTTGGTGTGGTCGGCCTCCTCCGTCCGGGCGCCTCGTCACTCCTGTGGAGGGGCCACTGCGCCCGGCAACAGCCCACGACCCCCGGCCCCTCCCAGATGGGACCAGGGTTTCGGTCGGGTGAGCGGCCGTCCCTGTGGGGACTCCGGCCGCCGGTGCTGTCCTGAATGGGTCCCACATCCCTGCGCGCGGCCCTCCGCCCGCCTACGCTCACTCCGTGCTGCGTATCACCGACGTTCGAACAGGCGAGTCCACCGATGCCGTCCGCGCCCGACGGGTATTGGCCCGTGTCCAGGTGCATCTGCCGGGGACCGACACATCCGCGCTGCGGGTGCTGCTGGTCGCCGATGTGCTCGCCCGGGCCCTGGAACTCGGCGGGACACCCGCCGTCACCGCGGCCGACCCGCCCGCGGAACTCCGGGCGCGCGCCGACGCGCTCGGCATCCGCCGCGGCGAAGCGGGTACGGTCGGCGCGGGCCCGGCCCTTCATGTCCTCGCGCCGGGAGACACCGCCACGGAGGGCATCCGGGTCGAGGTCGCGCCGGTCACCGGCACGGCCGATCCGGCGCTGCTGCGCATGATCCTGCTCGCGACCCCGCGCCGGGAGCCCGTCGACCTCGCCGCCGCCGACCTCGAAGGCGCTCGCGAGACGCTCGCGCGCTGGCGGAAGGCGGTCGCCACCTGGGCGACGCGTCCGTCCAAGCCCGTCCCCGAAGCCGTACGGCAGGAACTGCGGGCCGCGTGGGAGGACGACCTCGACGTGCCCGCCGTACTCGACGTGCTACGGCGGGTGGAGAGCGCCGAGGACGTTCCGTATGGCGCCCGCTTCGAGACGTACGCTTACGCGGACCGACTTCTCGGGCTCGAACTCACCCGCGACATCGGGTCGGTGCTGTGATCGGCGGCGCCGGGACAGTCCCGCTGCGCAGACTCGTTGTCCTGCGGCACGCCAAGTCCGCCTGGCCCACGGGCGTGGCCGACCACGAACGGCCCCTCGGGCCACGCGGCCTCCGCGACGCCCCGGCCGCCGGTCGCACTCTCGCCGAGGCCGACCGCCTCCCGGACCTCGCGCTGTGCTCGACCGCCGTACGGGCCCGGCAGACCTGGGAGTTGGCCGCCGCGCAGTGGGGTCCTCCGCCTCCCGTGCGCCTGGAACGGCGGCTGTACGGCGCCGACGTACCGGAGTTGCTGGCAGCGGTGTCCGAAGTCCCGGATCAGGTACTGACGTTGCTGCTGATCGGGCACAACCCGGGCTTGGCGGAGCTGGTGCTCGACCTGGCCGGAGACAGCCTCGGCGACGCGCTGGACGACGTACGGACGAAGTTCCCGACCTCGGCCGTCGCGATCCTCGCCTGGCACGGCGTCAGCTGGAACGAACTCGCCCCCGGCACGGCGCTGTTGACGGACCTGGTCGTGCCGAGAGGCAAGAAGCACGCCTGACCCACGTGGAACCCGGGGTTCGTGCTCCGGATTCGGTAGCGTTGGTAGCTACAACCAACGGGAGGTAGTTATGACCACGCTCGCACGCATCGCCGTCATCGCGGCCGGGATCGCCATCGCGTTCGCAGGTACCGGGACCGCGCTCGCCGCGGACGGTGACACCGTGACGCCGAGTATCGTGGCCGGCGCGTACAAGTAGTCGGCCGGCGCGGTCCGCTCTCCGCGGGCGGACCGCGCCGTAGCGCGGCAGACGACGCGGTACGAGGCCGAGGCCCCCGCGAACCAGGTGCGATACGCACCCACGAGCACCGCGGCGATGCCGACGGCCCCCTTGAAGTCCTTCAAGAGCCGCGCCCGTCAGCGCACGGCTCGGGATGGCCGGGCGCGTCTGTCTCGGAGCTCTCCATGTGCACACTCCCGCCGGGGCGACCGGGTGGTGACGTCGGCGTGCCCCATGCGCGCGCGTGGGACGCATACGCTGGCGTGATGCAGGACGAGTACCGCACAGTGGCCCGCGCGGGCGTGCACGAGACCGAGGTCAACCGCTCCCGTTTCCTGTGCGCCCTCGCCCCGGCCGCCACCGAGCAAGAGGCCCGGGACTTCATCGCTCGCGTCCGCAAGGAGCACGCCGACGCCACCCACCACTGTTTCGCGTACGTCATCGGAGCCGACGCCGCCGTCCAGAAGGCGAGCGACGACGGGGAACCGGGCGGCACTGCGGGCGCCCCCATGCTCCAGATGCTGCTGCGCCGCGACATGCGATACGTCGTCGCCGTCGTCACCCGCTACTACGGCGGGGTCAAGCTCGGCGCGGGCGGACTGATCAGGGCGTACGGCGGCTCGGTGGGCGAGGCGCTGGACACCCTGGGGTCCCTCACACGCCGGAGGTTCCGGCTGGCCACGGTGACCGTCGACCACCAGCGGGCCGGCAAGGTCCAGAACGATCTGCGCTCGACCGGGCGCCAGGTGCGTGACGTTCGCTACGGCGAGGCGGTCACGATCGAGATCGGGCTGCCCGACACGGAGGTGGAGCCGTTCCGGGCGTGGCTGGCCGATGCCACCGCCGGGACTGCCGGGTTGGAACTCGGCGGCGAGGTGTACGGGGACGTGTAGGTGAGGAACCGGGGCCGATACGGGAGTAGTCGCCCGTGATGTCCGACCCCGTACCGATTCGGTGCTGACCTGGCAGCGCCTGCCGGCCCCGTGGAAACCCCTTCCGGGCTGGATCCGTGCTGGTTGTGTGGGCGGCGGACAGCCCTGCGCCGGTGGAATATTGTGCACCGGCTTCGTGAACTGGTTCTCCGTTAATTCCTCCTGATTTACCCCAGTTCATTTTCGGTCGCCCGGCCAAGCTCTCCCTCGACCTGGCCGATGGCCGCAGGGTGCCGGTCCAGGCGTTCAGCCGCCGGCCGTCTTTCGGCCGTCACCGGAAGGTGATCGCGACGCTGGGACAGGGACGCCGACACGCGGACGAGGCCACACCCGCGGACGTGCGCGAGACCGAGGCATCGGGAAGAGCTGAGTTTCTCCTGGCCGTCCCTTTCGGGATCAACCTGGTGGCGCTCCTGGTCGAGGGTGTCATCGCGCTCCTGAACTGATGCGCCGTGGCGTACGGAGAGGTCTGGCAATCTGCGGTCAGTGGTGGACCAGGGGACGGGAGGCGTTAGCGTGGTGGGTGCTGACGACGAGCCCGTGCTGGTTCGTGCTGGGTCTAGAGGCGTAGTAGGGGCGAACGTGCAGGTCGGAGCGGTTTCTTGAGATTTCTGCACACTTCCGACTGGCATCTCGGCCGGGCGTTCCACCGGGTGAACATGCTCGATGCCCAGTCCGAGTTCATCCGTCACCTGGTGTCGACCGCGCGTGAGCGTGATGTGGACGCGGTGGTCGTGTCGGGGGATGTGTACGACAGGGCGGTGCCGCCGCTGGCCGCGGTCGAGCTCTTCGACGACGTCCTGCACCGGTTGGCCGACCTCGGCGTGCCGACGGTGATGATCTCGGGGAACCATGATTCGGCGCGTCGGCTCGGCGTCGGCGCAGGGCTCATCGGGCGCGCGGGCATCCACCTGCGCACGGAGGCCTCGGCCTGTGGCACGCCCGTGGTGCTCGCCGACTCGCATGGTGACGTCGCCTTCTACGGACTGCCGTATCTCGAACCGGCCCTGGTGAAGGACGAGTTCGGGGTGGAGAAGGCGGGCCACGAGGCGGTGCTCGGCGCCGCCATGGACCGGGTCCGCGCCGACCTCGGCGCGCGTGCGCCCGGCACCCGCTCCGTGGTCCTCGCCCACGCCTTCGTCACCGGGGGCCAGGTCAGCGACAGCGAGCGGGACATCACGGTCGGCGGGGTCGCCGCCGTGCCCGCCGGGGTCTTCGACGGCGTCGACTACACCGCGCTCGGGCATCTGCACGGCAGCCAGACCATCACCGAGCGCGTGCGCTACTCGGGCTCCCCGTTGCCGTACTCCTTCTCGGAGACCGATCACCGCAAGAGCATGTGGCTCGTGGACCTCGGCCCCGCGGGGTTGTTCGGCGCGGAGCGGATCGACTGCCCCGTCCCCCGGGCGCTCGCCCGCATCCGGGGACAGCTGGAGGAACTGCTCGCCGATCCGGAGCTGGAGAGGCACGAGGAGGCGTGGGTCGAGGCGACCCTCACCGACGCGGTGCGCCCGGCCGAGCCCATGGCCCGGCTGACCGAGCGCTTCCCGCACACGCTCAGCCTCGTCTTCGAACCGCAGAGGTCACCGCAGGACCCGGACCTCTCCTACGCCCGGCGTCTGGCGGGCCGCGGCGAACAGCAGATCGCGGAGGACTTCGTTGCCCACGTGCGCGGCGCGGGACCCGACACACACGAACAGGCCGTGCTGCGGGACGCGTTCGACGCGGTCCGCGCCGACGAGGCCGTACGGGAGATCGCCCGGTGACGACGCAGCAACGGGAGACGGCACTTCCACGGGAGACCGGACATCCACTGGAGACAGCACCTCCATGGGAGACCGGACATCCAATTGAGACAGCACCTCCATGGGAGACCGCAGCTCCACGGGCCGCCACGGTGGCCGCCCGATGAGGCTGCACCGCCTGGACATCACCGCGTTCGGGCCCTTCGGCGGCACCCAGCGGGTCGACTTCGACGAGCTGTCCGCCGCCGGGCTCTTCCTGCTGCACGGGCCGACAGGCGCGGGAAAGACCTCCGTGCTCGACGCGGTCTGCTTCGCGCTGTACGGAGCGGTGCCGGGCGCCCGACAGGGCGGTTCGCTGCGCAGCGACCACGCGACACCCGCCACGCGCACCGAGGTGACCCTCGAACTCACCGTCGCCGGACGGCGCTTGGCGATCACCCGGCAGCCGCCCTTCGAGCGGCCCAAGAAGCGCGTCGCGGGCACGACGACAGAGAAGGCCCAGAGCTGGCTGCGCGAGTACGACGCGTCGGCCGGCTCCTGGAAGGACCTCAGCCGCTCCCACCAGGAGATCGGCGAGGAGATCACCCAACTGCTCGGCATGAGCCGCGAGCAGTTCTGCCAGGTCGTGCTGCTTCCCCAGGGCGACTTCGCGCGCTTCCTGCGGGCGGACGCCGAGGCCCGCGGCAAGCTCCTCGGACGCCTCTTCGACACGCACCGGTTCGCCGAGGTCGAGAAGCGGCTCGCCGAGCGACGGCGCGCGGCCGAGGCCGAAGTGCGTGACGGGGACACGGCGTTGCTCGCCGACGCACACCGCATGCAGCAGGCGGCAGGCGACGCCATGGAGCTGCCCGACCTCGCGCCGGGTGACCCGGGTCTCGCCGACGCCATCCTGAACTGCGCCGCGGTCGCCCGCAGCACCGCACGTGAACGGCTCACCATCGCCCACTGCGCGCGTATGGCCGCCGATTCCGCGCAGGCCGCGGCGGGCCGCGTACTGGACGACGTACGCGAAGTGGCCCGGTTGCAGCGCCGGTTCACTCAGGCGCGAGAGCAGGCCGCGCGCCTGGAGGAGCGGGCCGATGCCCATCGTGCGACCCAGGTGCGGATGGAGCGCGGCCGCAAGGCCGAGGCGGTGGCCCCCGCGCTCGACCTGCGTGACGGGGCCGAGACCGAACACCGGCGTGCGACCGCCGAGGAGACACGTACGCGTGCCGCTCTGCCGGAGACGTTCGCCGGAGCCGGTGCCGCCGGACTCGTGTCCGCCGCGCGCAGGGCGGCCGAGGAGCTGGGCGCGCTGGAATCGGCGCGCCGAGCCGAGCGCCGACTGGCCGAACTCGCCACGGAGCGCGTCGATCTGGACCGACAGGAGCGCGCCGACGAGGAGGTACTCCTGGAGGCGGAGAGCTGGCTCGCCACCTGGGAGGCGACCCGGACCGCGTTCGAGGAGCGCATCGAGTCCGCGCAGGGGGCGGCGACGCGCGCCGAGCAGCTCGCCGTGCAGCGCGACCCCGCGCAGGCCCGGCTCAACGCGGCCCGCCAGCGAGATCAGTTCGCCCGCGACACGGACGACGCCCAGCAGCAGGCCCTCGCCTGCCGGGAACGCGCCACGGACGCGCGCGCCCACTGGCTCGATCTGAAGGAACAGCGACTCCAGGGCATCGCCGCGGAACTCGCCGCCGGTCTTGTCGACGGCGAACCCTGCGCCGTGTGCGGCGGCACCGAACACCCGGCGCCCGCACAGAAGATCGCCGGGCACGTCGACCGGCAGGCCGAGGAACAGGCCCTCGCCGCCTATCAGTTCGCCGACGACCAGCGCACCGAGGCCGAGCGGCGGCTCGGCCTGGTCCGGGAGGCGCTGGCCGCCGCGACCGCGGAGGCGGGCGACGCACCCACGGCGCAACTCGCCGAGCGAGCCGGAGAGTTGGAGCGGGAACACGCCGAGGCGCGCGCCGCCGCGTCGGGGCTGCACACCGCTCGCGAGCGACTCGCGCAGACCGCGCTGGAACACGAACGGCGGGTGGCCGCCCAGCAGCAGGCCGCCCTCCGCGCCGCGGCCCGGGTGTCGCACCGCGACCGGAACGACCAGGAAAGGGCTTTGCTGGAGGAGGAGTTGGACCAGGCTCGGGGTGCCGCGGGCAGCGTGGCCGCGCGGGCCGCGCAGCTGGAGCGGCAGACGGCGCTGTTCACCGAGGCCGCCGACGCGGTGCGCGCGGCCGAGGACACCGCGCAGCGGCTCAAGGACGCCGACGCGCGACTCGCCGACGCGGCCTTCCGCGCCGGGTTCGACACGCCGAGGGCAGCCGCCGACGCACTGCTCGACGACACGGCCCACCGGGAGCTCCAACGGCAGCTCGACGCCTGGCAGTCGGAGGAGGCGGCAGTACGGGCCGTACTCACCGAGGCCGACACGGTGGCCGCCGCCCAGCAGCCGCCCGCCGACCTGCGGACCGCCGAACAGGCCGCCGAGTCCGCAGCCCGCCGACTGCGGGAGGCCGCCTCCGCGCAGGACGCGGCGGCCCGGCGCTGCGGGGATCTCGACCGGTTGTCCGCGCGCGCGACCGCGTCCGTACGCCGCCTGGCGCCACTGCGGGAGGCGTACGACCGGGTGGCCCGCATGGCCGGTCTCGCGGCCGGCACATCGGCGGACAACGAGCGCAAGATGCGCCTGGAGTCCTACGTCCTCGCCGCCCGCCTCGAACAGGTCGCCGCCGCCGCGACCGCACGGCTGCTGCGCATGTCCTCCGGGCGTTACACCCTCGTCCACTCCGACGACCGCGCCGGGCGTGGCCGCAGCGGTCTTGGACTGCATGTCGTGGACGCCTGGACCGGCCGGGAGCGTGACACGGCGACGCTCTCCGGCGGCGAGACGTTCTTCGCCTCCCTCGCGCTGGCCCTCGGCCTCGCGGACGTCGTCACCGACGAGGCCGGCGGGGTGCGGCTCGACACGCTCTTCATCGACGAGGGCTTCGGCAGCCTCGACGAGCAGACCCTTGACGAGGTCCTCGACGTACTCGACTCACTGCGGGAGCGTGACCGCAGCGTCGGCATCGTCAGCCATGTCGCTGACTTGCGGCGCCGCATCCACGCCCAGTTGGAGGTCGTGAAGGGGAGAACGGGTTCGGTCGTACGGCAGCGGGGCGAGCAGGACTGAATCGGTCACCGGCGCCCCGAGCACTCGGTCGCCAGGTGGCTCAGTGGCTCAGTGGCCCAGTGGGCGCCGGGGGAGCGGTGAGGAGTAGACGACACTCGTGGTCACGGAGCCCAGGGTGCCGATCTTGCCCGCCACTTCCTCCAGGTGGCTCATGGAGCGGGCCGCGACCTTGATGACGAAGCAGTCGTCGCCCGTGACGTGGTGTGCCTCCAGGATCTCGGGCGTCGTCCCGACCAGGTCGTGGAAGGGTTTGTAGTTGCCGTTCGGGTACCTGAGCCGCACGAACGCGAGGATCGGCAGGCCCAGGCTCTCCGGGTCGACGACGGCCGCGTACCCCTGGATGACACCCGCCTCCTCCAGGCGGCGGACCCGTTCGGTGACCGCGCTCGCGGACATGGAGACGGCACGGGCCAGCTCGGCGAAACTTGCCCTGCCCTCACGCTGGAGGACATCGAGGATGTGCCAGTCGGTGGTGTCCGGGGAATACGCGGTCATGTGTGAGAGATAGCAGGAAAATCCCCGGCCGATCAAGAGTGATGCCGTGGATCGCCACTTCAGGGAATGGAGTACCGGACGTAGATTTCTGACCAGGAAGTCCCGTGTGGCCGGTGCCGACGGCACTGGTTCGGCGGGACCGGGAGGGAAGCAAAGACCGTGACTGTGACCGCTGACACCGTTGTGACCAGCACATCTGCCGTCGTGAACCCCGTTCTGCGCGTCGCGCCGGCGTCTCCGGCAGCGGCCGCCGCCTACTTCGGTGCCGGCCTGGCCTTCCATGCCGACGTGTCCGATGTAGCCGCCGCGCTCGCCGCCGACGGTGATGCCGGTTTCGTCGTCCTCGACTCCCGCTCGACCGAGTCCTGGGACCAGGGCCATGTCCCGGGCGCGATCCATCTGCCGACCGCGCTCATCCCCGAGCAGGCCGAGCAGCTCCTGGACAGGTCGGTGCCGGTCGTCACGTACTGCTGGGGCCCCGGCTGCAACGGAGCGACCCGCGCAGCCCTGGCCCTCGCCGAACTCGGCTTCCAGGTCAAGGAGATGCTCGGCGGCTTCGAGTACTGGGCGCGCGAGGGCTTCGAGTTCGAGACCTGGGAGGGGCGCGAGCGGCGTGCCGCGGACCCGTTGACAGCGCCGGTGGACGCGGCGGACTGCGGCTGCTGAGCCCCGTACGGTACGGCGAGTTCAGTCCCGTACGACCTCGGGCACGGGCCGCAGAAGGCGGCGGTCCGCCGTGTCGAACTCCGTCGCCGGGCGGGCCGCGCGCAGCACCACGTCCAGGGTGCCGTCCGGGTCGCAGGCGTCATGCCCGCTCGCCCAGGCGGCGTTGGCCTCCACGACGGCCCAGCGTCCGGCCTCACCGCTCAGCAGGCCGACATCGACGACGATGGCGCTCGGCGGCCCCGCCTCGGCGAGCCGGGCGGCGAAGGCCGGCACCTCACCCCTGCGACAGTCCTCGTCGAGCGGCGCGACATCCAGCCCGAGCCCGAGCCCGAGCGTGAGCCCGAGCCCGAGCCCGAGCGTGAGATCGCTCGCGAGCCCGAGATCGCTCGTGACGGCATCAGCGAACAGCGGCCCGGCCTACGCCACGGCGCGCCCGGCGTTCCCCGCCATTCCTCCGGCACCCGCCAGTCGTGCAGCGTCTCGATGTGCAGGCCGCGTCGGAGAGCGGCGTCGGCGAGGGCGTGTCCGGGTCGCCGTAACGCGCGGGGAGAGGAGGAGAGTTCGGGCGGCCATGGGTGTCGATGGTGGCGTTTCGGACAGCGGAGGGGACGGCGAATTTCCTCCCGCTGCACGCCGTGTAGCTTCTGCGCATGGCGAGAAACGACGACTCAGGCGCGGTCGAGTGGGTGGAGTCGGGCGGCGGCCCGCTCATAGCGATCCCGGAGACGGTGCTGTCCTTCTGGGCGGGTGCGGACGGCGACGAGATGTACTCCGACTACGACCGGGCCTGTGATGTGGACGGCTACATCGGCCTCGTCCCCGTCGGCGACACCCGGGCCCTGGTCCTCGGCGACGAACCCGCCTCGACCTCCTTCCTCCCCGAGCACAGCACCTTCGTACGGTGGTGCGCCGCCGACTCCGCGGAGGAACTTCTCGCCGGCGTCCCGGCCGCACTCGAAGCGGCGGTCTGGGAGCCGGACATGCACTGGAACGTGCCCGGCCCGGTGGTCCTTTTCGACGCGGCCTGGCCCGGGACCGCCTCGACGCGCACCGAGCATCTCAGGGTCGCGCTGGAGCCGGGCCGGTACGCGGTGCGCGCGACGTACGCGGAGCCGGGACCCGAGACGTGGGTGGGCCTCGTACAGCTGCGCCGGTTGCCCTCCTGAGCGTGCGTAGCCGGCTCGGACAGCGAAACACCGGGTCGTGCGGGGCGGTCGGGGCACGACGGCGGCCGGGCTCGGGTTGTGGCTGAGCCCGGCCGCCGTCGTGGAGCGTCAGAGCCGGGACAGCTCGTCCACCAGGTCGTCCAGGCCCAGTGACCCCTGTGACAGGGCCGCCATGTGCCAGGCCTTCGCGTCGAAGGCGTCGCCGTGGCGCTTCTTCGCGTTCTCGCGGCCCAGCAGCCAGGCACGCTCGCCGAGTTTGTACCCGATGGCCTGCCCCGGGATGGTCAGATAGCGGGTCAGCTCGCTCTCCACGAAGTCGGCCGGACGGCTGCTGTGCGCGCCGAAGAACTCCTGCGCCAGCTCGGGCGTCCAGCGCTCACCCGGGTGGAAGGACGAGTCCGCCGGGATCTCCAGTTCCAGGTGCATCCCGATGTCGACGATGACCCGGGCCGCGCGCATCATCTGCGCGTCGAGATAGCCGAGGCGCTGCTCCGCGTCGGTGAGGAAGCCGAGTTCGTCCATGAGCCGCTCCGCGTAGAGCGCCCAGCCCTCGGCGTTGGCGCTCACTCCGCCGATGGTGGCCTGGTAGCGGGAGAGGTCCCCTGCGACGTGGGCCCACTGGGCGAGCTGGAGATGGTGGCCGGGGACGCCCTCGTGGTACCAGGTCGACACCAGGTCGTACACGGGGAAGCGGGTCTGGCCCATCGTCGGCAGCCACGTACGGCCGGGGCGCGAGAAGTCCTCCGACGGTGCCGTGTAGTACGGGGCCGCGGCGCTGCCGGGCGGCGCGATGCGCGACTCCACCTTCCGTACCCGCTCGGCGAGTTCGAAGTGTGTTCCGTCCAGCTTCTCGATCGCCTCGTCCATCAGGTTCTGCAGCCACGCCTGGACCTCGTCGACGCCCTCGATGTGCGTGCCATGGGCGTCGAGGTGCGCGAGCGCCACCCAGGGGGTCTCGGCGCCGGGCAGGATCTTCTCGGCCTCCCGCTTCATCTCGGCGAGGAGGCGGTGGTACTCCGCCCAGCCGTACGCGTACGCCTCGTCGAGGTCGAGGTCCGTACCGTTGAAGTAACGCGACCAGCGGGCGTACCGCTCGCGGCCGACCGTGTTCGGCACGCCCTCGATGGCGGGCGCGTACACGTCGCGCATCCAGTCCCGCAGGGAGACCAGGGCCTCGGTCGCGGTCCGGGCGGCGGCGTCCAGCTCTGCGCGCAGTGTTTCGGGACCCGGCGTGACGAAGTCCTCGAACCAGCCGCGGCCCTCGCCGTCCGTGTCGGACCACTCGGTGAGCTGCTCGATGAAGGTCGCGGTCGGGCGCGGGCTCGCGTACAACTTGCGTTCCAGGCCGAGGGCGAGGGACTCGCGGTAGCCGCCCAGGGCGCCCGGCACCGCGCGCAGCCGCTCGGCGATCGCGGCCCAGTCCTCGTCGGTCTCCGTGGGCGTGAGGGTGAAGATCTCGCGCACCGCGTGCGCGGGCGTGTGCATGTTGCCGACCAGCCGCAGGTGGTCGTCGGCGTCGTGCACGGCGAGTTCGGCGGTGAGCCGCTCGCGCAGCAGGCGGCCGCAGCGGCGCTCGATGTCACTGTCGGCGCCCGGCTGCCGTTCGGCCTCCTCGAGCCGCTCCAGAGTTCTGCGCGCCAGCTCGGCCAGGGCGTCCTGCCCCGCGGGCGAGGTGTCCGGCAGCTTGCTGGAACTCGCCTTGTCGCCGAGGTAGGTACCGGTGACCGGGTCGAGGGCGATGAGGTCGTCGACATAGGCGTCGGCGACCTCCCGGGGCAGCGGGCTCTTCGTCTCTGACATGCGGACATCCTCATACGAGGACGCGGTCCGCGTCATCCGGGTTCGCTCAGGGCATGGCCCCCGTTGGCCCCTGCGGTCAACCTTCTCGCCTCGGGGGCAACAGGGGCCCGCAGTCCCACTGCTGGAAGATCAACCGGGTCTCCACACGCGCGACCTCACCCCGGGACGTGAACTCGTCGAGGACCAGTCGTTGCAGGTCAGCCATGTCGGCGACCGCCACATGGACCAGATAGTCGTCGGGTCCGGTGAGATGGAAGACGGTGCGCGACTCAGGCAGGGCCCTGATCCGTTCCACGAACGGCCCGACCAGCTCCCGCCGATGCGGCCTGACCTGCACGGACAGCAACGCTTCCAGGCCGCGCCCCAACTTCGCCGGATCCAGCCGCAGTTGATGGCCGAGAATGACTCCCGCACGGCGCAGCCTGGTCACCCGGTCCAGACAGGTCGAGGGCGCGACACCGACCTGCGCGGCCAGATCGCGGTACGTCGTCCGGGCGTCGTTCTGCAGCAGCCGCAGCAGATGGAGAT
Source organism: Streptomyces sp. NPDC058470 (assembly GCF_042721055.1). Classification (NCBI taxonomy): domain Bacteria; kingdom Bacillati; phylum Actinomycetota; class Actinomycetes; order Kitasatosporales; family Streptomycetaceae; genus Streptomyces; species Streptomyces sp. NPDC058470. Next base: position 49,066 of record NZ_JBHXMF010000008.1, read on the forward strand.
CCACCGGATCGAGTACGACGGAATCGGCCATGCGGCGAACGTAACACGGGGCCTGGCGCTGCCCACTCGGTTTCTGTTCAGGCTCAGGGCATGGACTCCGTCAGCCACGACATACGCGAACCGAGCACGACGAGACACGCCTCCGACGACGCCGGTCGTACCCGCGCGCTTGCCACCGAGGCGGTGCACGCCGGGCGCGATGACCTCGCCCGGCAGGGCCTGCACGCGGCACCGATCGATCTGTCCACGACCTACCCGTCGTACGACAGTCGCGGTGAGGCCGCCCGGATCGACGCCTTCGCCGACGACGGCGCCGAACCGCAGGGCCCGCCCGTCTACGGCCGGCTGGGCAACCCGACCGTCGCCCGTTTCGAGACCGCCCTCGCGCGTCTCGAAGGCACCGAGAGCGCGGTCGCGTTCGCGAGCGGCATGGCCGCGCTGAGCGCCGTACTGCTCGTACGGAACGCGCTGGGCCTGCGCCATGTCGTCGCCGTACGGCCCCTGTACGGCTGCAGCGACCATCTGCTGACCGCCGGGCTGCTGGGTTCAGAGGTGACCTGGGTCGACCCGGCAGGCATAGCGGACGCGCTGCGGCCCGACACGGGCCTGGTGATGGTCGAGTCCCCGGCCAACCCGACGCTCGCCGAACTCGACCTGAGGGCTGTCGCGTACGCCTGCGGGTCCGTTCCCCTGCTCGCCGACAACACCTTCGCCACGCCGGTGCTGCAACGCCCCGCCGAGCAGGGGGCGCGGCTGGTGCTGCACAGCGCCACGAAGTACCTGGGCGGACACGGCGACGTGATGGCCGGGGTAGTGGCCTGCGACGAGGAGCTCGCCGGCCGGCTGCGCCAGGTGCGGTTCGCCACCGGGGGCGTTCTGCATCCGCTGGCCGGCTATCTGCTGCTGCGCGGTCTGTCGACCCTGCCCGTACGCGTCCGGGCCGCGTCCTCGAACGCCGCGGAACTGGCCCGCCGCCTCACCGTCGACCCGCGCGTGGCCCGCGTCCATTATCCGCGTATCGGCGGCGCCATGATCGCCTTCGAGGTCCGCGGCGACCCGCACGCCGTCATCGCCGGGGTCCGGCTGATCACCCCCGCCGTGAGCCTGGGCAGCGTGGACAGCCTCATCCAGCATCCGGCCTCCATCAGCCACCGGGTCGTGGACGCGGCGGACCGCCGCGACGCCGGGGTCGGTGACCGGCTGTTGCGGCTGTCGGTGGGGCTGGAGGACGTGGACGATCTGTGGGCCGACCTGGACGGGGCGCTGGGTCGGCCCTTTGCCCGATCCTGAAGTGTGCAGGTTCCTCATGCGGGTTGGGCCACGGACGGTCCGCCGGTGCGGAACGCCAGTTCGGCGAAGCGCGCGCCGATACGGCGATGTGTGGCGGCGGCCGTCCACGAGCAGGTCGGACACCCGTCGGGGCGCGGGGCGCGCCCAGGTAGACCGTTTTGGGTGGGGAACGTGCCCAGCTCGGCTCCGGTGGCCCGAGTGCGGAAGACCAGCCGTACGCCGGTCGGCTGGGCCTCCGCCATGGCCGACTGCCCGTCGGCGGAGCGCGCCCGGGTTCGGGCGGGCGGCCGGTGCGGCGGCAGCCCGTGCGCGGTCCGCTCCAGGTCGAGCGCACCGCGCACAGGTCGGCGATGACGGGGGTGAGGATCCCGTCGTGCCGATGGCTCATGGCCTCAGCATGTCGACGGGGCCGCTGGTCCGCACAGGAGAACCCGGCCGGCGGAGGCCGGACGGACGGGTGGCCGATGTCGACGGCTGATGCTCGCCTTTCGCCGTCGGTCCGTCGGTCCGTCGGTCCCGCGGTCCGTCGGTCCCGCGGTCCCGCGGTCCGTCGGTCCACGGAACACGGACACAGGGCCGGGAGGCGGGATTTAGTCCCGCACCACCGGCTCCCCCCGCTGTCCCTCGTCATACGGCAGCCGTGATGTCACCGGAGTCGCCTCCAGGCGGGCCGTGATGACCAGGGTGCCCTCCTCGATCTGGTAGTCGAGGGGAAGGCCGAGGCCGCGCATCGCGGCGACCATGCCGGTGTTGGAGGACTGCGTGACGGCGTACACGCTCTCGCAGCCCGCCTCGACGGCCATCGTCACCAGGCGGCCGAGCAGTTCGCCGCCGATACCGCGGCGCTGCCAGTCGTCCTCGACGAGGAGCGCGATCTCCGTCTCGTCGCCGTCCCAGAGGAGGTGGCCGAGCCCGACGATGCGCCCGGATGCCGTCTGCACGGTGAGGGTGCGCCCGAAGCGCGGGCTGAGCAGGTGGTTGAGGTAGCGGTCCGCGTCGCCGACCGGACCGTGATAACGCATCCTCAGGGTGTGGGGCGAGCAGCGCTCGTGCATCGCCCGGGCGGCGTCGAGGTCGGCGGCGTCGGCGCGCCGCACGCTGATGGCGTTGCCTTCCGGCAGCGTCAGCGTGTCCTGGCTGCGCGGGATCCGCGGGCCGAGTCGCGCGTCCAGCTCGACCAGCGCCCGGGCCCGTGCGAACTCCGTCGGCGTGAACGGCAGATACGGCCGCTCCACCGTGATCACCCCACCCTCCGGCGCCCGCAGGCGCATCACCGTGTCCTCAAGTGCGCCCTCGACGGGGGCGCCCTCCTCCGCGGGACCGGACCGGGGCGACTTGGCGGGCAGCGAGCGGATGGTGCACCTGCCGAGCAACTGCCGGAGCGCAAGCGGTAGTTCCGCCGCGTCCAGGGCCGTGCGGGTGGCCAGACCCAGTACTCGCGTCGGGGCGTCGACCAGGTCGTGGGCGTCGGCCCGCTCGATCCAGGTCTCCGTGCCGCCGGCCCGCGAGACGACGCGGGTCATGTCGGAGGCGGCCAGTTCGGCGGGCGCGCGCAGCAGGAACTCGTCCACGGTGCCCGCTGCGAGCGGGTGTGTCTGCAGGCTGAGGATGTCGACCTGGTGGCGTGCCAGCGCCGAGCACAGCACGGCCAGCGAACCCGGCGCGTCCTTCACCGTCGTCCGCAGCCGCCACAGCGTGGTCTCCCCGGAGTGGGCCTCGGGCGCCGCCGCGGACTCCTCGGACGGCCCGGCCCGGTTCGCGTCGGCGAGCGGCCGGGCACCGGGATCGTCCACCGGTGGCGCGTGACCGTGGTGTCGTGCCCACCACGTGTGGAAGCCGGCCGTGGCGACCAGGACCCCGGCCGAGATCATCAGTAGGGCGATGCCGTCGGGTCCGTGCCCGATCAGATTGGCGACGGCGTCCGCGACCGCGACGGCCGTGAACAGTGCGGCGAGTTCGACGACGTCCCGCCGCCAGTGGTGAACGGGGCGCCCGTGCTTCGATCGCGTCACATCAGACATGTCTGGAGTCATACAGCCACTGTGGAGGAACGGTGTTGCGTGATCACGAACACTCTGTGACTGATCGGTAAAGTGTCGTTCTGTACCTTTTACGGATATTTTTAGGAGTGTTTTGCCTACGTCGCCGGGCGGGTGCGTCGCGCCCCTGGTCAGAGCGACCTGTGGCCGGTTTCCTTCGCACCGTCGGCGAGGGGAAGTGAACGAGACCGCGCACCGGGGATGACTCCGGTACGCGGTCGGTGGTTCGAGGGTACGGGAGACCTGCCGGTCCGGACGACGCGTCACCGCGGCCCCCGGGTGCTACTGCCCCACGCGTCCCGGCTGAAGTACCTGAGTGAACAGCACAGTTCCGTCCTGCTCACGCAGCCGCACCGTCAACTCGCCGCTGTCGCCGTCGATGTCGACCTCGCCGAAGAACTGGTAGCCGCCGGCGGGTGAGACGTTCGAGGCGGTCGGCGCCTTCACGAACACCCGTTTAGGACCGAAGGTGTTGTCCAGCGAACTCGCCGGGAAGGCACCGGCGTTGAGCGGTCCGGAGACGAACTCCCAGAACGGTTCGAAGTCGGTGAAGGCGGCCCGCGACGGCTGGTAGTGCTGTGCCGAGGTGTGGTGCACGTCGGCCGTCAGCCACACCGTGCCCGTGATCCGGCGGTGCTTGACGAACCGCAGCAGCTCCGCGATCTGCAGCTCGCGCCCGAGCGGCACACCCGGGTCGCCCTGGGCCACCGCCTCGATGTTCGGCTGTCCCTCGGTGGCGTCCGGCACGACCAGGCCGAGCGGCATGTCCGCGGCGATCACCTTCCACACCGCACGCGACCGCGACAACTCCCGCTTGAGCCATGCCAGTTGCTCGGCGCCGAGGATGCCCTGCGGATCGGTGGTCTGCGTGCCGGGGGAGTTGGCGTTGCGGTAGGTCCGCATGTCGAGGACGAACACGTCCAGCAGCGGGCCCTGGCGCAGGACCCGGTACACACGGGCGTCCTGGTTGTCCGGCCGCAGCGTCGAGAGGGGGAAGTACTCGCTGAACGCGCGGCGACCCCGGGCCGCCAGGACGTCGACGCTCTTCTCGGTGTAGCGGGTGTCCGAGGCGGCGATCACCTCACCGGGGTACCAGTTGTTGCGCACCTCGTGGTCGTCCCACTGAATGATCGAGGGGACCTGGGCGTTGAAGCGCTTCAGGTTCGCGTCCAGCAGGTTGTAGCGGAAGTTGCCGCGGAACTCGGCCAGCGTCTCGGCGACCTTGGATTTCTCCTCGGTGGTGATGTTGCGCCAGGTGGTGCCGTCGGGCAGCGTCGCCGTCGCCGTGATCGGACCGTCGGCGTAGATGTTGTCGCCGCTGCATATGAAGAAGTCCGGGTCGAGCTTGGCCATGGCGTCGTAGATCCGGTAGCCGCCGAGGTCCGGGTTGATGCCCCACCCCTGCCCCGCCAGATCGCCCGACCACAGGAAACGCACCCCGTCACGCCGCCCGGCGGGGGTCGTACGGAAGGTGCCGGTCACCGGTTCGCCCGTGCGACGCGGGTCGTCGGGATCGGAGAGCAGCACGCGGTAGTGGATCTGCTCGCCCGCGGGCAGCCCGCGCAGCCGAGTCGTCCCCGTGAAGTCGGTCCCGGGGCCGAGCAGCGGACCCTGCCACCTGCGGGGGTTGCGGAACGACTCGGTCGCCGACGTCTCGACGATCATCCGGGCCGGGCGGTCGGACCGTACCCACACCAGTCCGGAGTCGGCGGTCACGTCTCCGGTCTGGACGCCCCACTCCGCCTTCGGCCGCCCGGACAGGGCGAAGGCGGGCGCAGCGCCGAGCGTGGTGGGCAGGGCCAGTGCGGCGGAGGCGGCCAGCGAACCACGCAGAACACTGCGGCGACGGGGAAACGGGTGCTGCGGACGGTGTGACATGAATGCGCCTCCAGGGACGGATTCGGCCAATGGGCAATGCCACACCTACTGGTGCGCCGCAGCGCACACGGAAACCACGGGTGAACAGCGGACCGCGAGCACACTAGGGAACCGGTGCCTGCTGACAACGAACCGGTGCTCGCCGACAACGAACCGGTGCCTGCCGACAACGAACCGTGCCCGCCGACAACGAACGCCCGTCTCAGAAGCGAACGGCGTCCGCCATCAGTCGTACGCCGTCACGGATCCGCGCCGGCGGCAGATGCGCGTACCCCAGCACCAGCCGTACGCCGTCGTCAACCGCCTCCCCGTAGTGCGCCAGCGGACGTACGGCGACGCCGGCCGCCGCGGCCCCTGCCAGGAAGCGGTCGCGTGGCCCGTACCGCTCCGGCAACACGGCGATCACGTGAAGACCCGCCGCGATCCCGGACACCTCCGTGCCGGGAAAGTGCTCCTCCAGGGCCGATACGAGCGTGTCGCGCCGTTCCCGGTAGGCGCGTTGGCAGCGGCGCAGTTGCCGGTCGTAGTCGCCCCGCTCGATATAGCGGGCCAGGAGTGCCTGGTCGATGACGGGGTTCCCGAGATCCATGGTGCGCTTGCGCTCGACGACCTCCTCGGCCAGCGACGCGGGCACGAGCAGCCAGCCGAGCCGCAGCCCGGGCGCGAGGGACTTGCTGACCGACCCCGTATAGGCGACGTGCTCCGGGTCGAGCCCCTGCAACGAGCCCACGGGGGCACGGTCGTAACGGAAGTCCCCGTCGTAGTCGTCCTCGATCACCAGGCCGTCCACCGACCGTGCCCAGTCGAGCAGTTCCGCCCGGCGGCGCGCGGAGTAGGCGATCCCCGAGGGGAACTGATGGGCAGGCGTCGTCACCACCGCTCGTACGCCCGACGCCTCCAGGGGGCCGGGCGCCAGCCCCTCCTCGTCCAGGGGCAGCGGTACGGTGCTGACGCCCGCCGAGGCGTACAGCGCATCGTGTCCGGGGCTGCCCGGATCCTCGACGCCGACGTCGTGCACCCCGCGCGCGTGGAGCACGAATCCGAGCAGAGTCATCGCCTGCGCGACCCCGGAGACCACGACTACGCGCTCCGGGTCGGCGACCACACCACGGCGTCGGGAGAGGAGCTCGGCGAGGGCCGTGCGCAGCCGGGGGAGGCCGCGCGGATCCGGGTAACCCAGTGCGTGGTGCGGGAGTTCGGCGAGCACCCCGCGCTGCGCGGCGGCCCACGCGGCGCGCGGGAACAGCGACAGGTCCGGTGTCCCGGGGACGAAATCGATCCGCGCGTCGGCCGGTCGCGGAGCGAGATCACGCGCGCCCGGACGGGCCGCCCGCACGGCACCGCCGACCCAGGTCCCTGCACCCCGGTCGCTGCGCAGATACCCCTCGGCGGTCAGCTGCTCGTACGCCTCCGTGACCAGCCCCCTGGACACCCCGAGATCGGCCGCGAGTTCACGGCTGGACGGCAGCCGGGTGTCCGGAGCGAGCCGGCCCGAACGGACCGACTCGCGCAGCGCCTCCTGAAGCGTGCGCCCACGCGCGCGTGCCGGTGCCGACGCGGCAGGCAGGAGCAGCTCCCAGGCGGCGCTCCAGGCAGTCGGCGCAGATCCGCCGGACCCCGGGTACGGGGTGTCCCTCGCATTGGTCCCCGATGACGTCATGAAAGTGGACCTTAAACCGGACCGTGTTCCTTCATAGCGTCACTCCCATGAACGTCACCCCCACCCGAGGCGCCCTGCTCGTCACGCTCGCCTATGTCCTCGTCGGAGCCTCCTTCACCGCCAACAGTGTCCTGGGCCACTATCCGTACGCGGGCGGCCAGTTCCTGCGCTACGGCCTGGCCTTCGCGCTGCTGCTGCCGCTGGTCGGCCGGTACGGCGCGGCACCGCTGCGGAAGCTCGCACCGCGCCAGTGGGGCCGCCTCGCACTGCTCGCCGCGGTCGGCATGGTCGGCTTCAACCTTGCGGTGATCGCCGCCGAACGGACGGCGGAACCGGCGGTTCCGGGCGTCTTCGTGGGCTGCGCCCCCGTGGTCGTGGCCGTCATCGTCCCCCTTCGGGAACGACGCCGCCCGCAACGCCTCGTCCTGTACGGGTCGTTGCTCGTGGCGGTGGGCGCCTTCACCGTCCAGGGGTGGGGTCGCACGGACGCCATGGGGGTCGGGTACTCCGTGTGCGCGCTGGTCGGAGAGGTGGGCTTCGCCGTCCTGGCCGTGCCCGTACTGCGGCTGCTCGGGCCACGGCTGCTGACGGCCGCTGTCTGCGGGATCGCCGCGGTCGAGTCGGCGGCGGTCGGCGTGCTCGCCGACGGCGGCGCCTGGCTGCGGAGGCCGGACGCGACCGAGGTCGCCGCGCTGCTGTGGCAGGCGGCCGTCGTCACCGTCGTCGGCTTCCTCTGCTGGTACACGGGCATGCGGCGTATCGGCGTGGAACACGCCACGCTTTTCACCGGCCTCATCCCCGTCGCGGCGGTCGGTACCGCGCCGCTCGTCGGCACGGGCTCCTACGGCGCCGCGCAGGCCGTCGGTAGCGCGCTGGTCGGCGCTGGAGTCGCCCTGGGATCAGGTGTGTTGGCGCGGGCGGCGCGTCGGTCAGCGGCTGCCGTCGAGGATGACGCGGGCGACGAGCGCCGGGTCGTCGTTCATCGGGACGTGGCCGCATCCGGGCAGCCTGACCAGCCGGGCGCGCGGAATGATGTGCTTCGCGCGGATTCCCTGGCGGCGCACCAGCAGCCGATCCCTGGTGCCCCAGGCCACGGTGACCGGAAGCCCGGGGACGTCGTCGGTGAACTGGACGGTGGCGCCGGCCCGGAGGGTCTCCGCGAAACCCTCGGCGTGGGCCAGTGCAAGGGTCTCCGCGACGACGGCCTCGGGTGAACGGCGGCCCGGACGGGCGTAGATGGTGCCCGTCAGTACCGCACGCCCGGCCGCCGTACGGGAGAGCCGCTCGACCGCCGGGACGGGCATCCGCCGCGCGGTGTGCCGCATCGCGAGCAGCACGCCGAAGGCGTACCGCCGCTCGGCCTGCGACCAGAACCCGGCCGGCGAGAAGGCCGTGACGGACCGTACGAGCTTCTCGCGGCCCAACTCCAGTGCCAGCAGGCCGCCCAGGGAGTTGCCCGCCACATGCGGACGGTCGATCTCCAGCGCCTCGCACAGCGCGCCGAGTATGGGCACCACCGTCCCGAGGTCGTGCGTGAGCCCTTCCGGCAGCGGCGGGGACTCGCCGAAGCCGGGCAGGTCGACGGCTATGACGTCACGCTCGGCCGCCAGGATGTGGACGACCGGGTCCCAGGCCTGCCGGTGGTGGCCGATGCCGTGCAGCAGGAGAAGCGGCTCGCCGGTGCCCACGCGCGCGTAGGACACGGTCACGGTCCTCGGGCCGCGCGGAGAGGGGAGGCTGAAGGAGACCGTGGCGGACATGATGCTGCTCCTCGTCTGGGACACGCTGACAGACCGTCTCGTAGACAGCTTGTCAGCAACTGCTACCGACGGGTAGCCCCCGGTCGTCACGAACTCCACGCGCGCGGGTCGTCCTGAATCAGGCGCGCGAGGGTCGTCACGAACCCCCCGCCCGTACGCGCTTTGGACCGATTCCGCCTGGACACGGGCACGGTGAGTCGGATGGGATGGAACCGTGACCACCGACACCGCGACCGAGATCTTCGAAGAGCACCGTCCCGTCCTCATGGGCGTCGCCTACCGCATGCTCGGGCGGGTGGCCGACGCGGAGGACGTCGTCCAGGAAGCATGGCTGCGGTGGTCGGGCGCCGACCGGGCGGAGGTGCGCGAACCACGCGGCTACCTGGTCCGGGTCACCACCCGCCTCGCCATCGACCGACTGCGCCAGGTGAAGTCACGCCACGAGTCGTACGTGGGTCCGTGGCTCCCCGAGCCGTACGTCACCAACTTCGGGGACACCGTCCCCGATGCCGCGGAGCGGGCCGTACTCGCCGACTCCGTCTCGGTCGCCGTCCTCGTCGTCCTGGAGTCCCTGTCGCCCCTGGAGCGTGCGGTGTTCGTCCTCAGGGAGGCGTTCGGCTATCCGTACGCGGACATCGCCGTCGTCCTCGACCGGGGCGAGCCCGCGGTACGCCAACTCGCCGCACGGGCCCGCCGGCACGTCGACGAACGGCGTCCGCGCTACGAGGTCGACCCGGCCGAACGCCGCGAACTCACCGAGCGGTTCCTCGCCGCGGCGGCCGAGGGCGACCTGGAAAGGCTCATGTCCCTGCTGGCGCCGGACGTACGGCTGGTCGCCGACAGCGGCGGGCTGTCCCAGGCGCCGCTGCGGGTCATCGAGACCGCCGACAAGGTGGGCCGGTTCCTCCAGGGCGCGGCGCGCAAGGGACTGGTCGGCGCAGACGTGTCGTTCCGCCTCCTGGAGGTCAACGGCGGCGCCGCGATCCTGGCCCTGTTCGACGGCAAGCCCGACAGCGTCTTCCAACTGGACGTCACGGACGGCCGGATCCAGTGCGTCTACATCGTGCGGAACCCCGAGAAGCTGCTTTCGTTGCCCGAGCAGTAGCCCGGCGGAAGTCCGCGAGCAACCGCACCGGCCCCTCTGGTCCACCGCCGGCCCCCGTCACTTGGACGGGGGCTTTCGGCGTTGTGTCGCGAACATCACCCAGCACCAACGTCGTGTGAACGCTCTGCGTCATCGCCCCTGTGCGGTCCGTAAGGGATTGAGGATTGGTCTTGACCAAGGGGGGAGGTGGACATATGGTCACAGGGATAGTGCAAGAACCTTTAATAAACAAGGGCGTTAAAACGCCGCCGGGCCACGGCGATTGCGGAGGACAGGGTGGGGACCCAGCAGCTGGAAGCGGTGCCGGAGCCTAAGTACTGGCATCTCAAGACCGTGCTCAGTGAGGCATTGGACTCCGACTTCACGGTGGGCGAGATCCTGCCCAACGAACGTGATCTGGCAGCACGGTTCGGGGTCGCCCGCGCCACGCTCCGCCAGGCTCTGGAGCAGCTTGAACTGGAAGGCCGTCTGCAGCGCCGTCGCGGGGTGGGCACCACCGTCGCCCCGCCGCGTGTGGGTGTGGCCGTCGGATCCGAGCAGCACGTGTGGCCGGGGGCAATCGGCGACGCCTGGCAGCCCGCGGACTGCACGGTGGCGGTCCCGCCGACGGCCGTCGTCGGCATCCTGGAGTCAGGCGACGACGAGCAGGTGCACACGGTGCGCCGGTCCCGGGTGACACACGGTCAGCCGGTCGCCGCCGAACTGCTCTACATCCCGGCGTCCTCGGTGCCGGACCTGTCCGCCATAGACGCGCCCTCGGGTCCGGCACGCGCGCGTGCCGTACTGCGTGAGCTGCAGCGCCTGGACCTGGACGGTCAGGACAGCGCCGTGGAACTCGGCTCGGCCCGCGCGGACGACGCCAGGGAGCTCGACCGGCTTCCCGGAGCGCCCGTCCTCGTCGTGACGACCCGCTTCTTCACCGAGGGACGCACCGCCGCGGTGTCCATCGCCACCTACCGTGCCGACACCTGCCGGCTGACCTTCGGAGACTCCGGCGGCGTGGAGATCCACCACGACGCGGAGCGCAGGGCTTCCTGAGCCGCGAGCGGGGCGGTCTGCCATCGAGCAGCAGCCCACCGTACGACCGTCCCGCCCCGGAGGACTCCGGGGCGGGACGTTTTGCGTGCCCCATGGGCCGGTTCCGCTCAGCGGCGCGCGGTCACGGTCCCCTCCACCGCGAACAACTGCTCCTCCACATGGTCCAGAGCCAGCCGCAGGGCACCCGTCGCCACGGCCGCCTCACCCAGGAGGGAGAGCGCCACCTTCGGCGGGCGCAGACAGTAGCGCGCCAACTCCCGCCGCAGCGGCTCCAGTACGCCGTCCAGACCGGCCGCCCAGCCGCCGATGACGACCAGCTCCGGGTCGAGCGCCAGGACGAGCGCCGCGACGTCGTGGACGAGACGCTGGATGAAACGGTCGACCGCAGCGACGGCCCGCTGGTCGCCGCCCCGGGCATAGGCGAACACCTCGGCGACCGCCTGCTCGTCGAGCGGGTGCAACGGCTCGTCCGTGGTGGACAGCAACGTCTCCGGCGTAACCCCACGGCCCAGCAGATGCAGAGCGCCGATCTCCCCGGCCGCGCCGCCGTACCCCCGGTGCAGCCGTCCGCCGATCAGCGAACCGGCGCCCGGGCTCAGCCCGGCCAGTACGAACACCATGTCGTCGGACTCGGTGGCCGCACCCTTCCAGTGCTCGGCGACCGCCGCCGCGTTGGCGTCGTTCTCGACCAGTACAGGGCACTTGAAGGAGCGGCTCAGCCGCTCGCCCAGGCGCAGGCCGGTCCACTCGGGCAGCGCCGTGCCCAGGCGTACCGTGCCGTCCGCCTCGACGATCCCGGGGCTGCCCACCCCGACCGCGCGCAGCGAACTCCGGGCGACACCCGCCCGGCGCAGCAGCTCGGCGACCGCCGTACGCAGCCGCTCCAGCCGCTCGTCGGCCGACGCCGCCTCCTCCACGTCCTTGGACATGGCGCCCAGCACCCGGCCGTCCAGATCCGCGAGCAGCGCGGACACCCGGTGCGGGCCGATCTCCAGGCCCAGCAGATGCCCCGCCTCGGCCCGGAACCGGTACCTGCGCGCCGGACGTCCCTGGCGCCGGGCAGCGCCCTCCTCGGCCGCCTTCTCGACCACGAGGCCGGCTTCCATCAGCCCCTCGACCACTCCCTCGACCGTGGGCCGGGACAGTCCGGTCACCCGGGTGATCTCGGTGAGGGTTGCACAGTCCGCGGTGCGCAGTGCGTGCAGCACCACCGCGGAATTGATCCTTCGCAGCAGAGAGGGATCCCCGCCGGTCAACTGCCCCAACGTCTGTCCTCCCAGCTCGTGCGCGTGTTGGCCGGATCGTACTCGGCGCGGCGGACCCCGGCGAGTGCCGGGGACCAGTTGGCTCCTGACGAGTCGGATTCACCCGGGCGCCACGAACCCCGACTCGTACGCCGCGATGACCGCCTGCGTACGATCCCGGGACCCCAGCTTCGTCAGTACGGCGCTGACGTGGGACTTGACCGTCTCCGTCCCGACGATCAGCCGTGCGGCGATCTCGGCGTTCGACAGGCCCCTGGCCATCAGCCGCAGCACCTCCGCCTCACGCTCGGTCAGGGAGGCCCGCTCCATGGCGGCCCGCGCCGCGGGATTTCCTGCGCTGTCCCCGTATTCGGCGGCCAACTGCCGTACGGAGGCGGGGAACAGCAGTGACTCGCCCTCGGCAACGAGCCGTACGGCATGCACGATCTCGGCGGGCCGCGCCCGCTTCAGCAGAAACCCGTCGGCTCCGGCGCGCAGCGCCTCGTAGACGTACTCGTCGTTCTCGAACGTCGTCACCACGAGGATCTTCGGCGGATCGGCCACCGTCCGCAGCACCGCGCGGGTGGCCTCTATGCCGTCCATCAGGGGCATCCGTACGTCCATGGCGACGACGTCGGGCCGCAGCCGCCGCACCAGGGGGATCACCGCGGCCCCGTCGGCCGCCTCCCCGACGACCTCGATGTCGGGCTGGGCCTCCAGGACGGCACGCAGACCGGCGCGGACGAGGGCCTCGTCGTCGACGAGGAGAACGGTGACCGGCATCGGGCCAGCGTAGATCAGCTCAGTGGCAGTTCCACATGCACCTGCCAGTCACCCTCGTCCGGTCCCGTCCGCGCCCGGCCGCCGAGCAGCGCCGCGCGCTCCCGGATGCCGCGCAGGCCGCTGCCCCGGCCCGGCCCCGGTATCTCCGCGGTGAGCGGATTGCGGACCTCCAGGACGAGCCTGCCGTCCTGGACCTCGATACGCACGCGCGCCGGGACACTCCCCGCATGCCTCAGGACGTTCGTGAGCGACTCCTGGAGGATGCGGTACCCCTCGCGGGACAGCGGCGCCGGTACGGTCTCCAGCGGGCCCGTGACCTCGGCGTCGACCTTGGCGCCGGAAGCGCGCGCCGACTCCAGGAGCCGGTCGGCCTCGATCAGCGTGGGGCGGCCGCCCACCGGGCGCTCCGCCTCCCGCAGCACCCCGAGCACCCGCTCCAGATCCTCCAGGGCGGCCCGCCCGGTGTCCTCGATGGCGCCCAGCGCCCGGTCGGTGAACGCGGGGTCGCCGGCCGCCCGGGCCGCGCCCGCCTGCACCACCGCGACGGTCAGCGCGTGGCCGATGGAGTCGTGCAGCTCACGGGCGATGCGGTTGCGCTCCAGGAGCTGCTCGGTGCGCTCCTCCAGCGCGGCGAGCCGCTCGCTGGGGGAAGGACCGAGCAGACGGCGCGCTATCACCGTGATCAGCTCACCGAGGCCGACGACCGCGCCGTACAGGGCGAGCAGCGGGAAGGGCAAGAGCAGCGCGTAGGCCCAGTGCGGGTGCGAGACCGGCACGAAGGGGTTGTCGGTCGTCGTGTGGCCGGTCGCCGCCGCGTGAACCAGATCGAAGGCGATGAGCGGCAGCCAGACGGTGATCTCGGAAGCCACCCACCCGCTCGCCAGCCGGATCTCCAGCCAGAGCACGGTCCGCCACCGGTCACGCCACGTGACCGAAGGAGCGACGGAGAAGGCCGCTTCCCCGCCGTCTCGCGCCAACATGAACTGCGCCTGGACGCCCTCGCCCCGCCGGACGGCCGGAATCAGCCCCAGTGGAACCAGCAGCACGGCGGGCACCCACGGCTTCGACGTGTCGATGAACATCCACACGCCGGTGAACAGCATCGGCACCGACAGGTGTAACCAACGTGTGTACGTCGTCCCCCGAAGCAACGGGCGCAGAAAACGAGCCATTGGGTCATCGTGACAGGCCGCACTGACCACAGGCTTCCCCCGGGCGGGGGAGACGAAGTCCCCCCGCGGGGGAGGTGACGCGCCCTCACGGCGGCAAGGCTGGGGCCATGACCAGCATCGACGTCCAAGGCCTCACCAAGGAGTACGGCAGCAGGCGCGCCGTGGACCAGCTCACCTTCAGCGTTGTCCCCGGCCGTGTCACCGGCTTCCTCGGTCCCAACGGCGCCGGAAAGTCGACCACCATGCGGCTCGTGCTGGGCCTGGACCGGCCCACCTCCGGCACCGCCACCATCGGCGGCCGTGCCTACGCCGCCATACACGAGCCCCTGCGCCACGTCGGCGCCCTGCTCGACGCGCAGGCCCCGCACGGATCGCGGACCGCCCGGGACCATCTGCGGGCGCTCGCCGCGAGCAACCGCATCCCGGAGCGCCGCGTGCACGCCGTGCTTGAGGAGGTGGGGCTCGCCTCTGTGGCGCGGCGCCGGGTGAAGACGTACTCCCTGGGCATGCGCCAGCGGCTGGGCGTCGCGGGGGCGCTTCTCGGGGACCCGCCGGTGGTGCTGCTCGACGAACCGTCGAACGGGCTCGACCCCGAAGGGATCATCTGGATCCGGGAGTTGATGCGCGCGCTGGCCCGCGAGGGCCGTACCGTCCTCGTCTCCAGCCACCTCATGAACGAGACCGCGTCCTTCGCCGACCACCTCGTCGTCCTGGGCCGGGGTCGACTGCTCGCCGACACGCCCATGCGGGACTTCATCGACGCGCGTGTGCAGCCCCGCGTCCGGGTGCGCACCACCGATGGCGGCGCTCTGGGCGGCCTGTTCGCGGAGCACGGCATCGAGGCGGTCGAAGGTGACGACGGACGTTGGACCGTGCTCCACGCACGCCTGGAGGACATCGGTCTCCTCGCCTCGGCCGCTCGGGTGCCCATTCTCGAACTCGCCGCGGAGGAAGGCACGTTGGAACAGGCCTATTTGGATCTGACGGCCGCCGAGACCGAGTTCGCCGCCACGCCGTCCCCGACGCAGACCCAGGAGGCCTGACCATGACGTTCGCACCCGCACTCCACGCGGAGTGGATCAAGATCCGGACCCTGCGGTCGCTGGTCGGAGGGCTGTGCGGCGTTCTCCTCGCCACCGCGCTCTTCTCGGCAGTCGCAGGGCTCGACACCGAAGGGGAGGACTTCGACCCGCTGTTCTCGGCGTTCTTCGGCGTCAGCTTCGGACAGATCGCGGCGATCACCTTCGGCGCGCAGGCCGTCTCGGCCGAGTTCCACGGCGGTGCGCTGCGCGTGTCGTTGGCCGCGGTGCCCGACCGGCTGCGGTGGTTCGCGGCCAAGGTGGTGGCGATCGCGGTTCCCGTGCTGGTCGTCGGTCTGGTCACGGGGGCGGTGAGCCTGGCCGTGGGAAAGGCGACCCTCGGGACGAAGGCGAGCGGGCTGAGCTGGGGTGAGGCGCTCCGTGGTGTCGTCGGCTGCGGCATCTATCTGACGCTCATGGCCCTGTTCGCGGCCGGTCTCGCCGCCGTCCTGCGCAGTGGTGTCGCCACGCTGAGCACCCTGATCCCGTTCCTCCTGATCGTCTCCTTCGCCGTCGGGAACGCCTCGGGCGGCGCGGCCGACTTCCTGCCCGACAAGGCGGGCCAAGTCGTCTTCCACGAGACGTGGGACGGCGCCCTCGGACCCTGGACGGGGCTCGCCGTGACCGCGGCCTGGACGGCGGCGGCCCTGGCGGCCGGTGCCTGGTGCATTCGGCGCCGCGACGCCTGACCCGTCGGGAAGGCCGACGTGGACGTCGGCCAGTCGAGGTGGGGCCGTGCCGTCCCTGGTGTGTCGAGGTGGACCCGTGCCGCCCCCGGTCTGCCGAGGGCGAGCCACGGCGCCCCCGACCGGCCGAGGGTGAGCGGGGCCGTCCCCGACCCGTTACCCCTCGGCGGAAGCCGTCCGCAACCGCCCGAACTCCTCCGCCATCGTCGCCGCCGTCCAGTGCGCGTTGAGTCCACTGGGATTGGGCAGCGCCCACACCCTGCTGGCCCCGATCAGCCCCTCCTGGGGACCGATGGCTGCCTTGCGGTCACCGAACGCCGCCCGGTACGCGGTCACGCCCACCACGGCCAGCCAGCGCGGCCGTAGCCGCTCCACCTTGGCGGTCAGCAGCCGCCCGCCTTCGAGGTACTCCTCGGCGGTCAGTTCGTCGGCACGAGCGGTCGCGCGCGCCACGACGTTCGTGATGCCCAGTCCGTACGACGGCAACTCGCCCTGTTCCGCGGGCTTCATGAGCCGCGGCGTGAAGCCGGACAGGTGGAGCACCGGCCAGAACCGGTTGCCGGGACGCGCGAAGTGGTGGCCCGTGGCGGCCGTCATCAGACCGGGATTGATCCCGCAGAAAAGCACCCGGAGGCCGGCCGCGGCCACGTCGGGGACGAGACGGTCGCGGGCGGCCTCCAACTCCTGTGGGGTGAAGCGCGTCAGAGGATCGCCCCCGGCGTGTAGGCCGCGGCCTCCGGGTGCTGCTTCACGATCTCCTCGACACGGCCGACGACGACGGCGACCTGGTCGGCGGCGGCGCCGGTGAAGGACAACTTGTCGGCCATCAGCTCGTCGAGCCGGGCGCGGTCCAGCGGGATACGGTCGTCCGCGGCGAGCTTGTCGAGCAGTTCGTTGCGCTCGGCGCCCTGCTCACGCATGGCGAGGGCCGAGGCGACCGCGTTCTCCTTGATGGCCTCGTGCGCGACCTCCCGGCCGACGCCCGCGCGCACCGCGGCCATCAGGACCTTGGTCGTCGCGAGGAACGGCAGGTAGCGGTCGAGCTCACGTGCCACGACGGCCGGGAACGCGCCGAACTCGTCGAGGACGGTGAGGAAGGTCTCCAGCAGGCCGTCCAGCGCGAAGAACGCGTCGGGCAGCGCGACCCGGCGTACGACCGAGCACGACACATCGCCCTCGTTCCACTGGTCGCCCGCCAGCTCGCCCGTCATCGACGCATAGCCGCGCAGGATCACCATCAGGCCGTTGACGCGCTCGCAGGAGCGGGTGTTCATCTTGTGCGGCATCGCCGAGGAGCCGACCTGGCCGGGCTTGAAGCCCTCGGTCACCAGTTCGTGCCCGGCCATCAGCCGGATCGTCTTGGCGGTCGAGGACGGGGCGGCCGCCAGCTGCACCAGCGCGGTCACCACGTCGTAGTCGAGCGAGCGCGGATAGACCTGGCCGACGGAGGTGAACGCCTGCGAGAACCCGAGGTGCCGGGCGATCCGCTGCTCCAGGTCCGCGAGCTTCGCCGCGTCGCCGCCGAGCAGGTCGAGCATGTCCTGAGCCGTGCCGACCGGGCCCTTGATGCCACGCAGCGGGTAGCGGCCGAGCAGCTCCTCGACCCGGCCGTACGCCACCAGCAGCTCGTCGGCGGCGGTCGCGAAGCGCTTGCCGAGAGTGGTGGCCTGCGCGGCCACGTTGTGCGAGCGGCCGGCCATGACCAGCTCGCCGTACTCGCCCGCGAGCTTGCCCAGCCGCGCCAGGACGGCGACCGTACGGTCGCGCACCAGCTCCAGCGAGAGCCGGATCTGCAGCTGCTCGACGTTCTCCGTGAGGTCCCGGGATGTCATGCCCTTGTGGACCTGCTCGTGCCCGGCGAGATCGTTGAACTCCTCGATCCGCGCCTTCACGTCATGCCGCGTGACCTTCTCGCGCTCGGCGATGGATGCCAGGTCCACCTGGTCGAGCACTCGCTCGTAGTCGGCGAGGGCAGCGTCCGGCACCTCGATCCCGAGATCCTTCTGAGCCCGCAGCACGGCAACCCAGAGCTGACGCTCCAGCCTCACCTTCTGCTCGGGCGACCAGAGCGTGGCGAGCTCGGCGGAGGCGTAACGTCCGGCGAGGACGTTGGGGATACGGGGCTTTGCGGGCGCGGGGGTCACGTGTACGGAGTTTACCCGGCGTCTTTGGGGGTCCGGACCGTGCGCACCGTCCAGGGAGACCAGGTCGGAGGCCTCCCGGAACACGCATCACGCGCAGCGTGTGAGAGACGCGCGAGACACCGCCTCGCTGCGCATCTCAGTCGGGCGGTGCTGCTTCGAGATGTATCTGAACGGGCGGGGGTACAGGCCGCGCGGCGGGTACCGGGAGATCTGTTGCGTGCAGCGCGGTCGTCCGCGGAGATCTCACGCGGCCATGTGGCAGGCGAGGCGCCGTCCGAGCGCGCGGACTGCACACGTCCGAAGGCCCGGGGGTTCACCAACGCCGGAGCGTCGGCGTGGCGTGGTGCAGGATGCCGTCAGCGGCCGCCTGCCTCATCGCCACCGCCAAGGGGGCTTGCCTGCCCGCCCTCTCGGCGTTTGACCTGGAGCGCACTTCAAGTCCTAGGGTCAAGCCATCACTGTCAGACACTCCTTTCCCTGGCAGCAACTGGCGTTCCCCGAGCGCCGGGCGGGCATCGACGAGCAGGTCCGCAGCGTTCTGGCAGAGAAGTTTCACCACTACCAGTTGCCGCTCGCCGACCCCGGCGACCAGCAGAAACGGGAGCACCATGAGCAATCCCTCCTCGGCCGAGGCCCGCCAGGATCGTTTCGACCACGGGATGGAGACTCTCGTAGGCGTTGTTGGCGAAGGGGGCCGACGCGTCATCGATGCCCTTGCCGACATCAACCCCGAGTTCGCCCACCAGATCGTCGCCTGGGGCTTCGGGGAGATCTACAGCCGCCCCGGCCTGCCTCCCCGCGATCGGCAGCTGGTCACCCTCGGTATGCTCACCGCCCTCGGCGGCTGCGAGCCGCAGCTGGAGGTGCACATCAACGCGGCACTGAACGTCGGCCTCACCCCCGTAGAGATCACCGAAACGCTGCTGCACGCCGCGGCGTACTGCGGCTTTCCCAAGGCAATCAACGCCACCCTCGTCGCCAAGAAGGTGTTCGGCGAGCGGGACCTGCTTCCGGTCGCGAACCAGTAGGGCACTGCACGGTCGGGGGCCTTGGCGAGTTCACCGGATTTGCTGCGGCTCAGCGCAGGTCCCACACCAGTGCGCGGTAGAACGGGGGTTCATCCCGCGGATGCGGCCCGCCCCACCTTCTGCACAAGGCTGCCGACTGTCTCGGCCGCGCCTTCGTCGGCCTCTCCGGCCCGCACCAGACCGCGCGTGAGGTGAGCCGGTACAGCGTCCGGTTACGACGGGGAACCTACGAGGCCGGGTCGGAGCTCTCCGCGATCTCGGCCAGGATGTCGGCGTGGCACAGTTCGGGGGCGCACCAGCAGGCCAGGGTCCTGCCGCGGAGGGCGGGTACCTGGGCGAGCAGGGCGGGGTGGTCGAGGAGATAGGCGCGGTACTTGTCCATGACCTCGGCACGGGTGCCGTCCCGCTTCTTGGTGGGGGTGTCGTAGGCGAACGGGTTGTAGAGCGGGTGCTGGGGGAGATCCCAGTGGCCCATGGTCCAGCGGCGGCCGACGTAGACGAGGTCCGCGGGGGCGTGTTCGAGCCGGGGGCCGAAGTCGTGGATACGGCCCTTGAGGTTGATGACCGTGGCGCTCACAGGCGGCTCCGTTCTGTCGGGTGTGACCTCCGGTGCCCAGCGGCCTACGCCGGCGGCTCCTCGTACGGATGCAGCTCGGGGCGCTTCGGCAGGAGTCCGTCCCCGGACGAGCGTCCCGTGAGGCGGCGGCCGATCCACGGCAGCAGGTGCTGTCCGGCGAAGCGGGCGTCGGCGGTCCGGCGGGAGATCCAGCCGGGCGGGGGAGTGGGCGGCATCGGGGTGTGCCAGTCCGCGTCCTCCGGGTCGTATCCGAGTACCTGCCACACGGCCTCGGCGACGCGGCGGTGACCCTCGCCGGTCAGGTGCAGCCGGTCCACGTCCCACATACGGGGGTCGGCGAGCGAGGGCGCGCCGTACAGGTCGACCACCAGCGCGCCGTGCCGCTTGGCGAGGTCGTCGACGTGGTTGAAGAGCTCCTCCATGCGGGGGCGGAACCGTTCGAGAACCGGGCCGGTGCGGCCCGGGCTGCGCATCAGGACCAGTTGCTCGCACGCGGGGGCGAGACGCTCGACGGCCTGCTCCAGGAGCCCGCGGACACGTCCCATGTCGACCTTGGGCCGCAGCGTGTCGTTGAGCCCGCCGACCAGCGTGATCACGTCGGGCGCCATCGCGACCGCCACGTCCACCTGCTCGTCGACGATCTGTCCGATCATCTTCCCGCGCACGGCGAGGTTGGCGTACCGGAACCCGGGTGTCCGCGCGGCCATCCGGGACGCCAGGAGGTCGGCCCAGCCCCGGTAGGAGCCGTCGGGCAACAGGTCCGACATGCCCTCGGTGAAGGAGTCGCCGACCGCGACAAGGCTGGTGTAAGTGGCATTCGTCTGCATGGCTCAAAAATGTTAACCCGCGCGCATACCGGTCGGTAGGTCGGGCCCGCCGGAACACGCGAGCCGATCCCGACCCCGTCGACGCGGCCTATCGCCCCCTTCACCGCCGTCTCGCCCTCACACCGGCTGCCCGAACAGCTCCCGGAGCACGTCCTCCATCGTCACCAGACCCGCGAGCCGCCCGTCGCTGCCCAGCACGGCCGCAAGGTGCGTACGACTGCGCCGCATCGCGGTGAGCACGTCGTCCAGCCGGGTGCTCTCACGGACGCGGGCGATGGACCGCATGTCCTGCACCTCGAAGGGGACGTCGCGCGGCGTCGCGTCCAGGGCGTCCTTGACGTGGAGGTAGCCGACGATACGGCGTCCCTCGTCCACGACGGGGAAGCGCGAGAAGCCGGACTCGGCGGACAGCTGCTCCAGTTGCTCCGGAGTGACGCCCACGCGCGCGTAGACCACGCGTTCCAGCGGGAGGACGACATCGCGGACCGGTCGGCGGCCGAGCTCCAGGGCGTCGTTCAGCCGCTCCTGGGCGCGGTCGTCGATGAGTCCCGCGGCGCCGGAGTCCTTGACGAGACGGGCCAGCTCGTCATCCGTGAAGGTCGCGGAGACCTCGCCCTTCACCTCGACCTTGAGCAGCTTGAGCAGCGTGTTCGCGAAGGTGTTGATGGTGAAGATCACCGGACGCAGCGCCCGGGCGAGCCACACCAGCGGCGGTCCCAGCAGCAGCGCGGTGCGCACCGGCTCCGCGAGCGCGACGTTCTTCGGCACCATCTCGCCGAGCAGCATGTGCAGATAGGTCGCCACGGCGAGCGCGATCACGAAGGAGACCGCGTGACCCGCACTGTCCGACACCCCCACCGCGTGGAACACCGGCTCCAGCAGGTGCTCGATCGCCGGCTCGGCCACGATGCCGAGGACGAGGGTGCACAGGGTGATGCCCAGCTGCGCGGCCGCAAGGAGCGCGGAGACATGTTCCAACCCCCACAGCACGCTGCGCGCCCGCCGGTCCCCGTCCTCGGCGTGCGGCTCGATCTGGCTGCGCCGGACCGAGATCAACGCGAACTCGCCGCCTACGAAGAACGCGTTCACGACCAGCGTCGCGAGGCCGATCAGCAGTTGTACGGCGGTCATCGTTCGCCCTCCTCCTCGGTGCGCGGCGCGTGCAGCAGCACCCGTGCGGCCCGGCGGCCCGAGGCGTCCACCACGTCCAGCCGCCACCCGGCGACCTCGACGCTGTCCTCGACGGCGGGAATCCGGCCGAGCTCGGTCGCGACCAGGCCCGCGAGGGTCTCGTACGGACCGTCGGGCACCCTGAGCCCGACCCGTGCCAGCTGGTCGGTGCGGACGGAACCGTCGGCCGAGTACAGCGCGCGGCCGTCGTCGTCCGTGCCGACCGGGTCCAGGTCGGACAACTCGTGCGGATCGTGCTCGTCGCGTACCTCGCCGACGACCTCCTCGACGATGTCCTCCAGCGTGGCGACCCCGGCGGTGCCGCCGTACTCGTCGATGACCACGGCCATCGTGCCTTTGCCGGACAGCCGGTCGAGCAACCGCTCCACGGTCAGCGACTCCGGTACGAACAGGGGTTCGCGCATGATCTGGGAGACGGGGGTGCGGGCCCGGAGCTCCGCCTGTACGCCCAGCACGGCCTTGATGTGTACGACGCCGACGACCGAGTCGAGGCCGCCGCGGTGGACGGGGAAGCGGGACAGCCCCGTCGCCCGGGTCGCGTTCGCCACGTCCTCGCAGGTGGCCTGGACGTCCAGCGCGATGACCTGGACGCGCGGGGTCATCACGTTCTCCGCGGTCAGGTCGGCGAGGTTCAGCGTCCGCACGAACAGCTCGGCGGTGTCCGCCTCCAGGGCACCCTCCTTGGCGGAGTGCCGGGCGAGGGCCACCAGCTCCTGCGGTCCGCGCGCGGAGGCCAGCTCCTCCGCGGGTTCGAGGCCGAAGCGTCGTACGACACGGTTCGCCATGTTGTTGAGATGCGCGATGAACGGGCGGAACGCGGCACTGAACCAGCGCTGCGGCGTCGCCACCCGCTTGGCCACCGCCAGCGGCGAGGAGATCGCCCAGTTCTTGGGCACCAGCTCGCCGACGACCATCAGGAAGACCGTCGACAGGCCCGTACCGATGACCAGCGCCACCGAGTGCGCCGCGGAGGTGGAGACGCCGGCCGACTCCAGCGGGCCCGCGATCAGCTTCGCGATGGACGCCTCGGAGAGCATGCCGACCACCAGGTTGGTGACGGTGATGCCGAGCTGGGCGCCGGACAACTGGAAGGTCAGGTTCCGTACGGCCTTCAGGGCGCCCGGGGCGCCGACCTCGCCGCGCTCGACGGCCCGCTCCAGCTCGCTGCGCTCGACCGTGGTCAGCGAGAACTCCGCCGCGACGAACGCGCCGCAGGCCAGCGAGAGCAGGACGGCCACCAGGAGGAGGAGCAGTTCGGTCATCGGGTCACCTCCGTCCCATGATCGGCCAGGGGCGGGGGGACCGCGCGATGTCGCCCGACGCCCCGACAGTCACGGCGTCGGTGATTGGAGGCTCGCCCATGGGCGGACGCTCACGCACCTTTCAGAGGGCCGACAGATCGACCCATGGTAAAGAGATGGCAAAGGAGCCCGGCTGTCGAGGGGTTTCACCCAACGGCGCCACTGCTCCTCGGGCGCATACCCCGCCGCCCGCCACGCATGTTGCGCGGTCTCGTTCCGTTGGGGCACCCTCGCGTCCGCGCGGCGCCCGCCCAGTCGTACGAACCGTTCCTCGGCGGCCGGGAGGAGCGCCGAGCCGGTTCCCGGCCGTCGCCGCCCGGGACGCACCGCGAGCCGGGACAGATGGCAGCGCCAGCCGTCGAATCTTTGCTTCTGGCAGATATCCGGCAGACGGGCCTGTGCCTACAGGGGCTTGACCCAGCGCCGCCAGTGGTCTTCGCGATGGTAGCCAGCCGCGGCCCAGGTGCGGTGGGCCTGTTCGTTGGCCTCCAGGACCATGGCATCGACGCGTCGCCCGCCCAGGGCGGTGAATCGTTGTTCTGCAGCTTCGAGCAGGGCGGTGGCAATGCCCTGCCGGCGGTGGTCAGGGTGTACGGCGAGTCGGTAGGCGGAGCATCGCCATCCGTCGAAGCCGGCTATGACGGTTCCGGTGAGGATGCCGTCGCGCTCTGCGAGGAGCAGGACTTCGGGGTCTCGGGTGAGGAGTCGGGCCACTCCGTCGTGGTCGTCGCTGATGCTGGTTCCTTCTGCGGCGTCGCGCCAGAACTGCAGCACGGTGTCGACGTCCGAGAGAGTGGCGTGGCGGATGTGGAGATCGCTCATGTGGCGAGCCAAGCAGAGCGCCGGCCTGCTGGCGAGCGGTTTCCGTGGCGGGGAATCGACGGAGGGGAGGGTGCTCGGTCTCGGTTTTCTGCAGGCCGCGAGCTCGTCGGCCGATTCCTCGTACACGGCCCCCACTCCGGCGGATGTCGGAAAGGGGCGCAAATCCGGCGGGCCTTGAGCTCGTCGAACGTAAGGGTGGGTGTCCGGCCGCACGGACTCCCGACCTGCTGTTTTGTCGGTGCGTTATGCGTTATGCGTTATACGCGCTGTGGGTGTTAGGGGCGATACCTTGACGCCGAAATGACACTTGCGGCGGTCGTTCTGATCGGGCGTCAGGTGTGTTCATGGGCTGGTCAGGCCCTGAAATGACGGGTGCAAGGGTTTCTTCGACGGAATAAGACGTCAGTCAAGTCCTCGCGGACGAGCGCCGGCACGACCTCTGCTGTCAGTGAGGTCGTGCCGGCCCACGCGCCACCGACCATCCAGCGATGGCTCGGGTCGCTGACGGCGAACGCCGCGACGTCGGCTCGCTCGTACTCCCGGTTCAGCAACAGGGAGTACGCGTTTGCCTACGCTGGTCCCGGCTGTGTCCCGGCCACGTAGACGGTGTTGGTCGAGGTGCCGCCTTGCAGGGGATTGTCGAAGTCGACGACATGGGCCGCTGATTGCGGGAAGACCTCGGTGAGTGTGGAGGTGAACTGTTTGTCCGGCGGATCGTTCGACCACAGGGCGAAGATCCCGCCCGGGTGGAGGTGTTCGGTGAGAGCGCGGAGCCCTGCAGGCTGGTAGAGCGCCGCGTGGCGCGGGTGGAGCACATGGCGCGGCGAATGGTCGACATCCAGCAGAATGGCGTCGAAGCGGCGGCCCGGCTCCCTCGGGTCCAGACCGCACGAATCGGCCGCCATCGCGAAGAAGTCGCCTTGAACCAGGCGGCATCGGGCGTCCGAAGTCAGTCGGGCGCCGAGAGGGACCAGGCCCCGCTGATGCCAGTCGATGACTTCGGCGAGCGTGTCGATCACGGTCAGCGAGCGCACCCGGGGATCGTCCAGCACCGCCGCGGCGGTGTACCCGAGCCCGAGTCCGCCGACGGCGATGTCCAGTTCGGTGCCGGGCAGTTTCGCCAGTCCGAGTTCCGCAAGCGCGATCTCGCCGGTTGTGAAGAGGCTGGACATCAAGAACTCGTCGCCGAGCTTCACCTCGTACACATCGGTGTCCGATGCCGGGTTGCGTCGGCGCCGCAGGCTGATGTCGCCCATCGCTGTCGGGCGCCAGTCGATCTCCTCGAAACGCGCGCTCATCCGTTTACCTTTCTGACGCACCGTCGGTTCCCGAAGCCGGTGCCTGGAACGCCGCTCTGCCCAGGTGCCTCTGTGACAGGGCAGGCAGGCAGGGCAGGGCAGGGGAAGGGGGCTGTCGGTCAGGCGTCGATGATGACGGGGATGATGAGGGGCCTGCGGCGGTGAGTACGGAAGGCCCAGTTCGCCACGGCACGGGCGATGAGCTGTTCCAGCTGGTGTGCGTCGCCGACGCCTTCCTGGGCTGCGGTCGCCAGAGTCTTCTCGATGACAGGGATGACCGATTCGAAGGTGGTGTCGTCGTGGACAAACCCGCGGGCCAGGAAGTCGGGAATCTCGGCAAGGGCGCCCGTGTCGGCGTCGACGATGGCCACCACGGTGACCACGCCTTCCTCCGCGAGAGTGACGCGGTCCTTCAGGGACGCCTCGGTGGCGCCGCCGACCTCCATGCCGTCCACGTAGACGTTGCCCGCGGGCACCTTGCCGGTGATCGACGCACGCCCGTCCACGAGGTCGACGACGACGCCGTCCTCGGCGATGACCACCCGCTCGGGATCGACCCCGGTACGGATGGCCAGGTCGGCGTTGGCCCGCAGGTGGCGCCATTCGCCGTGCACGGGCATGACATTGCGGGGCTTGACGATGTTGTAGCAGTACACGAGCTCACCGGCGCTGGCGTGCCCGGAGACGTGCACCTTGGCGTTGCCCTTGTGGACGACATGGGCGCCCCACCGGGTCAGCCCGTTGATCACCCGGTAGATGGCGTTCTCGTTGCCGGGGATCAGGGAGCTGGCGAGCAGGACGGTGTCGCCCTTGCCGATGCGGATCACATGGTCGCGGTTGGCCATCCGGGACAGAGCCGCCATCGGCTCGCCCTGGGATCCGGTGCACACCAGGGTGATCTTGTGGTCCGCCAGCTTCTCCATTTCCTTGGTACTCACGACCAGGCCGCTGGGAACCTTCAGGTACCCGAGGTCGCGGGCGATGCCCATGTTGCGGACCATGGAGCGGCCCACGAAGGCGACCTTGCGGCCGTGCTGGTGCGCGGCATCCAGGACCTGCTGGATGCGGTGCACATGGCTGGCGAAACTGGAGACGATCACCCGGCGCGGGGCGGTACGCATCACCTGCTCGATCGCCGGGTTCAGGTCGCGCTCGGAAGTGGTGAAGCCAGGGACCTCGGCGTTGGTGGAGTCGGTGAGGAAGAGATCGACGCCTTCCTCGCCGAGGCGGGCGAAGGCGCGCAGGTCGGTGATGCGGTCGTCGAGCGGGAACTGGTCCATCTTGAAGTCGCCCGTGTGCAACACCAACCCGGCACCGGTGCGGATCGCGACCGCGAGACCGTCCGGGATGGAGTGGTTGACTGCCACGAATTCGCAGTCGAACGGGCCGAAGGTGCGCCGCTCGCCCTCACGTACCCGGACCGCGCGCGGCCGGATTCCGTGCTCTTTGAGCTTGGCCTCCAGGAACGCCAGTGTCAGCTTCGAGCCCACGACAGGAATGTCGGAGCGCTCTCGCAGCAGATACGGCACGCCACCGATGTGGTCCTCGTGGCCGTGGGTGAGCACCACGGCCACGATGTCGTCCAGGCGATCACGGATCGAAGTGAAGTCCGGCAGGATCACGTCCACGCCGGGCTGGTTCTCTTCGGGGAACAGCACGCCGCAGTCGACGATGAGCAGCTTGCCGGCATGCTCGAAGACGGTCATGTTGCGGCCGATTTCACCCAGACCGCCCAGGGCGACTACCCTCAGCCCTCCTTCGGGCAGGGGAGGGGCGGCTTTCAGTTCGGGATGCGGATGACTCATATTCCGACGTTACCGGAGAGTCTGCCGAGGTGATCACTGGCCGCCCGATAAGCCGGTTGAACACGGCGCGGCCGAGGCGGTCAGTGGGGGGAGCGGCACTGCCAGGTGTACTGCCCAGGCAGATTGGTCGATTTTGTGCTCTGACACCGTCCGGGTCTGGGTGACAGGTGAAGGCCGCCGGTTGTGGAGTGGAGCTGTCGAGGAACCGCTCCGCCAAGCAGGAGGCCTTCGTGTCTCACGCTCACGCTGCTTTGACGCCTCGTGCACGTCTGCGCCTGGCACGTCTGATGGTTGATGACGGATGGCCGATGATTGTTGACGACGGATGGCCGATCGCCCGTGCGGCCGAGCGCTACGACGTGTCCTGGCCCACCGCCAGACGGTGGCCGAGCGTTACGCCGAGCCCGGACCGGCCGCAATCCTCGGCCGGTCCTCACGGCCCTACCACAGCCCGGCCCGAACCACACAGCCTCAGGTCCGCAAAGTCGTGCATCTGCGCGGGAAGCAACACCTCGGCCCGGTCCAGATCGCCGGACGGCTGGGCATGCCCGCCTCGACCGTGCATGCGGTGCTGACCGGGTGAGTGCGTGGTGGAGATGCGGGTGTAGCGCGGTGCAGGAGACCGGCCCGTCCGTCCGCCAGGTCTTGACGACTCGGAAGAGAACCGGCCGTTCCGTCGTCCCGGTGACTACGGGCGGCATCCGCTCACGAGCTCTTCTGTACGGCCGGGGACTTGAAGCTCCAGCCCGTACGTTTCTCATGAGACGCCGCCTGCGCTACTCGACCTCGCACATCTTGTTCTCCACCGAGGCGATCCAGATCCGGGCCTGCGTCAGCTCCTCGATCGAGCGGCGCTCAAAGGCAGTAGCCCAAGGACTGTCCTGTAGTTGCCGTCGAGGGTGGGATGATCTTGCTGCGGCAGGTGTGATCATGGGGTCGGAGCGCGTACAGAAAACTCCTGTGTGCCGGCTTGCACACCTCTGCGATCATCCCCGAATGGCGCACAGTCTCGAATCGCTGGTCATCCGGCACACCCACCGCCTTTCCTCCCCCAAGGGCTCCGCCGGGGAAGGAGCCATCGCCGCGCGGCAGTTCGACGCGGCGCTGACATCCGTGGGCTTCAAGCTCTCGGCGGAGCTGCTGGAGCGGCTGTCGGGGCTGTCCGAGGCCGCGGTCGTGCACACCGCCAAGCGGACGTTGCGCACCGTGGGCGAGATGGTGGGCGACCACGTCCGGCACAACTCGTACTTCATCGACTTCCCGGCGAACGTGCCGGACACCGAAGAGTTCTGGATCAGGTGCGTGGCGAAGGCACTCGGCGACGAGAAGTCGCGCGAGGACGTGCTGACGCAGCTGGCGCATGGGGTGCTGGACCTGCTCGGCCTCCCCACGTACGGCCGGTACCAGCACACCTACGAGGAGATGCTCGCGGTGCAGGACGAGCTGATCGCCTCGGCGGGAGACCGGGTGACCGTCCTGCACCTCGGGCGGGACCTGGACGACGAACTCACGGACCTGTACCAGGCCTTGGCGGGCAGCACGACGCCACTGGGTGAGGACCACCTGCGTGATCTCAGGACCCTTGCCGAGCGGTGCGCGCTGGGCCCCCAGCCGGAGGCGATCCCGGTCCGGGAGAACCGGGCGGTCGTCAACGAGGCCCGTCTCGCTGTCGGCGCGGACCTCCTGCTGGACACCGTCATCGATGTGCTGCGGCTGGCCTGCGCGCTGTCGGGCGGCGACGTGACGCTGCAGGAGCCGACCCGGTTTCGGGCTCTCGCGCGGCCGGTGCGCCGTGCGCTGCTCGCGGGCCTGGATGCCGTGGTCGCGGCGAACCCCGCCAAGCTGGCCGATGTGCACGCGCACCGCGAGCCCTTCAAGCGGCTCGGTGAGCGTCTCCATCCACACGAGTACCCGCGCTGGCCGCACGCCGCCGAGGTGTTCGCCGTCGCGCGGGGCGAGAAGGAGGCGCGCTCCTTCGACGGCCGGGTCGAGATGCTGCTCGACGCGTTCGACGTCCTCGGTGCGGCGCAGTTGCTGAAGTCCGCTCCGGGCAAGCTGTTCCGCGCCCTGGATCTCCTGCTGCGCACCGCCGCGGACCAGGAGGAACGGGACGCGGTGGTGGCCGCCGCGGTACAGGTCGCTCCCGACGTCTCCGGCCGGGTCGTGCTCTCGGTGCGCGAGCATCTCCACAACCGGGAGCGGGAGAGCGACGAACCCCGCATCTTCGTCAACCGCCGGGGCCGCGCCTGGGTGACCCCCGACTTCCGGCCGCCTCTACCGGCGGCCGACCGCGACCGGCTGATCGCCGCCCTCGACGCCGAGGTGGGTCGTCGGCTCCCGGCGCCGGACCGGCTGCTCATCGACCCGGACGTCCTCGATGTGGCGCTTCCGCTCAGCGGCAGGGCGACCACGGCCGGGCTCGGTGTCCTGCCGCGAGGATCGGTCTCGGCGGTCGACGGCGAACAGCTGCGCTTCTTCGTGTACTGGAAGGAGACCGAGCGTCGGACCGACTACGACCTGTCGGCGCTGCTTCTCCACTGCGACTCCTGGCTCTCCTACACATCACTCACGGCCGTCGGGGGTGAGCACTCGGGCGATGTCATCGAGGCGCCCGAGGGGGCCTCGGAGTTCATCAACCTGTCCCTGGACCGGGTGCGCAGCACATTCATCGTTCCGCAGGTCAACATCTATGCCGGCGAAAGCTTCGAGGAGGTCGAGGAGTCGTTCTTCGGCTTCATGCTGCGTGACGGTGAGCAGAAGGGCCGGCCGTTCGAGCCGCGCACGGTGCGGATGAAGTCGGAGCTGCGCGGGGTGGGCCGGGTGGCGCTGCCGCTGGTGTTCCGGCGCGGGGATGACGGCCGGTGGCGTGCGAAGTGGCTGCACCTGTACCTGAAGGGCATCTCGTCGGCCAACGGGGTCGAGGAGAACCAGGTGTCGGTGTCCAAGGTGGTGCGCGCCATCGTGGAGCGCGAGCAGCTGACGGTGAGGTACCTGATCGACCTGATGTCCGGCGACACCACGGCGGTGGACCTGTGGGACGGCGAGCCGGTCCCGGACGAGCCCGTGATGTACATCGGCCTCCAACGTCCCGAAGGACTGCACCCCGACTCCCGGATCATCACCCTCGAAAATCTGCGCGACTTGATCCCGGGCTGAGTGCTAGCGTTGCCCACGGCGAGGCCATGAAAGGGCTTCCTTCTCAATCATTGCAATGAACTCAAGTCCTTTCGCTCTCCTCGCCGTCGACGTCGCGCCGGGTGGCGCCCGCGCTCACCGCGTGAGCGTCACCCGTGCCGTGTCCAGGGCCTGTTCCGCGTAGCCACGGCCGAAGCGCACGGAGTGCACCGGCAGCACCCGATCCTCCAGAGGTCCCCCGGTGGCCGACCCTTACCGGCGGCGTCCGCGCCCTCTCGCCGCAACACGGCCGCCGACCTCCCGAACAGACGCGGGCTTAGTCCCTTCAACTTCCACATCAACCCGTAAGGATCTCGCGGTGGGGTCGGTACTGATTGACCGCTCGTCCTGGCCGCGGGACGGCAGGATCGGTCGTATCACCGCAGGCGAGTACGCGAGGTCGTACCTGCTCCTCGCTGCGGAGATCAACGACTCATGGGCCTTCTACATCAGTGAAGACCCGAGAACCGAAAGAGTCGACGAGCTTGAAGCCGATGACTTCTGGGCCACAGATGAGGACACACTCCAGCTTGTCGGGGAAATGGCGGTTGTCTGGGCCGACGAGTCGCAGGATGCGGCACTGGAGAAGGAGATCTTCGACATCCGCAGCGAATGGCACAGACGGCGCCGTAGGGGCTCCATGATCCGGTCACTGTTCCGACGTCCGGGACAGTCCGACTGATCTACCTCGGGGCCACCGGCCGGAGCGGACTTCCGGCCCGTGGCCCCACCCGCCGAAGCAGCCGCAGTTTGCGGACAACCGCATCGATGGCCCACCTCACCGCGACCGGTGCCGGCCTCTGCGGCGTCTCACGCGGCAGTCGGCGCCTGTCCTCCGGAGCCAGAGAACTCAGGGACATCTCTCCCCGCGTGCCGTCCTGCACGACCAGCCGTGTCCGGCACCCCGGCAGCGTCCTCGTCAGCAGGCAGGCCCCGGCCATCCGCTCATGGCGCCCCGCTGCACGGGCCGACACATCGCGGAATTCCCCTGTCCGGGCAGCGGGTTCACTCCCCGCGCAGCGCCTTGATCACTGGCTCGAAGGCTTCCATGTACGGCTCCAGGACGGTCAGATAGGAGAACCCGTACCGTTCCCGCTGTGCCCGTACCTGCGCGGTGATCTGTTCCAGTGTGCCGATCAGGAGGATGGGAAGGTCCAGGACCTGTTCCACGGTCAGATGGGGCATGTGGGAGAGCAGTTCCCGCGCCGCGGCCTCGCGGTCGTCGGTGACGACGACCATCTGGATCAGCACGTTCAGCTCGGCGGGTTCCTTGCGGCCCGCCGCCAGGCGCCGGTACGCCGCCACCCGCTCGTCCAGCTCCTCCGAAGTGAGCGGCGCCAGCGTCCCCGTCGTGCTGCCGGGCACCGACCGCGCTCCCGTGAACGCCGCGATCTCTGCGTGCTCGGCGGTGAGCCGCAGCATCCGGTTGCCGTTGCCCCCGATCAGCAGCGGTACCCGCGATGGCTGTTCGGCCGAGCCGAGCAGCCGCTCCAACTCCTGGACCGTACGCAGGAGATGGTCCACCCGCTCGCCTGCGGAGCCGAAGGGGAGGCCCGCGGCGTCGTGCTCCGCCTGTACGTAGCCGGTGCCGAGCCCGAGTTCGAGGCGGCCGCCGGTCAGCGCGTCCGTGGTGGCCACCTCGCGGGCCAGCAGGGTGGGATTCCAGAAGCCCGCGTTGAGCACGAACGTACCGACGCGGGGCCGCTCGGTCGCCTCGGCCGCGGCCACCAGGGACGGGAACGGCGCGGGCATGTCGAGGTGATCGGGGACCAGGATCACGTCGTAGCCGAGCTGTTCGGCCCGGCGGCACTTCTCGCGCCACT
Organism: Streptomyces sp. NPDC058470; assembly: GCF_042721055.1. Classification (NCBI taxonomy): domain Bacteria; kingdom Bacillati; phylum Actinomycetota; class Actinomycetes; order Kitasatosporales; family Streptomycetaceae; genus Streptomyces; species Streptomyces sp. NPDC058470. The sequence continues at coordinate 80,790 of NZ_JBHXMF010000008.1, forward strand.
CGTCGGCGGGGGCGGGGTTCGTCAGGTTGACGCCGAAACGGAAGCAGCGCGGCATGAACTCTCCTCAGCCATAGGCGACTTGGCAGAGCGATACATTACTCGTGCGCGATGGCTGCCAGCACATTCATACGGGACGCGCGCAGCGCCGGGAGCAGCGCCGCCACGATGCCCACGAGCGCCGAACCGACCACCACCGCGATGATCGTCGTCCACGGAACGGCGAACGCCTTCATGCCCTGAAGGGCCAGCACCTGCTGCACACAGACACCCCAGACCAGACCGAGCGCCAGACCGAGGATCGCGCCGAACACGGCGATCACCACCGACTCGAGGCGGATCATCCGGCGCAGCTGACGCCGGGAGAGCCCGATGGCGCGCAGCAGCCCGATCTCGCGGGTGCGCTCCACGACCGACAGGGCAAGGGTGTTGACCACGCCGAGCACCGCGATGACGATCGCGAGCCCGAGCAGCGCGTACACGAGGTAGAGGAGCACGGCGATCTGGTCGTGGACCAGCTTCTTGTAGTCGGCCAGGTCGCGTACCTGCACCTGCGGATACTGATCGAGCGTCCTGTCCAGATTCGAGCGCAGCGTGTCGGCGCCGGTGCCCGAGGCCGCGTTCACGTACAGCGCGGAGTCCTGGCCGCCCGGCACGTACTTCTCGATCGTGGCGAAGCCGAAGAACAGCCCGCCCTGCATCCCGAACCCGTCGGAGCCGTCCTGGTCGGTGAGCGCCCCCACCGTCAGCTCGGTGTTCCGTCCGGCCGGGAACTCGACGGGGATCGTGCTGCCGATGCGTACGTCGTGATCCTTCGCGAAGTCCGCGTCCATGGCGATCCTCCCGTCGCCGAGCGCGGCCGCGCTGCTCCCCTGCGTGTACGTGACGTGGGCGACGTCGTCGAGTTGCGGATCGTAGGCGGTGGCGGTCGTCTCGATCCGCTTGCCGTCGGGCAGCCCCACCGCGACCGGTGAGAAGCGTTGGCGGACGACGAGCCCGGCGCCCTCCGTGCCGCGCACCTTGTCGGTGACCTCCTGCGAGAACGGCACGAAGTTGCTGTTCTGGATCACGAAGTCGGCGCCCAGCGTCTTGTCGATCTGCTCGTCGAAGGACTTGGACATGGACGCGCTCGCCACGGACATCCCGCCGACCAGGGCGAGACCCACCATCAGGGCGGCCGCGGTGGCGCCCGTGCGGCGCGGATTGCGCAGCGCGTTGCGCTGGCTCATCCGGCCGACCGAGCCGAACAGGGCGGGGAAGGCCCCGCCGAGGACCCGGATCACCGGCCGCACCAGCAGCGGACCGGCGATCACCGTGGCGATGAGCGTCAGGACGACACCGAGTCCCAGGAGCGAGGACGAGGTCGCGGTGCTCGACGACGCGGCGCAGCCCGCGAGCGCGGCGGCGCCTGCCGCCCCGACGACCGAGCCGACCACCGCGCGCACCCGCAACGGCCGTCCCACACCGGCGACTTCGGCGTCCGCGAGCGCCGCCATGGGGGAGACACCCGACGCGCGCCGCGCCGGGAGATAGGCCGCCACGAAGGTGACGCCGACCCCGACGACGTACGCAGCGACAGGAGTCACCACCCCGATCACCATCTCGGTGGACTTGAGGTTCATGCCGAACACGCCCATGAGCTCGATCAGTCCGGCGGCGAGCCCGATTCCCGCCGCGAGGCCGAGTGTGGAGCCCACCAGACCGAGCAGCAGTGCCTCGGTCAGCACCGATCGGCGCACCTGGCGGCGGTCGGCGCCGAGTGCGCGCAACAGGCCCAGTTCGCGGGTGCGTTGGGCGATCAGCATCGAGAAGGTGTTGACGATCAGGAAGACGCCCACCAGGACGGCGATTCCGGCGAAGCCGAGCATCACGTACTTGATGATGTCCAGGAATCCGCCGAGTTGGGCGGCGGCGTCCTCGGCCTGCTCGTCGGCCGTCTTCAAGTCGTAGGTGCCCGTGCCGAGTTCGGCGGCGATGCGCTGTTTCAGTACGGCGTCGGTGACACCCGGGGCCGCGTCCACCGAGATGCTGGTGGCGGCGTCAGGACTACCGAGCAGCTGATCCGGCGCGGTCCGGCTGTCCAGGAACACCAGTGCGGCACCGGGGTTGGTGGTGGTGAAGGTGGCGATGCCGACGATCTCCACCTTGAACGTGCCGGGCTGCGCGAGCACGGTCAGGGTGTCGCCGACGCCCACGTCCTTGCCCTCGGCGGTGTCCGCGTCGAGCAGTGCCTCGCCTGCCCCTTCCGGTGCGCGGCCGGAGGTCAGCTTCACCGGGCTGCGGTCGGTGAGGTACCAGTCGGTGGCGATGGTGGGGGCGCCCGTGGTCGGTCCGACCGACTCGTTCTTGCTGTCGACGACCGTGATGTTCTCGACGGACGCGTCCGCGTGGGTGGACTCGACGCCGTCGATCTCCGAGATACGGCCGGCCAGCGAGGCGGGCACGGTCTCGGCGGCCCCGGACGGGATCTGGGAGTTGAGATCGTCCTTGGGGCCCACCGTCACATCGGCAGAAGTGGAGGCGAAGAGCCGGTCGAAGGTGCGGGTGACCGTGTCCGAGAAGATGAGGCTGCCCGCGACGAACGCCACGGACAGCACGACCGCCAGCGCCGAGAGGAGCAGCCGCCCCTTGTGCGCGAGAAAGCTCCGCAGTGTCGCCTTGAGCACGACCGCCTCAGTCCTTGTCGAGGGTTACGTCGCGGGAGCCGCCGTCGGTGCTTGCGCGACGGGCGTCGGGGTCTTCCGTTACGTCACCGGTGTTGGTGTCGGTGGTTACGTGACCGGTGTCGGTGGTTACGTGACGGGAGCCGCCGTCGGTGGTCACGGCATCGGAGCTGACGTCAGGAGTCCCGGCACCGGAGCTGGTGCCGTGCCCGTCGTCCAGGGGCACCGGAGTCGCGTCCGGACCGGGCGTCTGCCGGCGACCCTGGCCCCCCGTGAAGCGGCGCAACCGCTCCAGCACCGCGTCTGCCGTCGGCCGCTCGATCTCGTCCACGATCCGCCCGTCGCCGAGGAAGAGCACCAGGTCGGAGTGGGCGGCGGCGCTCGGGTCGTGCGTGACCATGACGACGGTCTGGCCCAGGGTGTCGACCGCCTCGCGCAGGAAGCCGAGGACTTCGAGGCCCGCGCGGGAGTCGAGGTTGCCGGTCGGCTCGTCGGCGAAGATCAGCTCGGGGCGCGACGCGAGCGCGCGGGCGCAGGCCACGCGCTGCTGCTGGCCGCCCGAGAGCTGGGACGGCCGGTGCTTCAGCCGGTCCCGCAGGCCGAGCGTGTCGATGACCTGGTCCAGCCACTTCTGGTCGGGCTTCTGGCCCGCGATGTCCATGGGCAGGGTGATGTTCTCGGCCGCGTTCAGCGTCGGGATCAGGTTGAACGACTGGAACATGAAGCCGATCCGGTCCCGCCGCAGCCGGGTCAGTTCTCGGTCCTTCAGCCCGGTGATCTCGGTGTCGCCGAGCCATACCTGTCCGGCCGAAACGGTGTCGAGCCCCGCCAAACAGTGCATGAGGGTGGATTTCCCGGAGCCCGACGGACCCATGACCGCGGTGAAACGGCCACGCGCGATGTCGACGTCGACCGCGTCGAGGGCCAGCACGGTCGTCTCGCCCGAGCCGTACGCCTTGGTCAGGCCGCGGGCGCGGGCGGCGGTCCCCTCGGCCTCCGCCCGGCCGACGACGTGCTCCGCAGCAGGTGTGGACAAGGCCGCCTCCTCAGTGATGGACGTCCCGACTCCCTTGTCGCGGCCGAGCCTAGTGTGATCCTGGGCACACCCGGTATCCCCCCGAGGTGCCGGGTCCTCTCCGCCCCAGGTCCTGCCCCTGATGCCCGTGTAAGGGGCAATCTCCACCCCCAGGGTCAGGGATGCCCTCTTGCCTGTGCTAGCGATTCAGCGCTAGCTTCGAGGTATGGCGAAGACTCAGCTGAACGTACGGGTGGACGAGGGCACGGCCAGGGCCGCCCGCGAACGAGCCCTGGAGCGCGGGATGAGCGTGAACCGCTACATCGAAGAACTGGTCAGACAGGACACCGGGGAAGTCGGCCACACCTTCGTCGACGCCGCCTCCGACTTCATGAAGCAGTACGAGTCCGTCTTCGCCGAGGAGTTCGGCACGGACCGCGAAGGCAGTCGAGCGGTCGGCCGGGCCGGCAACCACGAAAGCACGCGCGAAGGTCGTCGTTGATCCCTTGAGTAGTCTCAGAGTCGACCTTGCCTGGCTCCTCATGATCGCCGAACATCAGACGCCCGGAGACCCCCAGGTCACCGACTGGGGAGCCCTCGTCGCCGCCGTCAGTCGGCATGAGGCGGAGATATTCGGCATTCCCGTCTACGACAGCCCGCACGCCCGAGCCGCCGCGCTGCTCCAACTCCTGCTGCACGTACCCGCGCTCGAACGCTCCAACGCGATGTTCGCCTCGGCCGTCGCCTACGGCTATCTCGTCGCCAGCGGCCTCAAGGTCGTCACCTCCCCCGAGCAGGTGCGGGAGCTCGCCCGCCTGGTGAAGGGCGGCGACGCGACCGTGCACGACATCGCCCAGGAACTCCGTCAGTGGAGCCTATGAGGCCTCCGCCGAGGGTTCGCGCTCGCCGGCGGCGGGGCGACGGGCGGTGCCCAGTACGCAGTACGAGGTGGGCAGCCGCGGTCCCTTCTCGGGCATCAACATCCGCTTGTACGGGCCCAGTTCGAACCCGGCATCGCGCAGCGCGGCGATCGGGTCGCGTGCCAGATGGCAGCCGCCGTTGAGCCGCGGCCACACCGTGCGGTCCAGACCGCGCTGGGTGTACGTCATCGAGCGGCCGCCGCCCCTGCCGTGCTCGAAGAACCGCAGGGTGCCGCCGGGCCGCAGCACGCGGCGCAGTTCGGCGAGGGTTCGCGGCACATCGCGCACGCTGCACAGCACCAGCGAGACCACCGCCGCGTCGAAGGCCTCGCTCTTGACCGGCAGCGCCTCTGCCGTGCCCGGCGCCACGTCGACGGGCACCTCGGCGCGCAGGGCGGCCTCGACCGCCAATTGCCGCAGTATCCGCTCGGGTTCGATGGCGACGACCTCCGAGACGGTGCTCGGATAGTGCGCGAAGTTCAGACCGTTGCCCGCGCCGATCTCGATGACCCGCCCCGAGAGCCCGGCGAGCAGCCGGTCTCGTACGCCGCCCAAGCCCATCCGTGTCTCGGCGGCGACGCTGACACGGGCGTAGTAGCGGGCGAACAGAGGATGGTGCACGGGATCCCGCGACACCTTGCCGGAGCTGGCGGAGCGGAGCGGCATGACGGACCTCCCGGGAGGACGGGTCTTACCGTGATTGTCCCCCGTACGGGTCCGTGGCACCCCCGCTGTGGGGTCCCGGCGGCGCAGGCCCCCCACAGCGGGGACGCTCCGACGGCTGTTCCGGCTGTTCCGGTGCGTCAGGCGATGAAGTCGCGCACCTGCGTGTAGACGCCGTAGTCGTTGTTCGTGTCGGTGTGCCCGATGCAGCCGACTCCCACATTCGTGGCGCCGTTCAGAAGGGCGGTGCTGTCCGGGTCGAGGTACTCGTCGCAGTTCGACCAGTAGCTGGCGTAGGAGACGCTGCCCGGTGTCTCGTCATCCGAGTTCAGCGCGGTCAGGAACGAACTGCCGGTGTTCATCTGGGCGCAGGACGTGTAGAGCCACGCGCACCAGCCGGCCAGGCTCGTGCCGTGGTTCGTCCCGGCGACCGAGACGAAGTCGTCCACGTACGCCGTTCCGCCGAGGTTCTTGAGGTAGTAGCGGGAGCTGAGCGGGCCCATGGAATGGGCGACCAGGTCGACCTTGGACGCGCCGGTCGCCGCGAGCACGCTCTGGACCTTGGTGGCGAGCTGCTGGGCGGTCGTGACGTTGGACTGTCCCCAGCTGTACGACCACGCGTACAGCTGGGAATCGGTGTAGCCGTCGGCCTTGAAGTCGGCGATCCAGTCGTCCCAGCTGCTCGCCGAACTGTTCAGCCCGTGGACGAAGATCACGGGGTTGTGGGTCGCGGCCTGTGCGGGCGCGGAGAGGGAGAGTGACAGAAGGAGAACTGCGGCCACGGTGGAGAAGAACGCGGCGATGCGACGCATGCGGGTCTGCATGGTGCCTCCTGAGTCGGGTGGGGTAATCAGGAGTGTCAGCCGGGGTCTACGCGCGCCGCATCGGTGAACTCGCCGGTCTTTACTTGCCAGTTAACTCGCCAGTAACGTCATGGGTGTGGTGACTCCGGTGAACCCCCCACGTCTCCCGCCCACTTCGCCACCGCCGCGCACACCCGCGTGGCAGCATCCCGGCCCGGCACAGCGCGGACCAGCCCCACAGTCCGGGCTCGGCCCCTCACTTTCCGAGGGCGTGCGCGTACGGGTGCTGCGCGCAGCCCACGGCGACCGGCACGCGGCCGCGGAACTCGCCTCGCTGCTGACGGAGCGTCAGCTGACCGGTCTGGACCCGCTTCCGGCGGGCCCGCCCGCGCTGCTGCGCGCGTACCGCCAGGAAGTCCGCGCCCTGCCGGACAGCACTCGCTTCCTGCTGCTCCTCGCGGCGGCCGACCAGCACCCGGTGACCACCCACGCCTACCTGCGCGCGGTCACCGCGGCCCGGCTCGACACGCGGCACCTCGACGCCGCCGAGGCGGCCGGGCTGGCCCATGGCACGGCCGACGGGATCGTCTTCCGCGACCAGTGGACCCGGATCGCCGCGTACGAGACGGTCCGTCCGTCGGACCGGCGCGAGGTCCACCAGCTGTTGGCACGTGTCCTGCGCGGCGAGGGCGAGGAGCCGCGCCGTGCCTGGCACCACGGCGCCGCCGCGCTCGGCCCCAGTCGAAGGCTTGCCGCTCGGCTCCGAGTGGCCGCGGACCTGGCACGTGCCGCGCGCGAACACGCCCTCGCCTGCGCCCTTCTGGAGCGCGCCGCCGCTCTGGCGCCCGATCCGCGCGACTGCATCCATCTGCTCGCCCGCGCAGCCACCGACGCCTGGCACTCCGGCGACACCGACCGCGCCCGCCGCCTCGCCGCGTCCACCCCCGACGACGCACTCAGCGGCCTGCTGGACCTGCGCGCGGGTAACGCGACGGACGCGTTCGACGCACTCCTCACGGCGGCGGTCCGCTGCGTGGGGCAGGGGGCGAGCGGGTCCACCGGGGCCGCCGGCGGCGAGGGCGCTTGCGCAGCGCGCCGGCACGCAGTCGATGCCGGTTCGGTTGTTCGTGGTTCTGGTGGTGAGCGGTCGGAGGCTTCCGTTCGGGCCGACGGTGAGGGCGCTTGTGCAGTGAGTCGGCCTGCGCCTGACGGTGGTTCGGTTGTTCGTGGTTCTGGTGGTGAGCGGTCGGAGGCTTCCGTTCGGGCCACCGGTGAGGGCGCTTGTGCAGCGCGCCGGCCAGCGCCCGACGATGGTCCCGCTGTCCGGGGTCCCGGTGGTGAGCTGCCGGAGGCTTCCGTCCGGGACACGCCTGGCGTGCACGACGCCGTTGGCGAGCTGCCGGTTGCTGGGGTCGGCACTGTCGGTGGGCTGTCAGTGGCCGATGCCGGCACCGTGCTCTCCGTCGGGTCGCCGCCGGACACCGATCGTCTGGGGGCCGGCTTTCGAAGACCTGGCAGGAATCGGCCGACCGCCGAGGCCCGGCCCGCACATGGTGCCGCCGCCGTCCACCTCCTCGCCCGGGTCACGGAAGCCGCCATCTACACCGGCGATCTGCGCCGGTGCCGGGAGGCGGTCGCCGTCGCAGACCGGCTCGGGATCGCGCCGCCCGGCACGCTGGGCGGGCTGGCCGCCGCCTTCGAGGGACGCTACGAGGACGCGCGGGACCTGCTCGAAGCGGCAGCCGGGCGGTGCGGACCCGGTGGAGACCCCACTCTGCTCATCCACGCCGCGATCGCGGCGCTGCTTCTCGGCGACCACGCGCGAGCTGCCTCCGCCGCCCTGCGGGCCGCCGCCTCGGCCCGCGCCAGGGGCGAGACCGTGACCGTGCCGCAGGCGATGGAGTTCAGGGCCTACGCCGAGTTCTGGACCGGCCGCTCCCGCGCCGCGGAGGCCGACACCCTCGACGCGCTGCGTCAGGCGTACGCCACAGGTCAGGACAACGGGGCCTGTCATCTCCAGGCCGCCCTGGCCATGTTCGCCGCCCTCACCGGCGACGAGGACGTATGCCGGGAGCGCGCCGAGTCCGCCCGCTCCTACGCCCTGGCCCGCGGGCTCGGCCTGCCCGCCGCACTGGCCCTGTTCGCGCTCGCCTTCCTCGACCTCGGCGCCGGCCGGTTCGCCGCCTCCGCGGCCAGACTGCGCGCCCTCGCCGGATTCGGACCGGGCCACGGGCACCGCGCCATCCGCCACCTCGCGACCCCGCTCTACGTCGAGGCGGCCGTCCGCAGCGGCGACACCCGCGTCGCCCGGGCCGCCCACGCCGACTACGACCGCTGGGCCCGTACCATCCGCAGTGCCGACGACCTGGCCCTCAGCGCCCGCTGCCACACACTCCTGGCCTCCGGCCCCGAAGCCGTCGCCCACTACCGCACCGCCCTCGACCTGCACGCCGCAGGCACCCGCGACTTCGAACGGGCCCGCACGGAGCTGCTTTTCGGCGGCGCGCTACGACGACTGAGGCACCGTACGGAGGCACGCGACCGGCTGCACAGCGCCCTCGAAGCATTCGAGCACTTCGGGTCGCCGCGGTGTGCTGCACAGGCCCGGGCGGAGCTTCGCGCCCTGGGGGAGCCGGCCGTCCCCACCCCCGGCCAGGTGGACCTCGAGACCCGCCTGACCGCTCAGCAACTGATGGTGGCTCGCATGGCCGCCGAGGGTGCCACCAACCGGGAGATCGCCGCGCGGCTCGCGCTCAGCCCGCGCACGATCGATCACCATCTGCGGGGTGTTTTTGCCCGGTTGGGCATCCGGTCGCGGATTGAACTGGTGCGGTTGCTTGGGGAGAGGTAGGGAGAGGTAAGGGGGACGGGTGTGGTTTTCGGCTGCGGGCTCGTCGTGGCTGGTCGCGCAGTTCCCCGCCCCTCAAGAGGCGTACCCGGCGCTGAAAGCGACCGCGTCCCAGCCCCCGCCGAGCCTCGGCGCCAGCCAACTCGGTGCCCCCGCGCGAAAGTCGGCGGGATCAAGTACCCCCGCCCCCTCCGGCATCGCACCCAGCAGCGGAGCCCCCGCCACCACCGGAAGGTCCGCGAGGTTGCAACGGGACGCCAGGTCAGGCTCGTTGGGCCAGCTTCCGATCACCACTCCCGGGAAGTTGAGCCCCCGGCGCCGGAGTTCACGCGCCGTCAGCTCCGTCGTGTTCAGCGTGCCCAGCCCCGCCGAAGCGACGACCAGCACCGGCGCGTCCAGCAGCCGTGCCGCGTCCGCCAGCGTTCCGCCCTCGTCGTCGAACCGTACGAGTAGGCCGCCCGCCCCCTCCACCAGCACCAGGTCGTGCTCGGTGGCCAGCTTGGCCGCCGCCTCCGCCACCTCGTGGGGCCGCACGGGCGCGAGACGGGCCCGCCGCGCGGCCGTGGCGGGCGCCAACGGCTCGGGATACCGGGCGAGTTCGAGTGTGGTCACAGCGCCCGCGAACCGGGCCACCTCGTCGGCGTCACCGCGCTCGTCCGGACGTACGCCGGTCTGCGCGGGCTTGAGCACGGCCACGGACCGGCCGGCCTCGACGGCCGTGGCGGCGACGGCGGAGGTGACGATCGTCTTGCCGACCTCGGTGCCCGTCCCCGTGATGACCAGGATCGTCATGTCAGCCTTCCCGGGCCGCGGCGCACACCGCGCGCGTGATCCGTGCCAGGTCCGTGTCGCCGGTGACGTAGGGCGGCATCGTGTAGACGAGGTCGCGGAACGGCCGTAGCCAGACCCCCTCGCGAACAGCGGCCCGCGTGGCCGCCCTCATGTCCACCTCGTGGTCGAGCTGGACGACGCCGATCGCCCCCAGGACACGTACATCCCGAACTCCTCGCAGCTCAAGGGCGGGCTCAAGACCCTCCCGCAGGCCCGCCTCGATCCGCTTCACCTCGGTCCGCCAGTCCTGACCGAGCAGCAGGTCGATCGAGGCGCAGGCTACGGCGGCGGCCAGCGGATTGCCCATGAACGTGGGCCCATGGGCCAGCACCGGGACCTCGCCCCGCGAGATCCCGTCGGCGACCCGTGTCGTACACAACGTCGCCGCCATCGTCATATAACCGCCGGTCAGCGCCTTCCCGACGCACATCACGTCGGGCGTCACACCCGCGAGCTCCGCCGCGAACAGCGCGCCCGTGCGCCCGAACCCGGTCGCGATCTCGTCGAAGACGAGCAGCACGTCGTGCGCGTCGCACGCCTCTCGCAGCACCCGCAGATACGCGGGGGAGTGGAACCGCATCCCGCCCGCGCCCTGCACCACCGGCTCGACGATCACGGCGGCCAGTTCGTCGGCGTGCCGCTCGATGAACGAGTGCAGCTGGTCCGCGTACGACTCCTCGTACGCGTCCGGCGGTGCGTCCGCGAAGATCTGCCGCGGCAGCACGCCCTGCCACAGCTCGTGCATCCCGCCCTCGGGATCGCATACGGACATCGGCTGCCAGGTGTCGCCGTGGTACCCGCCGCGCCAGGTCAGCAGGCGTTGCTTGGCGGGGCGGCCGAGCGAGCGCCAGTACTGGAGGCACATCTTCACGGCGACCTCGACCGAGACCGAACCGGAGTCGGCGAGGAAGACGTGCTCAAGCCCCTCGGGCGAGATGTCGACAAGGCGCTTCGCCAGCCGTACGGCCGGCTCATGGGTCAGCCCGCCGAACATGACATGGCTCATGCGCTCCAGCTGGCCGCGCGCCGCGGCGTTGAGCACCGGGTGGTTGTAGCCGTGGATGGCCGACCACCAGGACGACATGCCGTCGATCAGCTCGCCCGAGCCGTCCGCCATCCGCAGCCGTACGCCGCTCGCCGACTCCACGACGAGCGGTTCCTGCCGGCCGGGCATCGGCCCGTACGGATGCCACACATGCCGTCGGTCGAGATCGAGCAGCTCGCGTACGGACCCGGCCACGGGCAGGTCAGGCATTGGGCGCGAGATCCGTTCCGGCACCTCGACGGCGTACGGCGACGAGGTCCGTACGCGCCTCGGGCGACGTTTCCACGGAAGCCGAAGCAGAAGTGGAACCGCATGCTCCACCGCCTTCCTCGTGCGAACCGCAGCCCCCGCCCCCGGCAACCCGGTGCTCCGGCAAGGTCACCTCGCCCGCGCCCTCCACCTCGAACCCGGCGTCCGCGATCATGTCGAGGTCGGCCTGGCCGGCCTGGCCCTCGCTGGTGAGGTAGTCGCCGAGGAAGATCGAGTTGGCGAGGTGCAGGGCGAGCGGCTGCATCGTGCGGAGGTGGACCTCGCGGCCACCGGCGATACGGACCTCGGCGTCCGGGCAGACGAACCGGACCATCGCCAGGATCCGCAGGCACCTCTGAGGCGTCAGGTTCCACTCCTTGGCGAGCGGAGTGCCCTCGAAGGGGATCAGGAAGTTCACCGGAACGGAGTCGGGGTCCAGTTCGCGCAGTGCGTAGACGACATCGACCAGGTCCTCGTCGCTCTCGCCCATGCCCGCGATCAGGCCCGAGCACGCGGACAGGCCCGCCGCGTGCGCCTTCTGGACGGTGTCCACCCGGTCGGCGTACGTATGGGTGGTCGTGATGTCCCCGTACGTCCCCTCGGACGTGTTCAGGTTGTGGTTGTACGCGTCCGCGCCCGCCTCGCGCAGCCGCTCGGCCTGGCCGTCGCCCAGCAGGCCGAGGCAGGCGCACACCTCGACGTTCTCGTTCCCGTCCTTGATGGCCCTGATCGTGTCGGAGACCCGGTCCACGTCACGGTCGGTCGGACCGCGTCCGCTGGCCACCAGGCAGACCCGCTTGGCGCCGCCGGCCAGGCCTGCCGCCGCGGCCTTGGAGGCCTCGTCCGGCTTGAGCCAGGTGTACTTGAGGATCTCGGCCTTCGACCCCAGCCGCTGCGAGCAGTACGAGCAGTCCTCGGGGCACAGACCCGACTTGAGGTTGACCAGGTAGTTGAGTTTCACCCGTCGGCCGAACCAGTGCCGGCGCACCTTTCCGGCCGCGGCCACCACGTCGAGCACGTCGTCGTCGGAGGTGGCCAGCACGGCCAGAGCTTCGTCGCGGGTCGGCAGCTCGCGCCGAAGCCCCTTGTCCACCAGCGTGTTCAGCAGGTCCATGAGGTCCGATCCTGGCGTATGCGACCGCTCGCGGCCAAGGAGAGTTTGCACAACAGACGCGGTTCGACGTGTGGGGTATGTAACACGACCACCCCAGTACGTAGGGTCAACAGAGAGCATGGAAGACCAGGTCAGAGGCCCAAAGTCCGCATCTCGCCGCCGATTTGGTGAGAGACATGAGTGAGACGACAGGGCCAGTGGATCAGTATGGAGGGTTCCTACAACACCGCCGAAGGGGCTGGGTCTCCACGCATGTACGCGGAGAGGATGCCGATCGCGTCAACGGCTCCTGACCGTGCGATTCTGCCGTCCTCGCCCAATGCCCAGAACTCACCCTCCTCCAAGGGCACGTCCGCATCTTCGCTGAGATCCTCACAACGCGCTCCGGCCAGCACCTCAAAGACTGGATTACCGCCACCCGCGCCGAGGATCAACCCGAACTCCACACGTTCACCCCCGGCCTGGAGGAAGACTGGGACGCCGTCGTCCGGGGCCTCACCACCTGTTGGAACTCCGGTCCGGTGGAAGGACGGGTCAATCACATCAAAATGATCAAACGCCAGATGTTCGGACGCGCCAAGCTCCCCCTGTTACGCAAGCGCGTCCTCCTCACAGCAGCAGCAAACAGGTGACGCGGGAACCGGAGTGTCAGACCCTTGCGTCATGATCGCCAGCATGAACGAAGACACCTTCTGGCAGCTCATCGAGGAATGCAGGCCCGCAGGACCGGACCCTGACGCCGAGCAGCTTGCAGTCGCGCTGACCGAACACCTTGCCCAGTCCCCGGTCTACGTGGTCACCGGTTTCGCCGAGCAATTGTCATGGATGCTCTACCGTCTGGACCGCAAGGAGCTCGGACAGAACCTGTCCAGCGACGCCTTCCTCTACACACGCAGCGCCGTCGTCGCCGCCGGCCGTACGACATTCGAGAGTGTCCTCCAGGACCCTGCGGCCTTCGCCCCGTTCGCCACCGATCTCATCTGGGCCGAGAGCCTGCTCTACGCACCAGACCACGCCTACGAACGGATCACCGGCGAGGAATGGGACCGCAACACGCGCTACTCCTACGAGTCCCACATAAACACCGCCGGCTGGGCTGTCTGACCGCCGCCGCCCCTCTGGCGACATCGCCAAATCTCGTTGATCGCCCTCACGGAATTTGTGCCTGATCCCACTCGTGGATAAAGCCAGCCTTGCTTTGAGGAGATGCCAGCGCGGAGGCGATGAAACTGTCGAGCTCGTTGAATCCGTCAAAGGTGACCACTGCCACCTGCATGGCAGATCAACCGGTGCCGAAAGGACGGCTTGGAGGCCTTCATTAGGACGCCGCACCGGTGGTCACCTCCATGACCGGTGTCGACGTAACCGGACAGCGCTCGATGGAGTTCGTGACCGAAGCCGACGTCGTGCTGATCGGTAGCGGGGTGAAGGCGCGAGAGGTGGTCGCAGACGACCGGCTGATCGCCAGGCTGCCGTTCGACCCTTCGCGACAGCTGATCGGCGCGCAGTGCTCCGGCGCGCTGGTGCTCGCCCGGCTCGGATTGCTGGACGGCATGCCGGCTTGCACGGACATGAAGAGCCGCCCCTTTATGGAAGCCCGCAACGTCACGGTGCTGGACGAGCCGTTCCACGCCGAGGGGAACATCGCTACGGCGGGCGGTTGCCTGGCGTCCCAGTATCTCACCACGTGGGTGATCACCCGAATGCTCGGGGAGGACGCCGCGCGCGATGTCATCGAGTACGTGGCGCCGGTCGGCGAAAACTAGGAGAGCGTCGAGCGCGCCATGCGCGCGGTCCACGCGGGCGAGGTCGCACTACGCTGAGCGCCTCCGCGAATCAGCCCTCTGGACTGCCGCTCCGTCGGCCAAAGGGCCTTCTCGGCCCGGCCTTGGGGCGGCGGGCGCGGACGCCGATCCCGCTCCGATGCAGCCCTTGCTCAGGGACGTGGCCGATCGGCCTTTGAGTGGCCGTCGGTTGTGCGGTTCGGCCACGGAATCTGAGATCCCGCAACCGTGGAGCCGTAGGTTCTCAGGTCGCGTGTCACTCATCGAAGCTGTGACCTGCCGCTTGCCGGATGTCTCACGCTGGCGGCCGAGAACGCTCGCGACTGACTGGTCGAATGCATGGCGTCGACCGCGTCTTGGTCCGCGACTGTGGCATCGAAGAGCGCCGCAGTTGCCGCGCGGGCGGTTGTCGCGGCTGACGGGTCCCGGTCCATGCGCGCAGATACTCCGGCGCCGTCGTACAAGCAGCTCACCGCTCCGGGGGGCGTCCGCCGGAGCGGACACCCCCCGGAGCGGCTTACTCAGGATGAGCTCACCGGCACCTCACCCGCTTTGTCCGCGACGCCGACTTCCAGGAGAGCGGCGTCGGTTGTTCCGAGATAGACGAGGCTGGACGAGTCGAAGACCCAGGCGTAGCCCTTCGGGGTGCCGTCGAACGTAAGGCCGATACCCTGCCGCCCTGCGGCGTCCTCGACGTGGTCCACAACGCGCACTCCCGGGAGCTTGGCGGTGGCACGGTAGAGCGCGGCACTGAGGTCGGGCAGCAGGGTGGCGTCGTCGAGTATGGCTCCGAGGTTCTCGACGACCACTTCCGTGACGCGGCTCGATTCCACATTCTTGGCGTCGCCGGAGAGCTTCTTCAACAGCGCGTCGGGATCGGTGGGCAGAGCCTGAAGCTGCCGGAAGGTCAGGTATCCGGCGCCGATCATGGTCATTTCGTTCTTGTGGGAAGGGTCGGGTTCGCCCGTTGAGGACAGCCCGACGGACTTCCTCAGTCCCTCCCGGTTGCCGTCCACCGAATCCCATTGCTCTTGTCGGACGGTCCCCTTGTACGCCACCGGGGCCGTGGTGAACTCCTTGGTGTCCTTGGGGGGCGTCGCGGGCCAGCCCAACTCGTCCGACGACCCCTGCAACTTGGTGTAGATGTACTGGCCGTCGCGTACCGTGACCGCCGGGCGATCGGCCGCGGCCAGGGCGATCCGGTCCAGCAACTGCGTGGCCTTCTGGTGGTCGTCCCCGGTGACACCCGCGGCAGCTATGCCGCGCTTGCCGTCCTGCGCGCCGCCGACCGCCACCACGCCCAAGCCCACGACGGCGGCCAGTGCCAGCGGCGCTGCGAAAAGAACGAGGCGCCGCCCGGGGTGCCGGCGTGCGGGGGGCGCAGGTGATGCGCTCAGTGATGTGTTCGTCGCACCCGACTGCTCATGGGTGGTCTCGTTTGTGATGTGCTCCATCAGGTTTTCCCTCAGTACGCGGTGGCGGTCCTGCGCGAGCACCGGACGGCCCGGCGCGGGCAGCAACTCGGCCAGATCCTGGTACTCGACCGGCTGATCGCGCCGTCGCGGGTTGGTGTTCATCGCTTCTTCTCCTGCGTGGACCGAGCCGCCTGATGGCGGCTGACCGGTAACTGTCCGACCGTGGCTGGGCGTTGCACTCCGCTGTGCCCAGTGCCGCGTTCCGTGCCGCGGCTGCCGCCCGTGCCGTTGATACCGTCCGTGCTGCCGGTGTCGCCTGTGCCGGCCGTGCCGCCGTCGAGTTCGAGTTGGGTGAGCCTGCGCAGGCGTTTTCTCGCGCGCGAGAGCCGGGCCCGTACGGTGCCGACGGCCACGCCCAGGGCCTCGGCCGCCGTGGCGGCGTCCAGGCCCTCCCACACGCAGAGTGTGAACACCTCGCGCTCACCGCGACGCATCTTGCTCAACGCCTTCTGCGCGGCGGCCAGTTCCTCCGTGTCTGCGATGCGCTGTGTCACCTCGTCGGCGAAGTCCGGCACGGGGTCGGGGGGTGGGACTCTGATGAGCGCGGCCTGGTGTCTTCGCGCCGCCCGCGCGGTGTTGCGCGTGACGTTCGTCGCGATCCCCAGCAGCCACGGGCGCAGGCTGTCGTCCCCCGGAAGCACCCGCTCACGCAGCCGCCATGCCTCCAGGAAGGTCAGGGACACGATGTCGTCGGCCATGACCCAGTTGCCGGTCATCCGGACGGCGTGCCGGTGGACCACCGAAGCGTGCTCGTCGAAGAGTTGCCTGAACGCATCTGGATCCCCGGCTCGCACGCGGGCCCGCAGTGAAATCTCCACACTCCTCCCTGTCCTCTGCGCGGATCGCGCTGCGGTGATACGCGTCACACCGTGGCCGGACCGACAGTGCACAGAGCATCGGTGTTCCCGGGAAAGCGCCGAACGGCCTCCCTCAATGCGACACCGTCCAGGTGGGTGCGGCGTATCTCCTGAAGGAGCCCAGGACTGAACAACCAATCGGGGCGGTAGCCCGCCAGGAAGCGGATGTTCTCCAGCTCTGTTTCCGGCGGTTCGGTCCACACCTCGTAGCGTCACCCGCGTGTCATACGTGATGGCATCAGCCTGCTGTCTCAGACGCGTGTCATTTCTTCAGTTGCGTAGCTCTGACCTGGGTTCTTTCACGCTGTCTCGTGTCAGGTGTCATTTCCACGTGGCTCGTCGAGTCGGCAACCAGGTGTCGATGACGGCGCCAGCTCGTCGAGTTCGGTGAAGACGTGTCCCTTCAGGCCCATGGCCTGCGCGGCGAGCACGTTCTCCTCACGGTCGTCGATGAAGAGGAGGTCGGTCGGGGCAGCCCGCATGGCGACGACGCAGTGATGGAAGGCTGCTGGGGCCGGTTTCGCCGCTTTGATCTTCCCGGAGAAGGCAACGTGGTCCAGATTGTGCAGCCAGGGCTGCGCGGCGAGGAAGGCGTCCGCGTGATCCGAGGGGATGTTGGACAGCAAGTCGACCTCGGCGACATCGCAGAGGGCCCAGCGCGACGGCCAGCTGCTGGCAGCGCATGCCCTCCCGGCCCGCTTCCGACTCCAGCACCGACAGGATCCGCTGGTAGTCCGGCGCGAGGACCTGCGCCGCCATGCCCGCATCCCGCCGGGGCACCGTCGACCCCGCCACCGGCGCCCCGTGCCGACTCCCCGACCACGGAAGGTGGACTGGCCAGCACTTCGACCACCGTCGCCCGGGCATCCACCAGCCGCTGAAGCACATGTTCGGCATTGCCGAGCGCGGCCTGCACCCGCTCGGCCTCCTCCCGCAGCCGCGCGATCTCTTCCCGGACCCCCTTCTCCCGGGCCTCCAGCAGACCGAGCACCGACGGCACCAGCCACCTCCGTAAGCGAGAAGAACGGACGAACCACGCCCATCTTTCCCGCTACAAAGCGGAGTTCATGCCCACCCACCCCGAACCAATCGATCACGTTCGGAAAGCGGATGGCGTCTCAGTCGATGATGTGCAGCTGGATGTCGGGGTGGCAGAACGGGCACGCCGGCACCCCCTCCGTGGTGAGGAGACGGCGGGCTTCGTCGCGGTCGATCGCGCGGTGTTCTTTGCCGGTCATGCCGCACTCGCCGTCGTGGACCTGGAGCGGCTTGCCTGTACCTATGCTGAGTTGGACGACCCAGTCCGGGGGGCGCGGCACGGTTGCGGCGGCCGCGATCCACTTGGGCCTGCCGCTTCTGGACACAGGTGATCTTGCCGTCGGTACGCTCCAGCCACAGGGCGAGCCAGATCCTCAGAGCGTTCAGTCGCACCAGGTCGGGCGGCAGATCATCGAACATACTTCCGATCCTGGATCGATGGAGTCAGGTTGCCTACTCGCGTGTTCGAATACTAGTTCTATAATGTGGGGCTGGAGGAGGTGGGCGCCATGACGGCTGGAGTTCAGGCGCGAGGGGTGTCGAGTGTGATGCACGTGCGCTGCCCATCTGCCGGAGGACAAGTTCCGGCAGGTCTTGGAGCTGCTGGCGGAGCTCTCACGGTGAAGGGCAAGCTGGAGCCGTTGCGCGGGAAGCTCCGCAAACTCGATGACCGCGGCTGGCTGCGGAAACGTCCCGACGGGAAGTTCACCGTTCGCCTGTGACCCGCCGTGATACCGGTCTCGGAGCCGCGGTCCGGCCGTAACCACGATGCCCCCGGCGACCGTTGGAATTGTGTGACGAATACCAATAGAGCACGCCGAGAGCACCGTGTCCCATGTGTATCAGTGCCGTCTGTCGCTGTCCGCGCGGTCCGTCAACCACCTCGCAGACCTGCTCAGGCGTCACCTGAAGGCGATAGGTTCGAGGTGGCGGACCCGAACTCCGAGGAAAATCGCCGTGATCGTGCTGGCCGTGCTCCGGCACGACCAGCGGCTAGCCGACATGGCCGGCGGCAACGACATCTCCGCCACCACCGTCCGCCGCTGGCGCGACGAGATGATCTCTCTGCTCGCTCCGCAGGCCCCGCGCCTGGACCGCGCCCTGAAGAAGATCGCCAAGCGGGGCGGGGAAGTCATCCTGGTCGACGGCACCCTTGTACCCACCCAGCGCCGCACCGGAAAGCGAACCGCCCGAACTACTCCGGCAGACACCACACCCATGGCCTGTACTTCCTCGCCCTGACCGACGAGAAGGGCCCCCTGATCTGGATCTCCGCGGCCCGGCCCGGCCGCACCCACGACATCACCGCCGCCCGCCGCGACCACCTCCTGGCCCAACTCCGCGCCGCCGCCCTCGGAGCCCTCGCGGACCTTGGCTTCCTCGGACTGGACGACGACCCGGACGACCCCGTGGTCGTCACCGGCTTCAAGGCCACCCGCTACCGCAAGCTCACCACCTGCGAAAAGGACGCCAACCGGGCCCTGGCCGCCGGACATGCCCCCGTCGAACACGGCTTCGCGCACCTCAAGAACTGGCGCACGCTCACCAAGCTCCGCACCGACCCCGCCCGCGCCACCCACCTCCTGCGCGCACTGCTCGTCCAGACGAACCTCGAAGTCCACCGCGGACAAGTGACAGGTGATCTTCGGCGCAGACAACCGCCCACGATCAGCACCCCGACCGGACATCACGGAAGGCCACTTGACCAGCGACTTTCAAGATAGCGCAGGCTCACTGATGACTTCCAGTCCAGCAAATGGAAGGCTTTCGCCGTTGTGGACAGAGTTCGACCTCACGTGTGGCGAGGCGGGGGATTGGCGAATGTCAGGAAACGCATTGTTGCTGCTGTTGGCCGCCGGCTTCGGCGCGTGGGCGCTGGTGGAGGCGGTCTGGTACGCGACAGGGTTCACCTCGGACCCGGTGGCGCGCTCCGTCGGCTCCCGGGTCGTGCGGGTCGACGTACCGCCGCCCGAGACGGATCGAACGCACGGCCTGCCGGTGGCCGTGGCCTTCCAGGACCCGTCGACTGCGCAGGAGCTGACCCTGCGAACGGCCGGCGGGAAGAACGGCGCGCTGTACGTCGCCTGGGCGGGCCGGCCGGTCTGGGTGCGTTTCCCGTCGGGAGAACCCTCCCGGTTCCGCGTGCAGAGCTCGCCGGTCAGCAGGGGACAGGAGCTGGCCGGCGCGTTCTGGGCCGCGGTGCTCTGTGCGGCCGTCCTGCTCGTGCGTTTCACGACCGTCCAGCACCACAGTTACGGCTGGGCCCTGCTCGGTTTCGGCGATGGCCTGACCGTCCTCCTCGCATGCGCCTGCGTCGGCGCCATCCGGCGGCGAGGGCGTCGCCGGGCTCTGCTCGACGGTGCACCGACCGTTCCCGCTGAGGTCGTCTCCCTCATGCGCGACGCCCACCACAACGAGGAAATCACCACATACACCTACACCGCCGTCGTCACCTTCATCACGCACGAGGGTTTGACGGTCATCGGCATCGGCCCCGCCGGCCTGACCCACCACGACGACGTCCCCCTCGGGACCCGGCTGTCCGTCCGCTACAGCCCCGAGGACCCCGCGACCTTCGCCTTCGCCCCACCCTACGATTCCGATCCTCACCGCACGGTGATCGCGTGGATCGTCGTGACGATCGCCTGGGGCGCGATCGTGACGCTGGCCGGCATGCACGCTCTACTCTGAGCCCCACAAGACGGGCCGGGCGGTCGGTTCCGCGGCGACGCCCACCCCGCGCACAGCCCCGCGCTCGCCCCGAACCCGACCAGTCGCCGTCGACTGGAACGGTGGCCTTGGCATTTCGGTAAGTCGACCTGCCCACACTGTCGCTGGTCGCGGGTCCGGTGTACACGGGCGGGGTGCCCGGACTGGCTGCGGACGGATGACTCCCGTCAAGATCGCCTGCCCGTTCGGCCGGGGACGTCCTCGGGTTCTGCTGCGCTCGCCGCAGTGCCGCTCCTACGATCCGTCACCGGGCCGGTACGCCACGGGATCGCGGGGAGGGTGTGCGGCAAGCTGGAGCCGTCGCGCGCCATGATGACCGAGCTCGCCGACCGCGGCTGGCTGCACAAACGCCCCGACGGAAAGTTCACCGTCCGCCCGTCACCGCGATCTGGTCCTGCCCAACACCCGGTCGGGGCCGTAACCGGGTTGCCCCCTGCCGCCGTTGGAATTGTGTGACGAAAACCAATGATCCCGCCGAGGGCACCGTTTCGCTTGGCTACCAGTGCCGCCTGTCGTTGTCCACGCGGTCCGTCAACCACCTCGCCGACCTGCTCAGGCGCCACCTGAAAACGATAGGTTCGCGCTGGCGGGCCCTGCCGCCCGGGAGGTCGCCGTGATCGTGCTGGCCGTGCTCCGCCACGATGAGCGCCTGGCTGACATGGCCAGCGGCAACCAGGTCTCCGCCAGCACCGTCCGCCGCTGGCGCGACGAGGTGATCGGCCTGCTCGCCGCGAAGGCCCCGCGTCTGGACCGCGCTCTGAAGAAGATCGCCAAGCGGGGCGGGGAGGTCGTCCTGGTCGAAGGCACCCTCGTCCCCACCCAGTGCCGCACCGGAACCGCCAACCGGAAGAACTACTCCGGGAAACACCAACGCCACGGCCTGCACTTCCTCGCCCTCACTGACGAGAAGGGCCGCCTGATCTGGATCTCCGCGGGCCGGCCCGGCCGCACCCACGACGCCACCGCCGCCCACCGCAACCAGCTCGTCGAGCACCTGAAGGCAGCGAGCCTCGGCGCACTCGCCGACCTCGGCTTCCTCGGCGTCGACAAGCCTGACGACCCCGATGACCTGGTCATCGTCACCGGCTTCAAGGCCACCCGCGTCCGCAAACTCAGCCCCGGCCAGAAGGAAGCCAACCGGATCCTGGCCGCCGGACGAGCCCCGGTCGAGCGCGGCTTCGCGCACCTCAAGAACTGGCGGACCCTCACCAAGCTTCGCAACGACCCCGCCCGCGCCACCCACCTCCTGCGTGCCCTGCTCGTCCTGACCAACATCGAAGTCAGCCGCTGATGTCACGCTGACAAACGATCTACACCCCAGACTGCCGCTGACGACCAGCGCGAGCAACCCGAACGACCTCCACGGAAGGACCCCTGAACAGCGGAAATCAAGATGGCGCTACCTCAGTAGATCGCCGCAATGGCGTCCTGGCAGCTGCGGGCGGGCCGGAAGCCATAGGACCTCGGCTCGACCCGCGCTTCCCACTCAGGTTCCAGCGCGTTCTTCACGCGGGCCTGGAGCACCCGGTCACGGATGACCGGGATACCGAGTGGTCGCTGTTTCCCGTTGCTCTTCGGGATGAACACTCGCTTGACCGGCCTGGCCTGCCAAGGCTTCGACGACCGCTGAACGGAGGCCGCCAACCTCCCCCTCGCCTCAGGAGTGAGGGCGAGGTGCCCGTCGATGCCAGGGGTCTTGCGGCCACTGCTTTGCTGCGTGACCCGCTTCACGCTGATCAGCGTGTTGCTGCGGCTGCGCAGCATGAGCTTCTGCAAGTTACGGACCTTCTCCAGGTCCCCTTCCTGCGTCGCCTTGAAGATCCTCTGCCTCAAACGCCGTACGTTCTCTTCGCACTGAGCCCAGTCGATGCAGTGCCAGTCGAGAGTCCCGTCCTCGGGTCCGTTCCCCGCAGCCGCATGGGGCTCAGCCTTGGCTGTGTCCTGCATGTGCGCCTCCGGTGTCTAACTTGTCCCTTGGTTCCGGTGTCTTTGCGTCGGAGCCTTCAAAGGTTCACCTGACCCACGTGGGCGCCCTTTCAGGCCGGGCCCCAGGGCCCGTATCCGGCGAGTTGTACGGGAGCGGGTGAAGACCCCAGCTTCCCGTTTTCCTCTGGCCTTTCGGCCCGCCGACATTCGCTTCTTGGGTCATCCTGTTCCCGCCGGGGAGTTCAACTCTCCTTACGGCCGGCCTACCAGGCCGTTGGCCTGGACCCCGACGGGGTTTCCACGTTCCGCACCAGGAAGATGCGGCTGGGGAGGGCGCCCTCTCTACCCCGGGACCAGCGGTATCCGCCCCTGGAATGAGATCCCCAGGGGGCGCTCCGTGCCTTCCAACACGCGGGTCCTACGACTGCCGCATACACGCCATCGCGCAGCCTCAACCTCACGGGGCATGATCAAGGGTTCACTTTCGTTCGCCCGTCCAACCTTCCCCTCACCTGTAGCTCCTCGATGGCCGAGGTGCCCTTGGGCTTGAACGCTCAGCTCCACCCCGCCGTTGCCAGCGACGCATGTGAGCGCGGGGACGAGCCTGGATACTGGCTCGAAGTCCAGCCCTCTATCTCTCCTTCATCTGGCTGTCCTTACTTCTCTGGTGCGACTTCGTGTCGCACTCTCCGGAGGTTGGTTCCACAAGGTCCTTGAACGCCAACTGCGCTGGATCGCAGGCTAGGTTGATGCGACTCCAGGCAGCATCAACGTGGATGAGGAGCAAGGAGTTCCCTCCCAGTTCGAAGAAGGGGTCGAGCACACCGACCGGTTCATCTTCAACACGGTGCGCCACACACTCGCCCATGCGGCGCTCCCGCCCTGGAGATCCGCGACAACTTCGATGACCAGCGGTCGCGAGGTTCTCCAGCGCGGGGACCGGGACGGCGCAGGACGGTGGCGCTGTGGTCAGTACAGCTGGGAGGCGGAAGGCGTCACAGCCCGTTGCCGGTCCGCTGTGGTGTAGGCGAAGTTGAGGACTGTACGGCGCGGGCCGGGGCGGCGCAGCGGGGTGACGCGGTGGACGGTGGTGTCGCTGCGCAGCAGGTAGCCCTCGCCGTGCCGGTGCTGGGCCCGGCGGACGGTGTCGGTCTGCAGGGTGTCCAGGTCGATGGTGTGGGGGACGTATTCCAGCAGTCCGCCGTGGGCGGGGTCGGCTGGTGCTTCGGTGAACAGCACCAGAGCCAGGGGGTAGTCGTCGGTGTGCGCGACGTGGGTGTCTCCTTGCTGGTGGAGGCTGTTGATGACGTGCCGTTCGAGCGGGTCACTCACCGGGACGGCCTGAATACCCGCGATCCGGCCGAACAAGCCGAGCAGGTGCTCGTCGCGGTACAGCTGCAGGATCAGTTCGGACTCCCGGGCGATGACGTGGCCGCCGAGGGTGGTCATGTGGCGGGGCGAGCGATCCGTGCATCCATGGCGAAGTCCCGCCGTACGGCAAGTTTTCCTAGCCGTCGCACCTCGCCGTCGAGGACGGGCAACACCTCGGGTGGCATCAGCGCGGGCAGGGGCAGGGGCAGGTAGCCGTCGGCGGCGAAGCGGTCTCGCAGGGCACAGGTGTACTCAGGTAGGGACAACACGGACACGCCTTACCCGGCTCCTCCCGCGACCATGCCGTCCGGTCGCGCGATACCTCGTCCCACCGCACCTCGCCGTTGGACCCAGGAACAAGGCCGGCCGACGACATCGAACGAGACGGGACGCCCGGCGCCCGGCGGCGATCAGCCAACCGATCCGCCCGACGGGCTGCGGCCCCTGCCTTCCCCGGATACCGGCCGGGAACCGGGGAACCGACTTCGCTGCGAGGCCCGTCACTTGGGTCCGCTGCGCCGGGTGCACGCCTTGGAGCGTTTCCGCAGCTCACGCCACGGATGACAGGTTTGCGGCGGCGTTGTGACTCGTTCGTGTGGACACCTCTCCGGCCCTCTATTCGTCACTTTGCGCATCCGATTAACTTCTCTACGCGACGGAATGACTTTGGTGTCAACCTCAACGACACGGTCGCAATGGGCGTACCCGACAACGGGCCGGAATCCCACAGCCCCGACGTGCGACGCGAACCGACCGCACCCTGCGGCAGCAACCCCAACACCATCACGATGCCCACCGCCGCGACCGGCCGGGGCCGTTAGGCCGGGCATGAAGATCCGTACCGTGCTGGCCGCTGTCCTCGCCGCGGCCGCGCTGCCCCTGGCCCTCCCTGGGAACAGCACCGCAGCGCCCGCTCCCACTCCTGAGATCCTGGTGAAGACCGCGCAGGGACTCGCCGCCTGTCCCACCGCGCACCTGTGCCTTTACGAACACGAGCAGTACAACGCCTCCGGGCCTGCCCGGATCTGGCTCTTCGGGAACAACGGGGACGCCCGGCAAGTCGAGTACAACCTCGACGGCCGGCCGCCCGCGCGCAAGGGCCGCTCCGCCTACAACAACACCAAGCTCTACCTGGTCAACCTGCGTGACCAGTGGACTCTCAACCAGAGCACCGACCTCATCTCCATCAGCCCCGGCCGCAAGCTCGCCAACCTGAGCGATGTGACCGAGGACAACGGCGGACGCCGCCTCATCTCCCACACCACCACCGCCCAGGGCGAGGACGTCTACAAGTTCGAGCACGCGTCCGTCCGCATGAACGACCGCGCGGGCTCCATCGGGCTCCTGAAGCTCACCACCGACAAAGAGTTCATCGGGAAAGAACTCCACAGCGGCTGGGAGAAGTAGCGAAGGACGAAAGGCCGGCCGGGGGATGCACTCTCTGCGGCAGGATCGAACAGCCTGTAACGAGTAGCTAGTGCTGTGACCGGGAACGTTCGCCGGGGTCAGCTCGATCAGTCCGATCGTGCTGCTTCCCACCTCCATGAGGTTTGGCGAGGGAGGCCGTCGAGTTCTCCGCGGCCGGTGCACCAGAGGAGTACCTGAGTGGGGTCTCCGGGCGGGGCGGCGGGGAAGAGCCGGTTGAGTACTGCTGCGCTCAGTGGTGCTGGTGGCAGCCAGTTCACGGACAGTCCCTGCGTGATGTCGTAGGCGTGCAGCAGGATTTCGGCGACGCCCATCGCGGCGAACCCTTCGGGGTCGCACGGGCCCCAGTGCCAGGCCCTCAGGGTCGGGTTGGCTGTGGCCAGGGCGCTGCTGAGCAGTCCGCCGCAGGCGGTGACGGCCTGGAGTACTTCGGCGGGCGAGGCAGTGGGGCGAACGTTCAGGTCGATGGGAAGGTAGGCGTCGGTGGGCTGTGCTGCCAGCTGCCCTGCGTAGGCCAGCAGGTCGTGGCCGATGTGGGCTGCTGTTTGCCAGCAAGTCCATTGGAGTGGCCCCGCTGGCACCGTCCAGTCCTCGGCGGTATGGGGGCCGAGTACTCGCAGCATCTCTGCCACGGCGGCGTCGACGTCTTTGTGGTCCATGCAGAGCTCCTTGCGGTCCGTGTGGTGGGAGTGGGCTGCGCCGGTTGTCGATCCTTCACGCCGCCGGGCATCTGGCACGTCCGCCCCAGCGGATGCCCTTCTCGCTGCGGATGCGGGCATGCTCTCGGCGTTGTGCGGCGAGTACGTCGGGATGGCGGGCGTTGGCATTGCGCCAGCGCAGGTAGCGGTGCAGAGCCCGGGTCTGCGCGGGATGGCTGCGATGGTGGGAGTTGGCCAGGGTGAACTGCCGCAGCGGGCCGAAGTGGGCCTCGATCGGGTTGGCCCAGGAGGCGTAGGTCGGGGTGAAGTACAGCTCAACCTTGTTCTTCTTCGCCCAGCGGCGGATGTCCGCGCCGGTGTGGGCGGAGAGGTTGTCCAGGATGATGTAGATCGGGGCGCCGTCGGGGCAGGCGGCGCGGATCGACTTCAGCGCGGCCAGGGTGTTGGCGGTGCCTTTGCGGCGGCGGTTGACGCCCCACAGCTGGTCGTCGCCGACGGAGTAGCAGCCGTGGAAGTAGGTGACGCCATGGGTGCGGTAGTACATCGCCGGCAGGCGGTCGTGCTTGCCCTGCTTCGCCCAGCAGGAGCCCGCGGTGGGCCGGATCCCCAGCGGCCCGAACTCGTCGAAGGCGAACACTCGGTCCGGGAAGCGTCCCTTCACGTGCTCGATGCGGTCGAGCTTGGCGTCACGCTCGGGGTCGGGCGATTCCTTCCAGGTCTTGGTGCGCTGGAAGGTGATGCCACGGCCCTTGGGGCGGCTCGTGACGCACTCGGCAAGTTGGCTTCCCTGGACGCGGCCGTGAGAAGCGATCTTAGATCTAGGGTGTGATAGTCGCTCTGACCTGGTGCTTCTCCTTGCTTGATAAAACCAGGTGTGGGTATTGCCACATCCTGGGTGGCTGGGACGGCCGCTAGGGTCTGTGCACTGCCTACAAAAGCCACGGCCCACAAAGAACCGCGGCATACAGAAACCACGGCTCGCACGAACACCGGTGGCACAACTCCCGTCCCTCCGGTCCGGAGGAGGACCCATGGCGTTCGGCTGGATCGACGAGCAGGCTCAGGCGCGCCGTCGGGCCGGACTCGTCCGCACCCTGCGCCCGCGCCCCGCCGACTCCCCCCTGCTCGATCTCGCGAGCAACGACTACCTCGGACTCGCCCGCCACCCGGAGATCACCGAGGCCGCCGGGGCCGCCGCGCGGACATGGGGAGGCGGAGCCACCGGTTCCCGGCTCGTCACCGGCACCACCGAGCTCCACGGCGAACTCGAACGCGAGTTGGCCGACTTCTGCGGCTTCGAGTCCGCGCTCGTCTTCTCCTCCGGATACGCGGCCAACCTCGCCGCCGTCACCGCGCTCGCGCCGCACGGCTCCCTCGTCGTCTCGGACGCGGGCAACCACGCATCGCTGATCGACGGCTGCCGACTGGCCCGTGGCACCACACAGGTCGTGGCGCACACCGACCCCGAGGCCGTACGCAAGGCGCTCGGCACCCACAAGGGACCCGCCGTCGCCGTCTCCGACGCGGTGTTCTCGGTGGACGGGGACGCGGCGCCGCTGGCCGATCTCGCCACCGCCTGCCGGGAGTTCGAGGCCGGGCTGATCGTCGACGACGCGCACGGACTCGGCGTGCTCGGCGACGGCGGCCGGGGCGCTCCGCAGGCGGCGGGCCTCGCGGGCGCCCCGGACGTCGTCGTGACGGTCACGCTGTCCAAGGCGCTGGGCAGCCAGGGCGGCGCCGTCCTCGGCCCCGCACCGGTGATCGACCACCTGGTCAACGCGGCGCGCACCTTCATCTTCGACACCGGTCTCGCGCCCGCGGCGGCGGGCGCGGCCCTCGCGGCGCTGCGACTGCTGCGCCGCGAGCCGGAGCGTGCGGCACGGGCCCGCGCGGTCGCGACGGCGCTCCACAGCGGCCTGACGGCCGAAGGCCTGGAAGCGGTACGACCGGACGCCGCCGTCGTCTCCGTGCGTGCGCCGTCCCCCGAACGGGCCGTGCGGTGGGCCGCCGACTGCCGCGAGGCGGGGCTCGCTGTCGGCTGCTTCCGCCCACCGTCCGTGCCCGACGGCATCTCCCGGCTGAGGCTGACCGCACGCGCGGACCTCACCGACGTACAGATCGAGCACGCGGTACGGGTGATCGGCGCAACCCGATGATGCTCGGTCCGGCGCGATGACGCTCGGTCCGCTCCGACGACGGCCAGCGCGGTCCGATGACGGTCAGCTCAGTCCGGCGATGAATCCCTCCCAGGTGGCAGGGGTGAACAGCAGGGCGGGACCTGCCGTGTTCTTGGAATCGCGGACGGCCACGAGTCCGGACCAGGGTCCTGGTCCCGGCCGGGCCGTCTCGACGCAGTTGTTCATTCCCGTACT
The DNA here is from genome assembly GCF_042721055.1 of Streptomyces sp. NPDC058470. Taxonomy (NCBI): domain Bacteria; kingdom Bacillati; phylum Actinomycetota; class Actinomycetes; order Kitasatosporales; family Streptomycetaceae; genus Streptomyces; species Streptomyces sp. NPDC058470. Next base: position 108,575 of record NZ_JBHXMF010000008.1, read on the forward strand.
ACGGCTGCTGCGCAGCCAGCGCACGTCGTGCAGAGAAGTACTGGAAGGTACGTACCGAGGCAGTGCAGACATGGTGCCTCCTTACGCGCCGTCACCTATCACGGCGATGTAATCCAATGAGTCCTCGGGCGAAAGGGCTTGGATCTGAAGGGCGTTGAAGGCCTCGCTGTAGGCCTCTAGGTCTTCTTTCCGTTCGAGATAGAGGCTACTCGTCAAGTGGTCTAGAACAACTACATCCAGATCAGATGTGTTCGGAAAGGAGAAGATAACGAAAGGTCCTGTGACTCCGATGTGAGCCCCGGCGCCGAACGGCAGAACCTGAAGCCGCACTTGGGGCAGGGTGGCGGCCTCCCGCAGCCGGTGCAGCTGGCGAGCCATGACCTCCGGGCCGCCGACATCCCGGCGCAGCACCGCCTCGTCCAGAACAGCGCTCAGTTTCAGCGGCGGATTCGAACGCAGCACGTCCTGCCGGGCCAGGCGCACCTCGACCAGCGTGTCGAGCTTGCCGTCCTCAAGTCCCCCTACGGCGGCCTGCGTCACCGCACGGGCGTACTCGGGTGTCTGCAGCAACCCCGGCACCACGGACGTCTCCAGCGTGCGCATTCCGCTGGCCTGGGACTCCAGACTGATGAAATCGCGGTACGTCGGGGGCAGGACACCCCGGTAGGCGTGCCACCAGTGGTGCCGTCCGTCGCCCTCAGCGCCCGCCAGTACGACCAGGAGATCCCGTAACTCGGGTTCCTCGACGGCGTACGCGTCCAGGAGCCGTTCCACGTCGGGGGGTTTGACGCCGCTGGTGCCGGTCTCGATCCGGCTCACCTTCGACTGGTGCCAGCCCAGGAGGCGGGCCGCCTCGCCGCTGGTGAGACCCGCGCCGACGCGCAGCGAGCGCAGCTCGGCACCGAGCTTGCGGCGGCGTACTGCGGGACCGTTCTGCATGGCCGTACTCCTTACTCCTTCCGGGCCGCCCAAATACGGTCCTCCGTCGCAGAGTTCACCGCTTCGAGCGACAGATATATGCATATCTCGGTGGATCGCACCCGTGACAGGCCTGGTAATGGCAGTCTGGCGCGAAGCACCAGTCCGGGACCGTACTCGAACCATCCGCTCCGTGTCGGACCCCGGTCCCGTGGGAAAGGGACGACCGCGCCATGGCAGACCACCAGGAAGCATCCGTCACTCTGCCGAGCGATCCAGCCTCGGTCTCCGCGGCCCGGAAATTCGTCGCCGAAGTGCTGGCGGAATGGGGCCTGCCGAGTGACTCCGAAGTCGCCGACACCGTACGCCTGATCGTGTCCGAACTGGCCACCAACGCCGTTCAGCACACTTTCGGGCAATCACCCACCTTCAGAGTGGACGTCCGCCTCGACCGGGACGAACACCTGCGCCTCGGCGTCACCGACAGCCACCCGCGATTCCCCAAGCGACTGCCCGCCGCCGTCCAGCAGGACAACGGGCGCGGCATGGTGATCATCCGCTGGCTGACCGCGGAGTGCGGCGGCAGGCTTACCGTCCGGCCCACCCGTGAAGGCGGCAAGACCATCTCCATCGAACTGCCCTGGACGGCGCCGGCCGAGCCGGTGGTGACAGCCGGGGGGCCACAGGAGTCCTGAGGGCCGTGGAGACGGGCAGTGGCACTGTGCTCACTCTGCGGGGTCCGATCCTTCTCCTCGGCCCTCGGTGGCGGACGTGACGTAGCGCCGCACCAGCCGGGGCAGGACGCCCCACAGCATCAGACAGACAGCCAGAGTTCCCGCGCCCGCGGCGATCCCGGCGCCGCGCCCCAACGTCACGTCGACGACGAGAAGCACCGATCCGGTGAACGCCAGCATCAACACGTACAGGCCGACGTGGGTCAGCGAGGAGGCGACCCGCACGATGGCGGGTTTGGCGTTCTGCTGGAACAGCGCCCGGTGCAGGGCGGCGGGCGCCGTGAAGAGGGCGGCGGCCAGGAACGCGAGCAGCAGCGTCGTGACGTAGATGGCCCGCTGTGTCGTGTCGAGCGACGGGAAGCGCTGGGTGAAGGCCAACGTCAGCAGGAAGGCGAAGAGGATCTGCACGCCGGTCTGGGTGACCCGCAGTTCCTGGAGGAGCTCGGCGAAATTGCGGTCGGCGCGCTCCAGCGGCTTCTCGTCGCGCTCCGTGCGGGGGCGTTGTTCCACCATGGTGGACGAGTAACCGGTCCGTCCCGTTTCAAGCCCTGTTTCACGTCCCGTAGGGGGTGGCGGCGTGCGCCGCCACCCCCCACGGACGGGTCAGCTGACCCGCCCGTACCAGACGCTCTTCGTCCAGATCTTCTGGAGCTTCACGACCTCCCCCGACTTCGGGGAGTGCCAGATCTTTCCCTTCCCGGCATAGATGCCGACGTGGTACACGCTCCGGCCCGAGTGGAAGAACACCAGGTCTCCGGCCTTGCGTTTCGAGGCGGAGACATGGTGCGTCTTGTTGTACTGCGCCGCGGCCGTACGAGGCAGCTTCTTGCCCGCCTTCTTGTACGAGTAGAGCGTGAGCCCGGAGCAGTCGAAGCGGCGCGGCCCAGCGGCCCCGTACTTGTACGGGGAGCCCTTCTTGGAAGCCGCGACGTGAAGTGCCTTCGTCGCCAGGGTGGCCGCCTCGGCGTCGGATGCGACGCCCGGGACCACGAGGCTGCCGCCCACGGCGGCGATGGTGAGAGCCGAGGCCGTCCCGGCCCTCGTCCACAGCGACGGGACACGATTGAGCGCAGTCATGCGCAACCCTTCGTCAACCGCCTGTGAAGGATGACCTGTCGGATTCGGGCTGGCGAAGTAGCCCGGCCGCGTGGTGCGGCTTCACCCCAAGGACCGCCCGGATCTCTCCGGCGGCCCGTCGTGCTGGGTCCTCCACTCCTGCCGATGCACATCTGTCGACCGGTCATCCGGGCGGCGGCAGGACTCGGCGTCCGCCCGGACCGCCCCGCCGGTGCGGCGGGGGCTTGTCGTCGGAAGGGATCTTCACGCATCGATGTCGGAAAATCCGAGCGGAATCGGTGATTTGTGGGCTTACTCACCACTCACCCGTTCGGGTGGACACGCGGCCGTTCGAGCGAGTGTCCAGAGGTCCGACGACGCCCGTACCAGCAACGGAGGGCTCAGATACGCATCGACGCTACGCGCGTTGCGCAACTTCTCCGCGCCGTAGGAATGACCCGCGTCTACGCCAACCGGGGGTACACCATTCGGGCCGTTTGAAGCCCGGGCCGGACGCCTCGCGGAGGGGCGTGTACGGCGGCCCGGGGGCGTGGGTGCGTCAACGGGCCGGCGTGTGTGGCGGCCCCGGGGGCGTGGGTGCGTCAACGGGCCGGCGTGTGTGGCGGCCCCGGGGGTGGGTGCGTCAACGGACCGGTGTGTGCGGTGGCCCCGGGGGTGGGTGCGTCAGGGGACCGGCGTGTGTGGCGACCCCGGGGTGGGTGCGTCAAGGGACCGGCGTGTGCCGCGGCCTGGGGGCGGATGCGTCAACCGACCTGCGCGGCTGCGTCAATTCTCGACAACGGGCGGCAGGGCGACGCGGGCCGCCCGCCGCTCGCCGTCCAGGACGCGCAGCGCCTGTGCCAGGGTCGGGGCGTGCACCTCGCTCTCGCCCCGCTGATGCATCAGCGTGAGGGCGTCCCGCAGCGCCGTCGCCTTGGCCACCAGCGCCTGAGCGGCCCTCAGGCCTCGGTAGGTGTCACCGGGGCGGGCCGGGTTGATGCGGCCGAGCAGGTCGACCACGTCCAGGTAACGGTCTATCAACTCGGCTTCCGCGCGCGTCAGCGCGGGCAGCGGGGGTAGTTCGGGTGGGACCATCGGCCGCTCACCTCGCGCCGGGTGTGGGCAGAGGAGCCTTGCGGCTCGGGATGACCCCGTCGATCAGTCCGTACGCCAGCGCCGCCGGCGCGTCCAGGATCTTGTCCCGTTCGATGTCCGCGGCGACTCGCTCCGGACTCTGACCTGTGTGCCGCACGAGCATCTCCTCCAGCATCCTCCGAGTACGCGTCAACTCCTCGGCCCGGATGGCCAGATCAGAAGCCTGCCCCTGGATCGGCTCGGGAAACGACGGCTGGTGGATCAGGACGCGGGCACCCGGCAGGGCGAACCGTTTTCCCGGCGTGCCGCCCGCCAGCAGCACGGCCGCTGCCGACGCGGCCTGCCCGAGGCAGATGGTCTTCACGTCGCAGGCGACGAACCGCATCGTGTCGTAGAGGGCCGTCATCGCACTGAACGAGCCGCCGGGGGAGTTGATGTACAGCGAGATGTCCCGGTCCGGCTCCAGGTGCTCCAGGTGCATGAACTGCGCCATCACGTCGTTCGCCGAGGTGTCGTCGATCGGCGTCCCGAGGAACACGATCCGCTCCTCGAACAGCTTCGAGTACGGGTCCAGCGTCCGCTGGCCCGAACTCGTGCGTTCGGTGAATTCGGGCAGGACATGACGGGCGGACGGGTTGTCCATGGCGCGTGCCTCCTCCGGGCGACCTGATCGACCCCTGATCGACCCCTGATCGGCGTCTGATCGGTGTCTGATCGGTGTCTGATCGGTGTCTGTAAAAAATGTACAGGACGTACGGTTGCTCGGTGGGGAGATCGCTCTCAGCGGAAGGCGTGTGGGCCCGGTCTAAGCTGGAGGGCATGGCCTACGAGATTCCGGTGACGCAAGCCAGGGCTGAGCTCGCCGATCTGATCAACCGCGTGGTGTACGGCGGTGAGCGCGTCGTCGTGACGCGGCACGGGAAGCCTCTCGTCGCCCTGGTCTCCGCCGCCGACCTGGAACGCCTCGAAGCACTCCAGGACCCCGCGGCCGAGCAGGTGGTCAGCTCCTACTCCAGCGTCCGCGAGACCGCGCCCGCTCCGCGCGAGCGACAGAGATTCGGCATCGCGGCGGAGCACCGGGGGCCCAACGTGTCGTAGGCGCCGGGCCGTTCGGCGGGAGCGGTGGTCGGAAGGCTGGGGGAGCAGTCGGACGGCTGGGGCGGTAGCCGGAAGGCGCAGCGGTAACCAGAGGGCGAGGCAACAGCCTGAAGGCGGGGGTCGGTGTGCCGACTAGTTGGCATACCGCCCCCGTCTCCGTACGTTCGGCTGTGAGAAGAGACGCACGCTGTCCCTGCGGGTAGCCCCGCTTGCGTGAGGTGGCGCGGAACCAGTGCGCCGAACCTGGCCGGCGTGGCCGCCCCTGCATGAAGAGGCGCGGCACCTTGACCCGCCCCCACGACACCCCGCCTGAGCGGCACGCGATCCCGTGCCCCCGGCGAACGGAACCGACCCTGCGCACCCGCCTCAGCGGCCGGTCCGGCCAGCCGCCCGCGGCCAACTCCTCCCCGCACAGCCCGTGGTGAGCGTCCGTCCCCGCAGCAGGCCGACAACCGCGCGACCCCTTGTCGGTTCACCAGCACGGGCTCCCGCGCGGTGACCGTCTCGATGGTGGCCGAGCCACGTCGCTTGAGCATGTCGCCCAGCAGTACCGCTCCCAGGCCGAGCGTGGCCCACCAGGCCAGGGGTCAGCGCGGGCCCGGTCGCGGCGGCGCCGTTGAAGAACGACACCGAGCGCAGGAGTGACGCACCAGCGCCCGGCGGCAGCCACTGGCCGATGGTTCCGACCGGCTCGGGGCAGCATCTCCTGGGCGGAGGACGCGCCGGAGAAAGAGTTGCCGAGCAGGACGGCCAGAAACGCGCCGAGCGCGATGCCGCGCGGTCCGACGAGCGCCGCGAGCCCGGCGACGGCGCCACTCACGGCCAGCGTCGACAGACTCAGCGCGCCGGCCTCGGCCCACCAGTTGCCGGTGAGGACACCGAGCCAGCTGTGTGTGAGCGTGGCGGTCACCAGGCCGACCAGGACGGCGGAGCCGGTCGGCGGGCCTACGGCGCGGAGGCCGCGCAGCCCGAGCAGGGTCACGATGGATCCCGCGGCCACCCCGGCCAGCCCCATTGGAGAGCACGCTCAAGGTCAAGCGCCGTGCCTCGCGGATCTTCCGCCGGGGCGGGGACCACGTCGACGGTGGTGGCGCTCGTGCCCTCCGGGGCCTGTCCGGCCACCGCTTGCTGGAGCAGCTGGGCGACGAGCGGGCTCGCCGCGGACGCGGCCAACAGCTTGGGTCCCTGAGCGGTGGCGACGATCGCGCCGTATACGGTCCGGCCCTCGACGACGTCCCGGGCGGCGGCCTCGTCGGCGTAGTGGTGGATCTCGAAGGCGCCGTCCTGCTGGACCAGTTGCTTCTCGATCGGCGCGGTCGCGGTCGCCGGACCAGCCACCCCCAGAGGCAGGTCGCGGGGTGCGGTACGGGCGGCGGGCCACGCGAAGGCCCAGAGCGCGAGTGCCACCAGCACAGGGATCAGCACCATCACGGCGGCCATGTTGCGGCGTCGGCAGGGGGAGCGGCAGGGGGAGTGGGGGCGGAGGACATGGGAGGTCTCCCTTGTGGCGAGCGGTACGAGTAAAAGAAGGATCGTTCGTTTTAGGAATGCTCTTCGATGCAGGACGTGCCGAAGGAGGTCGACCTCTCGGCCGGGGCCGTATACCGCTGCTTCAGCGGCAAGGAGGAGCTGATCGGCGCCATCGTCACCGAGGTACTCGACGAGGTTTGTGACACGTTCGAGGAGGGCGCCCCGCAGAGCCCGCCGCCACCGCCCGATGTGCTCGTGGGGTGGGTCCTGACCAAGATGCTGGACAAGAGGCCGGGTCTGACCGACGAGGGGGCGTCGATCCTCCCCCGGCTGATCATCCAGGTCTGGGCCGAAACCCTGCGCAACGCAACGACCACTTGTCGACGGTCATCAACGACGGGTACGCCAAGGTCAGAGGGGAATGGATCAAGGTGGTCGAGGCCTATCAGGACGCGGGCATGATGCGGGACGACGTGGCGCCCGAGAGCGTCGCGCGCATCATGATCGCGCCGGCTCAGGGGTACCTGGCGCAGATGGCCCTTTTCGGCGCATGCCCGTCTCGACGCTGTAGGACGGTCTGCGGGGTCTCATGAGCATGGGGGAACCCGGCCCGAGGTCGTGAGCGGATCGGTCCTGGCCGCTGAGGGAGCCTCCGCATTGGTCACCGGGGGAGCCTTCTCGTGGTCACCGGAGGGGCCTTCTCACGGTCACGGATGGACCCCTCCGCGGTCACGGATGGATCAAAGGCTGGTTAACGTCGTTGAAACGCCATCCAACTAGCCTGCCCATCCACGCCACCAGGGGTTTTGGTGGCTGCGGACACCGGGCCCCGCACGGTCCGGAGCGAGGACTGTGAGGTGGGACGCCGTGCAACTGACCCCGCACGAGCAAGAGAGGCTGCTGATCCATGTGGCCGCCGACGTGGCCGAGAAGCGCCGGGCCCGTGGGCTGAAACTGAACCATCCCGAGTCCGTCGCGCTCATTACGTCGCACATCCTCGAAGGCGCGCGTGACGGCCGTACCGTCGCCGAACTGATGTCCTCCGGACGCAAGGTCCTCACCCGGGCCGACGTCATGGACGGTATCCCCGAGATGATCCACGACGTCCAGGTCGAGGCGACCTTCCCGGACGGCACCAAGCTCGTCACCGTCCACGATCCGATCGTCTGACGGGGAGCGAGAGCCATGATTCCCGGAGAGATCCTGTTCGCCGACGGACCCGTCGCCTTCAACGAAGGCCGTGAGGTCACCCGGCTGACCGTCCTCAACGCCGCCGACCGGCCCGTCCAGGTCGGCTCCCACTACCACTTCGCCGAGGCCAACCCCGGTCTGGACTTCGACCGCGCCGCCGCGCGCGGCAAGCGGCTGAACGTCGCCGCCGGCACCGCCGTGCGCTTCGAGCCCGGGATCCCCGTCGACGTCGAACTCGTTCCGCTCGCCGGTGCCCGCGTGGTGCCCGGACTGCGCGGCGAGACCGGAGGTGCCCTCGATGCCTGAGATCTCACGTGCCGCGTACGCCGATCTGTTCGGCCCGACCACCGGCGACCGCATCCGGCTCGCCGACACCGACCTGCTGATCGAGATCGAGGAGGATCGCAGCGGCGGTCCTGGACTCGCCGGTGACGAGGCGGTGTTCGGCGGTGGCAAGGTCATCCGCGAATCCATGGGTCAGTCGCGCGCTACGCGCGCAGACGGCACCCCGGACACGGTCATCACGGGTGTGGTGATCGTCGATCACTGGGGGATCGTCAAGGCCGACCTCGGCATGCGCGACGGCCGGATCACCGGCATCGGCAAGGCGGGCAACCCGGACACCATGGACGGCGTGCACCCCGACCTGGTCATCGGACCCGAGACCGAGATCATTGCGGGCAACGGGCGGATCGTGACCGCGGGCGCCGTCGACGCGCACGTGCACCTGATCTGTCCGCAGATCGCCGACGAGGCGCTGGCATCCGGCGTCACCACGCTCGTCGGCGGTGGCACAGGTCCGGCCGAGGGATCGAAGGCGACGACGGTCACTCCCGGCCCCTGGCATCTGGCGCGGATGCTGGAGGCGATGGAGGGGTACCCGCTCAACTTCGGTCTGCTCGGCAAGGGCAACACCGTCTCGCGTGAGGCGATGATGTCGCAGATCCGCGGCGGAGCGCTCGGCCTCAAGATCCACGAGGACTGGGGGTCCACACCCGCCGCCATCGACGCCGCGCTGACCGTCGCCGACCGGACCGGTATCCAGGTCGCCATCCACACGGACACGCTGAACGAGGCCGGCTTCGTCGGTGACACCCTCGCCGCCATCGCCGGACGCGGCATCCACGCGTACCACACCGAGGGCGCCGGCGGCGGGCACGCGCCCGACATCATGACCGTGGTCTCCGAACCGCACGTGCTGCCCAGCTCCACCAACCCGACCCGCCCCTACACCGTCAACACCGCCGAGGAACACCTCGACATGCTGATGGTGTGCCACCACCTGAACGCGGCGGTGCCCGAGGACCTGGCCTTCGCCGAGTCCCGGATCCGGCCCTCGACGATCGGCGCCGAGGACATCCTGCACGACCTCGGCGCCATCTCGATCATCTCCTCGGACGCCCAGGCGATGGGCCGGGTGGGCGAGGTCATCATGCGGACCTGGCAGACGGCGCACGTGATGAAGCGGCGCCGCGGGTCTCTCCCCGGTGACGGCCGTGCGGACAACCACCGGGTACGTCGCTATGTCGCCAAGTACACGATCAACCCGGCGCTCGCACAGGGTCTCGCCCGCGAGATCGGCTCGGTCGAGACCGGCAAACTCGCCGACCTCGTGCTGTGGGAGCCCGCGTTCTTCGGGGTCAAGCCGCACCTCGTGATCAAGGGTGGCCAGATCGCGTATGCGCAGATGGGCGACGCCAACGCGTCCATCCCGACACCGCAGCCGATTCTGCCGCGCCCGATGTTCGGGGCGATCGGGCGGGCACCGGCGTCCAACTCGTTCAACTTCGTCGCCCCGCTCGCCATCGAGGACGGACTGCCTGAGCGCCTCTCGCTCGGCAAGCGCTTCGTCGCCATCGAGTCGACGCGGGCGGTCACCAAGGCGGACATGCGCGAGAACGACGCGCGGCCACGCGTCCAGATCGACCCGGACAGCTTCGCCGTGCGCATCGACGGGGAGCTGGTCGAGGCGACTCCGGCCGCCGAACTGCCCATGGCCCAGCGTTACTTCCTCTTCTGATGTCCAGGGCAGCGCTTCTCGTCCTGGCCGACGGCCGCTTTCCCGCCGGGGGGCACGCGCACTCCGGCGGGGCCGAGGCAGCCGTCAAGGCCGGGCGCATCACCGGTGCGGCGAGTCTTGAGGACTTCTGCCGGGGGCGGTTGCACACGGCGGGGCTCGTGTCGGCCTCGCTCGCCGCGGCCGCCGCGATCGGGGTCGACCCGGTGTCGTTGGACTCGGCCGCGGACGCCCGTACGCCGTCGCCCGCCTTGCGTGCCGTCGCGCGTCGGCTCGGGCGGCAGCTGATGCGGGCGGCCCGGGCGACGTGGCCGTCCGCCGAACTCGACGCGCTGGCACGGGAGTTTCCCAAGGGGGCGCATCAGCCGGTGGTGCTGGGGCTGGCGGCGCGGGCCGCCGGGCTCGGGCCCGATGACGCCGCGTACTGCTCCGTGTACGAGGCGGTCAGTGGGCCGGCGACGGCGACGGTGCGGTTGCTGAGCCTGGACCCGTTCGACGCCACCGGGGCGCTGGCCCGGCTTGCGCCGGAGCTGGATCTGGTGGCTGGTCAGGCGACCGATGCCGCTCGTCGCGTTCTTGCCGATGGGGTGGATGCGCTGCCTGCCGCCTCGGCCCCGCTGCTGGAGATCAGTGCGGAGGCGCATGCGGCTTGGCCTGTACGTCTGTTCGCGTCGTAGTAGTTATTTCGCCCCCTCCGCCCCTACCCGTCCCGAACCTGGGGGCTGCCGCCCCCAGACCCCCGCATCGGCCTGAACGGCCTCGTCCTCACACGCCGGACGGGCTGAAGGATCTCCGGCCGAGCCCTGAATCTGGAGCCGCCACCATGCACCTCGACCACTCCCACGACGGGCCCGCCGCCCTCAGCGCCGACGCCCACCGCCCCGACGGCAGTCGCCGTGCCCTTCGTATCGGGCTCGGCGGGCCTGTCGGGTCCGGGAAGACCGCGACCGTTGCCGCGCTCTGTCGGGCGTTGCGCGCGGAGTTGTCCCTCGCTGTCGTCACGAACGACATCTACACGCGGGAGGACGCCGAGTTCCTGCTGCGGGAAGCGGTGTTGCCGCCGGAGCGGATCACGGCTGTCGAGACCGGGGCCTGCCCGCACACCGCCATCCGGGACGACATCTCCGCCAACCTCGAGGCGGTCGAGGATCTGGAGGACGAGGTCGGGCCGCTGGATCTCATCCTGGTCGAGTCCGGGGGTGACAATCTCACCGCGACCTTCTCCAAGGGGCTGGTCGACGCACAGATCTTCGTGATCGACGTGGCGGGCGGGGACGACATCCCGCGCAAGGGCGGGCCCGGGGTGACCACCGCGGACCTGCTGGTCGTCAACAAGACGGACCTCGCGCCGTACGTCGGCTCGGATCTGGGGCGGATGGCAGCCGACGCGAAGGCCCAGCGGGCCGAACTTCCGGTGGTGTTCCAGTCGTTGCGTGCCGAGAGCGGGGTCACGGACGTCGCCGCGTGGGTGCGGGAGCAGCTCGCCGCGTGGACGGCATGACGGCAGGGGTCCGGGCGACCGCACGGATCGCGGCGCGGGACGACGGCCGGGGCGGTACCTCTCTGCCGGTCCTTGAGGGGGACGGGCCGCTCGCGCTGCGACGCACCCGGGGGGTTGGATCCGAGGCGCGGGTCATGCTGGTCGGCGCGATGAGCGGTCCGCTGGGCGGGGACCACTTCACCGTGGAGGCGGCGGCCGCCGAAGGTGCCCGGCTGCACATCGGGTCGGCGGCCGCCACCATCGCCCTGCCGGGGCAGGCCAAGGGCGAGTCGCGCTACGACGTACGACTGAAGGTCGCCGACGGGGGTGAACTGTGCTGGCTGCCCGAGCAGTTGATCTCCGCCAACGGGAGCGATCTGTACGTCTCCTCGCGCATCGAGTTGGCGGCGGGCGCCCGACTGGTCTTCCGGGAGGAGCAGGTACTCGGCCGCGCGGGTGAGGAACCCGGGCGGCTCAGCAGCCGGCTCACCGTGCGGCTCGGCGGACAGGCGCTGCTGGACCAGGAGGTGACGTGCGGACCCGGCGCTCCCGGCGGCTGGGACGGTCCCGCCGTCCTGGCGGGGCATCGCGCGCTCGGGCAACTTCTCGTCGTACGACCGGAGTTCGCGGACGTACCGGTGCAGGCGCGGCTCCTTGGCGAGTACGCCTCACTCATGCCGCTTGCGGGGCCCGCTGTGCTCGTGACCGCGCTGGCGTCCGACGCGCTGCGGCTGCGGCGGGTGCTGGACGACGTGCTGAACTCACTCAGCCAGGACCTGTGACGTGGGTCTCTCCGCTCAACGGGGCAGGCCTCACCGGTTATCGGATTGGTAAAGAAACCCCCGTCGCATCTGTTCTCAGAGACCTCACAGCCGAAAGGATCCAGGTACCAATCGCAACAATGTACGGGGAGGTCCCACTTGAGGGGCATCAGACCGACGAAACGGGTGACAGCGCTCGGTTCGGCCGGAGCGCTCATCACGGCGACCTTGATAGCCGGAGCGGTGGCGGCTCCGTCGGCCACCGCCGACGCCGGCCGCGGTCAGGACCGTGAGGCACGCGGCGCGGCAACCGCCGCGGCCAAGGCCGCCAAGGCCGGCATCGACTGGCAGGACTGCCCGGCCGACTGGGCCCTCGCGAAGCCGATCCAGTGCGGCTGGGTCACCGTCCCGCTCGACTACGCCCACCCGAACGGCAAGCAGATCAAGCTCGCCGTCGACCGCATAGGGAACACGGGAACGACGGCGGAGCGCCAAGGCGCCCTCGTCTACAACCCGGGCGGCCCCGGGGGCTCGGGCCTGCGCTTCCCGACGCGGGTCACCAACAAGAACCCGGTCTGGGCGAACACGGCCAAGGCGTACGACTTCGTGGGCTTCGACCCGCGCGGTGTCGGCCACTCGGCGCCCATCTCCTGCATCGACCCGCAGGAGTTCGTGAAGGCGCCCAAGGCCGACCCCGTCCCGGACTCCGAGGCGGACAAGCTCGCGCAGCGCAAGCTGGCCGCCGAGTACGCGGACGGCTGCGCCGAGCGCAGTGGCGAGATGCTGCCGCAGATGACCACGCCGAACACCGCGCGCGACCTGGACGTCATCAGGGCCGCACTCGGCGAGAAGAAGCTCAACTTCCTGGGCGTCTCGTACGGCACGTACCTCGGCGCCGTCTACGGCACGCTCTTCCCGGGGCATGTCCGTCGCATGGTCGTCGACAGTGTCGTCAACCCGTCGCGCGAGAACATCTGGTACGAGGCCAACCTCGGCCAGGACGTCGCCTTCGAGGGCCGCTGGAAGGACTGGGAGGACTGGGTCGCCAAGAACGACGCGACCTTCCACCTCGGTGACACCCAGGCCGAGGTGCAGGACCAGTGGTTGAAGCTGCGGGCCACCGCCAAGGCGAACCCGATCGGCGGGGTCGTCGGCCCCGCAGAGCTGATCGGCTTCTTCCAGAGCGCCCCGTACTACGACTCCTCGTGGGTGCCGGTCGCCACGGTGTTCAGCCAGTACGTCGCAGGTGACACCCAGGCGATCGTCGACGCGGCCGCCCCCGACCTGTCGGACACCGCGGGCAACGCTTCCGCGGAGAACGGCAACGCCGTCTACACGGCCGTCGAGTGCACGGACGCCAAGTGGCCCACCAGTTGGAAGAAGTGGGACCAGGACAACACGCTGCTCAACAAGGACTACCCGTTCATGACCTGGGCCAATGCGTGGATGAACCTGCCGTGCGCGACCTGGCCGGTCAAGCAGCAGACGCCGGTCGACGTCAAGACCGGCAAGGGTCTGCCGGCCGTCCTGATCGTGCAGTCCACGAATGACGCCGCCACCCCGTACGAGGGCGCCGTCGAACTGCACAAGCGCTTCAAGGGCTCCCGCCTGATCACCGAGAAGGACGCGGGCTCGCACGGCGTGACCGGGCTGGTCAACCCGTGCATCAACACGCGGGTGGACACCTACCTGCTCACCGGGAAGACGGACGCGGCCGACGTGACGTGCGCGCCGCACGCCACGCCCAAGCCGTAACGTATGAAGGCATGAAGGCGTGAAGGCATGAAAGGAGGGGCGGCCGGTTCCCCGGCCGCCCCTCGCTCATGACGCCGACCAGGCATCCTCCGCCGCGTAGTCGAAGAGATCCCCGTACGCCTCGAACATCCTGGGATAGGCCTTCCGCCAGTCCCGTCCGGCCAGTTGGCGCTCGATCGACGCGACCGTCTCCGGAAGCGACTCGGCGTACCGCACCACCGCTCGGTAGCCCAGCTCCCGTTCGGCCGCGGACATGTCGCAGACGACGGGGGCAGGCACGGTCCACGGCGTGTCACCCACGGTCGGAGCGGGCGGCGGGCCGTCCACCAGAACGCTCTCCGTCTCGACGCCCATCACGGCGTCGATCGCCGCGCCGATCTCCGCCACCGTGGGCGCCTCGGGGTCGCAGGCGTTGAGGACACGTGACCCCGGCCGCGCGGCCGCCAGGCGGATCAGTTCCGCGATGTTGTGGACGCCGGCTGGATGGAAGCGGCTCGCGCCACCGAAGGCGAGGATCCGCCGACGCCGGCCGTCGAGGTTGCGTTTGACGACATACAGCTCGCGGGGCGTACGGCTGTACGGGCCGTGGACGGCGCCCGCGCGCAACAGGGTCGTCGGCAACCGGTCACCCAAAAAGAGGAGTTCGCGCTCCAGCGCTGCCTTCCGGGTGCTGTACGTGTCGTCGCCGGGGCGCACGGTGCGCAGGCCCTCCGGGATCGGCACGGGGTACTCGGGGAACCCGTCCGGCGCGGACTGGGTGTCGAAACCGCGCCCCTTGTCGTCCTCGTACACCGACACGCTGGAGATCACCACGGCCGAGCCGACGCGATCGGCCAGACCCGTCAACTGCCGTGCGTGTCCCGTCCCGTAGGCGACCACATCGACCACCACGTCGCAGCCTCCCCCGATCACCTCGGCGAGCGCCGTGTCGTCGTCCCGGTCGAGGGACGCGGGCCGCACCTCCTCGGGCCAGCTCTCGTCCCGGCCGCCGCCGCGCGACGCGGCGGTCACCTCCCAGCCGTCCCGTACGAGCGCGCCCACCGCCGTGCGCCCGATCTGCCCTGTCGCTCCGATCACCACAGCACGTCTCATACGTATAAAATGTACAGGACGTACGATCTGTGGGGTCGATTCCTGAGCTCGGCGACCAACGGCCGGTCATTCAACCCAGCGGCAGCCGCGGGAACCTGCGGGCGTTCTCCGCGCGCTCGGCGGCCTCCTCAGCCTTGACGGCGGCGGCGTACCGGTCGACGTACTCCTGCTCGGAGAGGGTGAGGATGGCGTACATGATCTCGTCGGTGATGGCGCGCAGGATGGCCTTCTCGTTCTCCATCCCGGCGTAGCGGGAGAAGTCGAGAGGCTTGCCGAAGCGGATGGAGACGGGGTGGATCTTCGGGATCTTCCGGCCCGGCGGCTGGGCCTCGAAGGTGCCGATCATCGCGCAGGGGATGACGGGTGCCTTGGCCTTCAGGGCCATCACCGCCACGCCGACCTTGCCCTTGTAGAGGCGGCCGTCGTGGGAGCGGGTGCCCTCGGGGTAGATGCCGAGCAGTTCGTCCTTGCTCAGCACGCCGAGCCCCTCGCGGATCGCGGCCTGGCCCGCGTCCTTGCCGGAGCGGTCCACGGGGATCTGCCCGGCGCTGCGGAAGAAGGCGGCGGTCAGGCGACCTCTGATGCCCGGGCCCGTGAAGTACTCGGCCTTGGCGAGGAAGGTGATGCGGCGCTTGAGGATCGCGGGCATCAGGAAGTGGTCCGCGAAGGACAGATGGTTGCCGGCGACGATGGCCGGCCCCGATGACGGGATGTGCTCAAGGCCCTCGATCCGGGGCCGGAAGACCAGTCTCAGCAACGGACCCAGAAGCACGTATTTGAGCACGTAGTAGAACATCGGGGCGCTCCTCACTCCGGCGGATCGGCTCAACCGCGCCATGTTCTAGCAGGTCAGCAGGCGTGCGGTGAGGTGTCAGTGTATGGGCAGGTGCGGCCCCATGGCACTGCGTCCGACCGAGCCCGTGACGACTCCCGGCCGCTTCACCTCCGGGCTCGCGCCGGTTCGTGGCCGCTGTCGCGGCCGGGCTCGTGCTGACTCCTGGCCGCTGTCGCGGCCGGCCCGTGTCGACTTCCGGCCGCTGTCGCGGCCGAGCCGTGTCGACTCCCGGCCGCTGCTTTCCTGACGGTATGTCATGGCGCGTGGAGTGCCGCGGAGGTGGTGTGGAGCGCGCTGTGGTCTCCTGCCGGGATTGGAGGAGCGCCGAGCCAGGTCATTCGAGAGCAGTCGGCGAGACGGCGGGTGTCCACGAGCGCGATCGGCCGATCGGTCGGGGGCGGCGCCAGGAGCTGTTGGACCCAACCATCCGGCGCCTTCGTTAACAGGCCTGTTGAACGCACTTTTCGGGTGACCCGGAGCGCGGGAGGCAAACGTTCTTCCGGCCCTTCGACGACACAGCGCGGGCAGTCGTCGATCCGGCGTCACTCCCCGCGCTGCGTCGGCCACTCTCAGGCGTGCCGCGCCCCCTGAGTCAGGACCCTCTCCAACGCTCCGAGAGCCGATTGCAGTTCCTCGCCGGTGATGGTCAGCGGCGGGGCCAGCCGGATCGTCGAACCGTGCGTGTCCTTGACCAGCACCCCCTCGCGCATCAAGCCCTCACTGATCTCACGCCCCGTGCCGATGGCGGGATCGATGTCCACGCCCGCCCAGAGGCCGCGCGAGCGGAAGCCCTCGACGCCCCTGCCCACGAGCGCGTCCAGGCCGTCCCGCAGGAGTACGCCCAACTCGGCTGCCCTGCGCTGGAATTCGCCGGTCTCCAGCAGTTCCACGACCGCCGAACCGACCGCCGCGGCGAGCGGATTGCCGCCGAACGTCGAGCCGTGCTCGCCGGGACGCAGCACTTCGAGCACGTCCCGGCGCCCGACCACCGCGGAGACCGGCACGATGCCGCCGCCGAGCGCCTTGCCGAGCAGGAGAAGGTCCGGCACGACGGCCTCGTGGTCGACGGCGAGGGTGGTGCCGGTGCGGCCGAGGCCCGACTGGATCTCGTCCGCGATGAACAGACAGCCGTTGCGGCGGGTCAGTTCGCGGACCCCGGTGAGGTAGCCGTCGGCCGGGATGACGACGCCCGCCTCGCCCTGGATGGGCTCGATCAGCACGGCCGCCGTCGTCTCGTCGACGGCCGCTTCGAGCGCGGCGAGGTCGTTGTACGGGACGACCCGGAAACCCGGCGTGAAGGGCCCGAAGCCCGCACGGGCCGTCTCGTCCGTGGAGAAGCTGACAATGGTCGTCGTACGGCCGTGGAAGTTGTCGGCGGCCACCACGATCGTCGCCCGGTCTGCTGCGACGCCCTTCACCTCGTACGCCCACTTGCGGGCCACCTTGACGGCGCTCTCCACCGCCTCGGCGCCGGTGTTCATGGGCAGCACCATGTCCAGGCCCGTCAACTCGGCCAGCGACCGGGCGAACTCGGCGAGCCGGTCGTTGTGGAAGGCGCGCGAGGTGAGCGTCAGCCGGTCGAGCTGGCGGTGTGCGGCCTCGATCAGCACCGGGTTGCGGTGGCCGAAGTTGAGGGCCGAATAGCCCGCCAGCATGTCGAGATAGCGGCGGCCCTCGACGTCCTCGACCCAGGTGCCCTCCGCGCGGGCGACGACCACGGGCAGCGGGTGGTAGTTGTGCGCGAGGACGGGCGCCTCGGCGCGGATCAGTTCCTCGGACGTGAGCGTGAGCGCGGGAGCGGTCATGAGCGGATCTCCTGAGTGCAGCACTTGATGCCGCCGCCGGCCTTGTGGAACTCCGAGAGGTCGACGGGGACAGGGACGTAGCCGTGGTCCGCGAGCCTGCCGGCGAGCGCCTCGGCGTACGGCGAGACGAAGACGTGACGGCCGTCCGAGACGGAGTTGAGACCCCAGGCCATGGCGTCTTCGCGGGTGGCGAGCACCGCGTCGGGGAAGAGGCGCGCGAGCACCTCCCGGCTGCCGGGCGAGAACGCCTCCGGGTAGTAGCAGATGTTCTCGTCGTCCAGCACGAACAGCGCGGTGTCGAGGTGGTAGAAGAGCGGATCCACCAGCTTGAGGCCGATCACCGGGACGCCGAAGAACTCCTGCACTTCGTGATGGGCCTCGCGGGTCGTACGGAACCCGGTGCCGGCCAGGACGATGGGGGTCCCCTCGCTCGAGCGAAGCCGAGAGTGGGGGAGGCTCACCGGGATCAGATCGCCCTCGCCCTCGCACACCGACTCGGAGCGGTAGACGTCGAAACCGGCCGACTTGAACCAGGTCTCGTACGCGGTGGACTCGGGGCGCCGCTGGGGCGCGTGGAAGTACGAGCCGAAGACACGGCCGGCCAGGACGAGCGCGGAGTTCGCCGCGAACACCATGTCCGGCAGGTCCGCCACCGGATCGACGGCGTCGACGGTGTGACCGTGGGTGCGATAGGCGCGGATCAGCGCCTGCCACTGGTCCTGGGCGAGGTCCACGTCCACGGGTGTGTCCGGGTGCATCCAGGGATTGATCGCGTACTGCACGGCGAAGTGTCTGGGTTCGCAGACGAGAAAGCGCCGAAGACGCGGCACACGGCTGTCAGGCACAGAGAGATTCCTCCGCTTTCCTGCGGTGGTGACGGGGTGATGACTGAGGGTGTCTCCACGGTAAGAAACGGGGGATACGCGCGACAAGCGACGAGGGCTGCGTGTCTGCGCAGGATTGCTGCGTCTTGGGACGCCTCAGCGCATGGTTGCTGCGTCCTCCGGAGCGGCGTGGGTCGCCCCTGCCTCCGGTGCCTCCGGCAGCAGATGGGACAGCACCATGTAGCTGATCGTCTTCCGGATGAACGGCTCGGCCCGGATCCGCTCCAGCACCTCCTCGAAGTGCTCCACATCGGTCGCCCGTACGTGCAGCAGCGCGTCCGCGCCGCCGGTCACCGTCATGGCCGCGGCGATCTCGGGATAGTTGCGCACGACCTCCGCGATTCGCCGGGGCGGGGCGGCGCCCTCGCAGTACACCTCGACGTACGCCTCCGTACGCCAGCCGAGCGCCGCCGGCTTCACCGTGGCCGTGAACCCGGTGATCACGCCGGTCTCGCGCAGCCGGTCCACCCGGCGCTTGACCGCCGTGGCCGAGAGCCCGATCGCCGCGCCGATCTCCGCGAAACTGGTCCTCGCGTTCGCCATCAGCGCGGTGATGATCTTGCGGTCGAGATCGTCGAACATCGCGGGCTTGCTGCTCATGGCGGCACTGTATCCAGCGAGAGCTCCCAGGCCCGTGCGGCGACAACCCCCAACCGGCTCCCGCGGCGGCCCCACGCGCCTCCAGCGGCCGCGCCCACGATCGCCCGGCGGCAGGGCGCACGCCCGTCCAGCGACAAGGCCCACGTCCCGAACGTGTCCAGACGTGGAAATACCTCCTACACTCCACCTTCATGCTGCGCGCCCTCGCCGTCGACGACGAACAACCGTCCCTCGAGGAACTCCTGTATCTGCTGAACGCCGATCCTCGGGTCTCCAGTGCCGAGGGCGCGAGCGACGCGACCGCGGCCCTGCGCCGGATCAACCGGGCACTGGAGTCCGGTCCCGACGGCCCTGAGGCGATCGACGTCGTCTTCCTCGACATCAACATGCCCGGGCTCGACGGCCTCGACCTGGCCCGGCTGCTCACCGGGTTCGCCGATCCGCCGCTCGTCGTGTTCGTCACCGCCCACGAGGGATTCGCCGTCCAGGCCTTCGACCTCAAGGCCGTCGACTACGTGCTGAAGCCCGTACGCCGAGAACGCCTCGCCGAGGCCGTACGCCGGGCCGCGCAGCTCATGGACGCGGCCCCGCTGATTCCGGTGCACGAACCCGACCCGGACCACATATCCGTCGAGCTCGGCGGGGTGACCCGCTTCGTGGCCGTCGAGGACATCACGCACGTCGAGGCGCACGGCGACTACGCCCGCCTGCACACGGCCCAGGGCAACCACCTTGTACGGATCCCGCTGTCCACCCTCGAAGAGCGCTGGCGCTCCCGCGGCTTCGTCCGGATCCACCGTCGCCATCTCGTCGCGCTGAGCCACATCGCCGAGCTCCGTCTGGACGCGGGTACGGTGAGCGTCCTCGTGGACTCCGTCGAACTCCAGGTCAGCCGCCGTCACACCCGCGAACTGCGCGACCTGCTGCTGCGCCGGACCACGAGCTGAGGAGGACGGTGTGCCGCAGGATCCGACCGAACGCCGCGTCACGGTCACCGGTGCGCCCCGCCGTACCCGCAGGACGTCCGGCTACTACCGGCCCAGAACCGAGATCGACGAACAGACCACGCTCGGCCACACCTACGTCCGCTCCCTGATGCGCAGCCAACTCCGGGCCGCCCTGATGGTGCTGGCCGTCCTCGTCCTGTTCGTCGGACCGCTGCCCCTCGTGTTCGCAGCGATGCCGGACGGCGCGAGCCTGGAGTGGGCCGTGCTCGGATTCGGTGTGTACCCGCCGCTGGTCCTGCTCGCCCGCTGGTACGTGCGCCGCGCCGAACGCAACGAGAAGGACTTCGTGCGCCTGGTCGAGGACCGCTGAACGTGGACCAGAACTACGCCGTCCCCGCGGTCGCCCTGGTGGTCGTGGCGACCGTCCTGGTCGGCGCGTTCGGCCTGCGCATCTCCCGGACCACCTCCGACTTCTACGTCGCCTCGCGCACCGTGGGTCCACGGCTCAACGCGGCCGCGATCAGCGGCGAGTACCTCTCCGCCGCCTCCTTCCTCGGCATCGCGGGCCTGGTGCTCGTCCAGGGCCCGGACATGCTCTGGTACCCCGTCGGCTACACAGCCGGCTATCTCGTCCTGCTGCTCTTCATAGCCGCCCCGCTGCGCCGCTCCGGCGCGTACACCCTGCCCGACTTCGCCGAGGCGCGGCTCGGCTCGCAGGCCGTGCGACGCCTCGCCAGTGTCTTCGTCGTCGGCGTCGGCTGGCTGTATCTACTGCCCCAACTGCAGGGCGCGGGGCTGACGTTGGCCGTGCTGACCGACGCGCCCGACTGGTTCGGCGGGGTGCTCGTCGCCGTCGTCGTGGTTGTCACCGTCGCCGCGGGCGGCATGCGGAGCATCACCTTCGTACAGGCCTTCCAGTACTGGCTGAAGCTCACCGCCCTGCTGGTCCCCGCGCTCTTCCTCGTCCTCGCCTGGCAGAGTGACGGCGCCCCGCGCGACGCCTTCGACGAACCGGCGGCCTTCCGCGAGCAGAGCGTCGTCCGCGTCGACGACAGCCTCGACCTGAAGCTCTCGCGGCCGCTTCGCGTCACGACGACGGGTACCGTCGACGGCCACCGGTACGAGGACGAGAGCGTCGCACTCCCCGCGGGCGTCCACCACTTCGAGCGCGGCACCCGGCTCACCTTCACCAAGGGCGACCCGGTCCCGGTGGCCGAACGCGACAGCAACATCGGCATGTCGACCTCGCTGGCGGCGGGCCGCGAGGAACGCCCGCTGTACGCCACGTACGGACTGATCCTCGCCACCTTCCTCGGCACGATGGGACTGCCGCACGTGGTCGTCCGCTTCTACACCAGCCCGCACGGTGTTGCCGCCCGCCGCACCACGGTCGTCGTACTGGGCCTGATCGGTGCCTTCTACCTCCTCCCGCCCCTCTACGGCGCGCTGGGCAGGCTGTACGCCCCCGAGCTCAGCCTCACCGGCGACGCGGACGCCACCGTACTGCTGCTGCCCGACCGGATGATCGGAGGAGTCGGCGGCGACCTGCTTGGCGCGCTGGTCGCGGGCGGGGCCTTCGCGGCGTTCCTGTCGACCGCGTCCGGACTGACCATGGCGGTGGCGGGTGTGCTCACCCAGGACGTGCTGCCCTCGCGCGGGGTCCGGCACTTCAGGCTGGGCACCGTGCTCGCCATGGCGGTGCCCGCCGCGGCGAGCATGCTCGTGGGCGGACTGCCGGTCGCCGACGCCGTCGGGCTCGCCTTCGCCGTGTCCGCGTCGTCGTTCTGTCCGCTGCTCGTCCTCGGCATCTGGTGGCGGCGGCTCACCCCGCCGGGCGCGGCCGCCGGGATGCTGGTCGGCGGCGGCTCCGCGCTCGTCGCCGTCGGCGCGACCATGGCGGGCTATCCGGGCACGGGCTCCCTGCACGCCCTCCTCGCCTGGCCCGCCCTGTGGTCGGTGCCCCTGGGGTTCGTGACCATGGTGCTGGTGTCGCTGGCCACGGCCGGACGGGTGCCGGCGGGCACGGCGGCGATCCTGGCGCGCTTCCACCTGCCGGAGGAACTGGCCGGGGACCACGTGCGCACGGAGGCCAAAGCATGAGGGCGCGGAAGTGCCACGGACGCGCGGAGGTCACGGCATGAGCGGCTTCGTCGCGGGGCTCTGTGTCGCCGTACTCCCGCTGCTCGCCGCCGGGTTCTGGCTCGGCAGGCGGACCGCGCGGCCCGAGAGCCTCGGCGGACTCGGTACCCCCGTCGAGCACGCCACCTTCCAGACCCTGCACACCGCCTCGCTCGCCGCGCCCCCGCTCCGCGCGGGCCTCACCGAGGAGACGGCGGGCCGGTCCGCCCGACGCCTGCGCACCCTCCTCGGCACCGACGCGCTGTGCCTGACCGACCAGGAGACCGTTCTCGCCTGGGACGGCGTGGGGGAGCACCACCGAACCGAGGTCATGGCGCGGCTCGCAGGAGCACTGGAGACCGGCCGCGGCGAGGCATTCCGGCTCGACTGCTTCGAACCCGACTGCCCGCTGCGCTGGGCCGTCGTGGCCCCCCTCACCGTCGACGACCGGGTGCACGGCGCGCTCGTCGCCTGCGCACCCCGCGAGTCCGCCGTCCTCGTACGAGCCGCGGGCGAGGTCGCCCGCTGGGTCTCGGTGCAACTGGAACTCGCCGACCTCGACCAGTCCCGCACCCGCCTGATCGAGGCCGAGATCAAGGCACTTCGTGCCCAGATATCCCCGCACTTCATCTTCAACTCGCTGGCGGTGATCGCCTCCTTCGTCCGCACCGACCCCGAGCGCGCCCGCGAACTGCTCCTGGAATTCGCCGACTTCACCCGTTACTCGTTCCGCAGGCACGGCGACTTCACCACCCTCGCCGACGAACTGCACGCCATCGACCACTACTTGGCCCTTGTCAGGGCCCGCTTCGGGGAGCGTCTGTCCGTCACACTGCAGATCGCGCCCGAGGTGCTGCCGGTCGCGCTGCCCTTCCTCTGCCTCCAGCCCCTCGTGGAGAACGCCGTCAAGCACGGCCTGGAGGGCAAGACCGACAAGAGCCACATCAGCATCACCGCACAGGACGCGGGAGCCGAGGCACTGGTCGTCATCGAGGACAACGGCACCGGAATGGACCCCGACCGGCTGCGCCGCATCCTCGCCGGAGAGGTCAGCCCCTCGGGCGGCATCGGGCTGTCCAACGTGGACGACCGGCTGCGCCAGGTGTACGGGGACGACTACGGCCTCGTCATCGAGACCGCGGTGGGAGCGGGCATGAAGATCACCGCCCGGCTGCCGAAATACCAGCCGGGCGTGCATTCGGCCGCGCGACTGCCACGTCAGTGAGCGTCAGGCGCTGCGCGCGGCCACCATGCCCAGCGTGATCAGGCCGAGTACGACCCAGCCGAACCACAGCCAGCCGTTGCTGCCGAGCGCCACCGTGTAGGCCGTCACCACGACGAGCCCGCCCACGGTCAACACCCCCATTGCCTTCGTCGAACCAGGCGTCGAACCGGGCATCTGAGCACCCTCCTTCGGGCGGGTCCGCGGCGCATGCCGTGGCCTTGGCCCATTTTCCCCCGACAGGGCGCGATTCGCCAGGGCCGGGCGGCCTACTCGCCCCCGTGCATCAGGGTCTTGTCCCGACGCTCGACGGCGCAGACCACCAGGTAGTACTTCTTGCCCCACAGTCCTGTGCTGCGCAGGCCATGACTGAAGTAGGTGGCGGAGGGATAGCCGAATTCCTCCGGCCGGGCGTCCTTCGCGCACTGTGTGTCCGCAGCAGCGTCGGCGTTCTGCCCGGTCGGGGCGGTCTTGAGGTGAGTGATCTGCACGGCCTTCCCCGTGTGCTCCCTGTCGCAGGCGAGCAGGTCGTAGTGCGTGCTCGCGCGCGCGTCCCCGTCCACATGACCGAGACAATCCCCGCGCTGTATCTGGGTCGCGTCCTCGAAGGTCATCCCGTACGGACGGAGCGCGCCGAGCGGGCCGTACACCGGGCCGTGTTTCCCGACCAGCAGACAGGCGACATTGCCGTCGGCGGAGTCGAACCCCTCACGCGTCGGCACCACCGCCAGGCTCCGCACGTGCCACGCGAGTCTCCCCGCGGTCTCCTTCGTCAGCTCCGCGCACCGCGCCGCTCCCCGACTGCTCGCCTCCTCGTAAGAGGATGCCTTGTACAGCCCCATCACCTGCCCGTCCGGGACCATGTCCTTGCAGCTCGGATCGAGCGTGAGGGGCGGGACACCGGCCGCCTCGGAGGGAGGCGGATCGCCCCGGACGCAGTCGCCCTTCCGCAGCGGCTCGGAGAGTCCGACCGTGGCGCCGTACGGCTTCACGGTCCTGTTCGCCATGGCGTACCAGACCCCGCCCGCGGCGAGGCCGAGCGCCAGGAGCAGTGCCACAAGACCTTGCAGGAGGAGGGGGCGTTTGCGGCGCCGCCTGCCCGACGGGCCGGACGCCGGGGCGGGCGGCCCCCCGTACCAGGGCGGGCCGTAGCCGATGCCGGGCTGAGGGCCGCTCGGGCCGGCCGGGGGTGGGGGGCCGAAGCCCTGGCCCGGACGTGAGCCGTACGCGGGCGGGGCGCCGGACGCCTGGGCCGTGGGGGCGTACGTGGGGTGGGCGGTGGGGGAGTGAGTGCCATGGGCGGTGGGCGTGGGCGGGGGCGTGGGCGTGTAGGCGCCGGGTGCGGCGAGGTCCTGGTCCTGGGGCGGAATGCCGGAACCGTGGCCTGGTGACGAGGGGCCGCCGAAACCCTGACCCGGTGATGCTGATGCCGGACCCGGTGGAATCAGGCCTGCCGGGGTTCCGTCGGATGTGACGAGCCCCGCCCAGGGCGGCTGCGATCCTCCGTCGGCCTGGGTGCGCGGGTGGGGTTCGGGCGTGATGATCCGGGCCAGGGCCGCCGCCGTGTCCTCCGCGGACAGTCGCCGTGCGGGATCCTTGGCCAGCAGCGCCTCGATGACCGGCCGCAGGGCCCCTGCCCGCTGTGTCGGTGGCGGCTCCTCCAGGACGACGGCGGTGACCGTGGCGAGATCGGTGTCGCGGTCGAAGGGACCGAAACCCTCCACACCGAAGTACAGCGTGCAGCCCAGCGAGAACAGGTCGGCCGCCGCGGTCGGCGGCCCGCCCGTGGCACGCTCCGGCGCCAGATACCCGGCCGTGCCGACCAGGATGGACGTCAGCGTCCAGCGGGTCTCGGTGGAGTCCGGCTGGACCGAGATGCCGTAGTCGGTGAGCAGGACCCGGGATCCCGGCATGCCCGTGCGGTCCGGAGCGAGCAGGATGTTGGCGGGCTTGACGTCGCGGTGCATGATGCCGCGCTCATGACCGGCGGTCAGCGCGTCCAGGACCGCGAGGCCGATACGGGCGCACTCGTCGGGGGCCAGTGGGCCGCGCCGGACCAGCCAGTCGCGCAGGTCCTCCGCGCCCGCCACGTACTCCATCACGATCCACGGCAGGCCCTCGTGCTCCAGTACGTCGTGCACGGTCACCACGTGCGGATGCCCCCTCAGCACCGCCGCGTGCCGCGCCTCGGCACGGGCCCGCGCGATCCGGGACTCGTGCTCCTCGCCGGCCACCGGTGCAGAGCGGAACCGGATCTCCTTGAGCGCGACCTCGCAGTCCAGCCGCCGGTCGTGGGCGAGCCAGACATGGCCCATCCCGCCGGAGCCCACCTGGTCCATGAGCTCGTACCGGCCGGCGATGATCCGGCCCACTCCCGACTGCGGTGATCCTTGTGCCATCCGGTCGCTCCCGGGTTCTGCGCTGGTTCGGTACGCGGGTCAGGACGGGGCGCTCGACACCGGTGCGCTGCTTGGCGTCGGCCCGGTCGATGTCGAGCCGGTCGATGTCGAGTCGCTCGTCGTGGGGCCGGTCGATGTCGGGCCGGTCGAGACGGACTCGGTCTCCGTGGGATCGGCCGACTCGCTGGTCGGTGTGCTCGGCGCAGGTGGGCCCGCCGTCGGACTCCTCACCGGGGGCGACGAGTCGGTCCCGCCACCCGAGCCGGGCGGCGGTGGTGACGTGCCAGGCGACCCGGAGTCGCCCCCGGACGCCGACCCGCCGACCGGCGACGAGGGGCCGGACGCCCCACCGGACGGCGTCGGTGACGTCGTATCAGGAGCGCCACCCGATGCCCCCGGACCGGTGCTCGATGCCCCCGGACCGGTACTGGACTCGCCCGGACCGGTACTGGAGTCCCCAGGGCCCGTCCTGGAGCTCCCAGGCACGGGGCTCGATCCGCCCGGTCCCGGGGTCGCGCCGCCCGGGTCCGGGGGAGTGGTCGGGCCGCCGCCACTGTCCTCGGGTGGGGTCTGCACGAACAGCGTCACGGCGGCGCCCCACTCCAGCGTGCTGCCCTCGGTCGGCCGGGACGCGGTGACGAGGGCGTCGTCGGCCGGCAGGGAGTCGCCGTCGTACGCCATGGCGAGCCCGTGGTCGGCCAGGCTCTGGGCCGCCGCCGCGAACGTCGTCCGCGTGACGGCCGGAACCCTGAATTCCGCATGGGTGTCGAAGGACTTGTCGTCCTCGCCCTCGGTACCGATCGGGCGGTTGATCCCGTGATCGGGGTCATGGACGTCGACGAGCTGGAGCCGCTCGATCTTCTGGTTCCCCGGCGGCGGCTTGACGACCACAATGCGGTCCTGCTGATAGCCGGGCCACTTCTTGTTTCCGTCCCTGAACTGCACCGACGTCTTCTTGATGTTTCCCTTGTAGGGGCGAAGTGGATTACCGCAGGAGCACTTCACCGCGGGAAGTCCCTGCCGGTCGACCAGAATCGCGATTCCCGCCTGCAACAAAGCGTCGAAGGGAACGGCCTTGCCACCTTTGTACTCGTGATTCGTCACGAGGGTGTCGTGGCGCAACACAACAGGTGTGAGTTGATCGATATGGCCCGGGATCTCAGCGGTGCTGATATTCCGAACCCGCGCCCATTCCTGCGCCTTCGCGGAGTTCTTGCTGTCGGTGAGGAAGTTCTTGAGCTTCTTCACGTCGCAGGTGCCGGGCCTGGTCGAGCCGCCGAACTCACCGGTGGCCCCACCGTCATCATCCTGCCCCGACGAGCCGTCGTCCCCGCCCGTCGCGCCGCCGTACAGCCCCGGGCTGTTGCTGGCCTGTATGCCGCCGCTCGGTCGTGGCTCCGGGAGGCGCAGGTCCTTGCCGAGCCGGCCGTCCTCCTTGAAAAAGGGATTGGCCTGCGAAATCCCCGCGGCGATGGCCCGCACTACCGACAGCTGTTCGGATTTACTGCATCCGCTGACCATCAGCACGGCGACCAGCAGTAAGGCGATCCTGCCGATCGCCGTTAATCCCGACCTTTGCATGGACGCGCGAAATGTCATGACCGCTCCCCCTGCGGTTTCCCCCGGACCTCACGTGCCGGACATGAGTCCGGCGCGTGAGGCTTCGCCCCCATGCTACTGAATAGAAATCCGTTTCACGCAAGCGGAAAAAAGAAGGTAATTCAGCGACTGCGTGCGTTGAGTGAGGCCAGATAGGCGTTGTATGCCTCGAGTTCCTTGTCGCCGTCGCGGTCCGCCGCCCGGTCCGTGCGGCGGGACTGCCGGCTCTCGGAGGCATGCCACTGGAAGAGCAGTGCGAGCAGCACGAGGACGGAGGGGATCTCGCTGAACGCCCAGGCGATGCCGCCGGCCGCGGTCTGGTCGGCGAGCGCGTCGATACCGAGCGAGGCCGGCGGGTTCTCGTACGTCTCCACCATCGGCGCGGACGCCATCATCAGCGCGATACCGAAGAACGCGTGGAACGGCATGCCCGCGAACAGCTCCAGCATCCGCATCAGATAGCCCGGCCGGTGCGGCCCCGGGTCCACGCCCATGATCGGCCAGAAGAAGACCAGGCCGACGGCGAGGAAGTGACACATCATCGCGAGATGCCCCACCTTGGAGCCCATCAGGAAGTCGAAGATCGGTGAGAAGTACAGCCCGTACAGACTCGCGATGAACAGCGGGATGGTGAAGGCGGGGTGCGTGATGATCCGCATGAACCGGCTGTGCAGGAACATCAACAGCAGTTCACGGGGCCCCTTGTCGCCGCGCTTCGACGCCACCGGCAGCGCCCGCAGTGCCAGCGTGATCGGCGCACCGAGCAGGATCAGGATGGGCGACAGCATGCTGATCACCATGTGCTGCACCATGTGCACACTGAACATGACCATGCCGTAGTCGTTCAGCTTGGTGCACATCACGAGCATCACGGTCAGGACGCCGATGACGAAGGAGATGGTGCGGCCCACCGACCACTTGTCGCCGCGCCGCGCCAGCCGTACGACCCCCCAGCCGTACAGGCCGAGCCCCAGCAGGCAGGCGACAAGGAAGAACGGGTCGGTCGACCATTCCAGACCTCGCCCCAGCGTGAACGGCGGCAGATCCATGGTCATGCCGTGCCCGCTGTCATCCATCCGCCGGCTCCTGTTTCGTACTGGTTGTGCGCTGTCTGTCCGCACCAGACTAGAACTGCCCCCGGTCGCCGCTGCGACCGGGGGCAGTTCCCACTGTTTCCCTCACATACGACTCAGAGCACGCACTCGGCCTCGGCGTACCGCTCGTCCGGAACCGTCTTGAGCGTCTCGACCGCCTCCGCGAGCGACACCATCACGATGTCGGTCCCCCGCAGCGCCGTCATCTTGCCGAAGTCACCGCGGTGCGCGGCCTCCACGGCGTGCCAGCCGAACCGCGTGGCGAGCACCCGGTCGTACGCCGTCGGGGTACCGCCCCGCTGGACGTGCCCGAGGATCACCGGCCGGGCCTCCTTGCCGAGGCGCTCCTCCAGCTCCAGGGAGAGCTGGCGGGCGATGCCGGCGAACCGCTCGTGCCCGTAGACGTCCTTGCCGCCCTCGTCGTACTCCATCGAGCCCTCGCGGGGCTTCGCGCCCTCGGCGGCCACGACGATGGCGAACCGCTTGCCCGCGGCGAAGCGTTCGCCGATCTTGGCGGCCAACTCCTCGATGTCGAAGGGGCGTTCCGGTACGACGATGGCGTGGGCGCCCGCCGCCATGCCGGAATGCAGGGCGATCCAGCCGGTGTGGCGGCCCATGACCTCCACGATCAGCACACGCTGGTGGGACTCGGCGGTGGTCTTCAGCCGGTCCAGGGCCTCGGTCGCGACGCCGACGGCCGTGTCGAAACCGAAGGTCACGTCCGTGACAGCGATGTCGTTGTCGATGGTCTTCGGTACGCCGACGATCGGCAGGCCGCCGTCCGAGAGGAGGCGGGCCGCCTTGAGGGTGCCCTCGCCGCCGATCGGGATGATCGCGTCGAGCCCGAGATCCTCGACATGGCCCCTGGCCCGCTCCACACCGTCACGCAGATGCTCGGGCTGGACCCGGGAGGAACCGAGTATGGTGCCGCCGCGAGCCAGGATGCCGCTCACCGCGTCCAGGTCGAGCTTGAGGTAGTCGCACTCCAGGAGGCCTTTCCAGCCGTCGCGGAAGCCGATGACCTCGTCGCCGTGGTCGACGACTGCGCGGTGCACGACGGACCGGATGACGGCGTTCAGACCGGGGCAGTCACCGCCGGACGTGAGGACACCAATGCGCATCGCCCGAAATACCTTCTCAACGTGGGCCGGAGACCGGACCCCGTTGTCCGGCAATATCCCCGCCACCCTACCGGCGGTAGGGGGCGGGGCCGTATGGGGCGTCCGCCTGCTGGACGCCCCCGCACACGTGAGCGCAAGCCCGGTCAGACGGGCTGTGCGGTGGGGATCGGGCGGGCGGCCCAGCCGCGGTCAGGCGGGCTGCTGCGCGGCCGTGATGCGCTCGTTGCGGAGCGCCTCATACCACCGGTCGTCGATCGGCGGCAGCGCGTTCACGTCCAGCGCCAGCTTCAGCAGCAGGTCCGCGATCAGCGGGTTGCGGGCGAGGACGGGCCCGTGCATGTACGTACCGAAGACGGTGTCGTTGTACGCGCCCTCCGTGCCGTCGCCCGTGCCGTTGCCCTTGCCGAGCCGCACGTTCGCGAACGGGCGCGCGGTGGGGCCGAGATGGGTGACGCCCTGGTGGTTCTCGAAGCCGGTCAGCTGAGGGAGGCCGAGCCGTGGGTCGAGGTCCGCGAGCACGTCACCGACGCAGCGCTCGCCCTCGCCGCGCACGGACGTCACATCGAGCAGGCCGAGGCCCGGCTCGCGCTGCCCGAGGTCGTTGATGAACTCGTGGCCGAGGATCTGGTACCCGGCGCACACCGAGAAGACGATCGCGCCGTTGCCGACCGCGCGGTGCAGACCGCCGTCGCGGCGCAGCCGCTCCGCCGCGAGCCGCTGCGGCCGGTCCTCGCCGCCGCCGATCAGATAGATGTCGCCGGAGGTGGGGATCGGCTGGTCGCTGCGTACGTCGAGACGGGCCACGTCGAGGCCGCGCTGACGGGCCCGGCGCTCCACGACCAGGGCGTTGCCCTGGTCGCCGTAGGTGCTCAGCAGGTCCGGGTAGATCCATACGAGACGCAGGCTGTTGTCACTCATCTTCTTCGTCCTTCGTGGCTCAGTTGCCGACACGACGCCTCAGGTCCTGGAAAGCGGTGTAGTTCGCGACGACCTCGATGCGTCCGGGCGGTGCCAGCTGCACGGCCTGGTCGAGGTTCTCGCAGACCTGGAACTGCTGGTTCGCCACCTCCAGGCGCACGGCGAGGTCCAGTTTGCGGTCGCCGAGAACGAAGATCGGGTGACCGGTGAGCTGTGTGTAGTCGACGTCCCACAACCAGGACGTGTCCGTGCCGTCGGCGCCGCGTGCGTTCACCGAGAGGATGACCGGGGTCGGCGGCGGATCGATCAGCGAGAACGTCTCCAGCCAGCCCGCGGGGTTCTTCGCGAGCAGCAGACGCAGTTCGCGCTGCATGAACTGCACCACGTCGTAGCGCCCGGCCACCGCCTGCACCTGGTACATGCGTTCCAGGGCGACCTGCGGCGGTACGCCGAAGACGGCGGCCACCGCGGCCGAGGAGGCGGCGTTCGCCTTGTTGGCGCGGCCCGGCAGCTGGAGGTGGATCGGCCAGGCCGAGCCGTGCGGGTCCAGGACGTGGTCGCCGGAGAGCGCCCAGCTCGGCGTCGGACGCCGGAAGCCGCACTCGCCGCAGTACCAGTCGTCACCGGGGCGCTGCATCACACCGCCACAGGACGGGCAGGACCAGGCGTCGTCCTTCCACATCTGACCGGCGGCGACCCACACCACGTTGGGCGAGGAGGACGCGGCCCACACGACCAGCGGGTCGTCGGCGTTGGCGATCACGACGGCCTTGGAACCGGCCAGGCCCTCGCGCCAGTGCTCGGCCATCATCCGGGTCTCGGCGGCACGGTCGAGCTGGTCGCGGGAGAGGTTGAGCAGCGCGATGCACTTGGGGTCGGTGTCGCGGGCGATGCCGGAGAGGTACTTCTCGTCGACCTCGATGACCGCGTACTTGGCCTCCGAACCCCCGGACAACGCCGAGGTGATACCCGCCGGCATGTTGGCGCCCAGCGCGTTGGACACGACCGGGCCCGCGGCGCCCAGCGCCTCCGCGATCAGCCGGGTCGTGGTGGTCTTGCCGTTGGTGGCCGACACCAGGATGACGTCCAGGTGCGTGGCGAGCCGTGCGAGCAGGTCGGGGTCGAGTTTGAGTGCCACCCGGCCGCCGATCACCGATCCGCTGCCGCGTCCGGCGGCGCGCGAGACGGCCGCTGCCGCCTTGCCGGCCGTCACGGCCAGCTTGGCCCGCGGCGTCAGCGGGTCCGAGTTGCCTGACATCGTGTCCGATCCTCCTTGCGTACGCGCCGCGCCTCTGCCCCCGGCATCGTGTGGCCCTCAGCCTATCGAGATCCACTCACACGCCCGAATCGCGGCACCACGACGGTGCCCGCGCGACATTCGCGCGCCACCAAGGACCGTACCCTTGCGGCCATGCGACACGGCTCCATCCCGGGCTCCCGAGGGCGCGTCCGGCCCATCTCCCTGCTCGGCGACCCCGTCCTGCACACCCCGTGTGTGGAGGTCATCGACTTCGGCCCCCAACTCGCCCGCCTCGTCGAGGACATGTTCGCGACGATGTACGCCGCCCAGGGCGTCGGCCTCGCCGCGAACCAGGTCGGCGAGTCCTTGCGGGTGTTCGTATACGACTGCCCCGACGACGAGGACATCCGTCATGTCGGTCATATGGTGAATCCGCGTCTCGTTGAAGCGGACGGTGTGGTTCTGCGCGGGCCGGAGGGCTGTCTGTCGCTCCCGGGTCTCGAGGCGGGGACCGAGCGGTACGACCACGCCGTCGTCGAGGGCTTCACGGCGGAAGGTGGCCCGGTGCGGGTGCACGGCACCGGCTGGTTCGCACGGTGCCTGCAGCACGAGAGCGATCACCTCGACGGAGGGGTGTACGTGGATCGGCTCACGGGCTGGCGCCACCGAAGGGTGATGAAGCAGGCGGCGCGGGCGTCCTGGGGGCGCTGACCGTCGCCCCCGGTCGGCTGCGGACTGTCCGTGGCCGGCCGCGCAGTTCCCCGCGCCCCTGAAGGGACGCCGCCCGCGTCCCCGCCGGTGAAAGCGACGAGCCCCCACGGCCCTGCCGGTGAAAGCGGTCGGCTTTGTGCGGCCCGTAGGTGAAGTGGCGAGCTGCCCGCGTCTCCGCTGTTGGAAGCGGTCGGCGCCGCGCGGCCTCGCAGGTGGGAGCGGCCGGCCTTATGCACCCGCAGTCGGGAGCGGCAATGCCTTATGCGGCCCGCAGGTGAAGTGGCGAGGTGTCCGCGTCTTTGCCGGTGGAAGCGGTCGGCGCCGCA
>NZ_JBHXMF010000008.1:141160-199788 GCF_042721055.1 Streptomyces sp. NPDC058470
CGGCTTCGCTGGTGGAAGTGGCCAGCCTTATGCGGCCCGCAGGTGTAGCGGCGAGGTGCCCGCGTCCTTGCCGGTGGAAGCGGTCGGCGCCGCACGGCTTCGCCGGTGGAAGTGGCCAGCCCTATGCGGCCCACAGGTGAAGTGGCGAGGTGTCCGCGTCTTTGCCGGTGGAAGCGGTCGGCGCCGCACGGCTTCGCCGGTGGAAGTGGCCAGCCTTATGCGGCCCGCAGGTGTAGCGGCGAGCTGCCCGTGGCCCCGCCGGTGAAGCGGCCGGTCCCACACAGCCCTGCCCGTGAAAGACGGCCGTCAGAACCCCGGCCCGCCGGCGCGGTCCCCGGCGGCAGCCAGCCGCCCCCACAGCAGGTCCGCAAGGCTCCGTACCAACTCGGCCCGCGAGCAAGGTCGTTCGCCCATCCACCAGTCGCCGGCCGCGTGCATCATGCCGACGATTCCGTGCCCCCACACCCGGGCGAGCTGCTGACTGTCGGGTCCGAGATCCACGCGCTCCTCGATGACCTCGGCGAGCTCCTCGCCCATACGGCGCAGCAGCGGCAGGGAGTGCTTGCTCACGTCGAACCCGGGGTCGCCCGGCTGGCCGCCCTCGGTGGGATGCATCAGGAACCGGTAGACCTGGGGGTGCGCCTCGATGGCCGCCAAGTAGGTGTCGAGCGTGGCCTCGACGCGCTCGCGGCGCTCGGCCGGCGCGTCGAGTGCGGCGCGCAGCGATCCGAGGAGGGCGTCCGTGTGCCGCTTGGCGAGGGCGGCGTAGAGTCCGCCCTTGTCGCCGAAGTGGCGGTAGAGGATCGGCTTGGTGATGCCCGCCTCGGCGGCGATGGCGTTCATCGAGGCTCCGGGGCCGTCACGCAGAACCACTCTGTCCGCGGCCTCCAGCAGCTCGCGCCGACGGCGGTCGGCGGACCTCTGCTGATCGGTCCGCTGTGTGGTGTCCATGGTCTCTCCCCACCCGTGCTGATTCGGTGACGCCTGCGCAAACTAACACTCAATGGCGCATGTGTATCGAACGGGCTGCCGAGCGGGGCTCGGGAGTTGACTTTTCCTACTGGTCGGTAACAGACTCCAGTTACCGCAAGTAACACTTTAGCGCATTATTGGAGGGACCATGGCCGAGTTCACGATGGAACTCAACGACGACCAGAAGGAGGTGCGGGACTGGATCCACGGGTTCGCCGCCGATGTGATCCGGCCCGCCGCCGCCGAATGGGACGAGCGTGAAGAGACCCCGTGGCCGGTCATCCAGGAGGCCGCGAAGGTCGGCATCTACTCCCTGGACTTCTACGCGCAGCAGTACTTCGACCCCACCGGGCTCGGCATCCCGATGGCCATGGAGGAGCTGTTCTGGGGCGACGCGGGCATAGCCCTGTCGATCGTCGGCACCGGCCTCGCCGCCGTGGGCGTCCTCGCCAACGGCACCGAGGAGCAGATCGGCACCTGGATCCCCCAGATGTACGGCGACGCCAACGACGTCAAGGTCGCCGCCTTCTGCTCCTCCGAGCCCGACGCCGGCTCCGACGTGGCCTCCATGCGCACCCGTGCCGTCTACGACGAGGCCAAGGACGAGTGGGTCCTCAACGGCACCAAGACCTGGGCGACCAACGGCGGCATAGCCAACGTCCACGTCGTGGTCGCGGTCGTCGACTCCGAGCTCGGCTCCAAGGGCCACGCCTCCTTCATCGTCCCGGCGGGCACCCCTGGCCTGTCCCAGGGCCAGAAGTTCAAGAAGCACGGCATCCGCGCCTCGCACACCGCCGAGGTCGTCCTGGAGAACGCCCGTGTCCCCGGCTCCTGCCTCCTCGGCGGCAAGGAGAAGCTGGACGAGCGTCTCGCCCGCGCCCGTGAGCGCGCCAAGTCCGGCGGCGAGCGCGTGAAGAACGCGGCGATGGCCACGTTCGAGGCGTCCCGTCCGGCTGTCGCCGCGATGGCGGTGGGCACCGCGCGGGCCGCGTACGAGGTCGCCCTCGAATACGCGATGACGCGCGAGCAGTTCGGGCGAGCGATCATCGACAACCAGGGCGTCGCCTTCCAGCTCGCCGACATGCGGACGTCGATCGACGCGGCGCGCCTGCTGACGTGGCGCGCCTCCTGGATGGCGGTCAACGGCAAGCCCTTCACCGCCGCAGAGGGCTCGATGTCGAAGCTCTTCGCCAGTGAGACCGCGAAGAAGGTCACCGGGCAGGCGATCCAGATCCTCGGCGGCAACGGCTACACCCGGGAGTACCCGGTCGAGCGCATGCACCGCGACGCCGCCATCTACACGATCTTCGAAGGCACGAGTGAGATCCAGCGGCTCGTGATCGCGCGCACCCTGTCGGGGATGCCGATCCGCTGAGCCTGCCGGAAGCCCTCCTCACCGGTGTTTCAGAGGTGTCAGCTGCTCGATGTCGTACCTCGCCCGGAGTGCCTCGATCGCCGCGCAGTCCGGTGGGCCGCCCGTGCCCAGGATCTCCAGCAGCTCGTCGAAGTACCGCTCGTGGTCCGGCGGCGGTGACGCCTGGAAGAACATCTTCGCGGGTGTCTCGGTGGGGTTGGAGAAGGCGTGCGGACATCCCGGGGGTACGACAATGACCGTGCCCGGGGTCGCCCGTACCACGCGGGTGCCCGAACTCGACTCCCACCGCTGCCAGTTGTCGGGCGTGCGCACCCGCGGCTCGAACGCGAGGACGTCCAGCTCGCCTTCGAGGACGTAGAACAACTCCTCGCTGCGCGTGTGCACATGGGCGCCCACGTCGAAGCCAGGAGGCACCACGACCTCGAAGGTCGACGCCATCCGCGAGTGCGAGCCGGTGACCTTGAACGTCACATGCTGGGCCGGCGTCTGCACGACCCGGCCGTGACCGGGCGGTACGAGCAGCCCCTCGGACGCTGTCATCCGCCGCTCACCACGTCACGGGCAGGGCCTCGGGTCCACGGATCAACGCGCCCTTCCTGAAGGGGACCTGCTCCGGCGGTACCGCGAGCCGCAGCCCCGGCACCCGGTCAAGGAGCGCGTCGACCATCAGCTCGGACTCCAGCCTGGCGAGCATTCCGCCCGGGCAGTAGTGCGGGCCGAAGCCGAACGACACATGCGGGTTCGGGTTGCGCGAGAAGTCGATCATCTCGGGGTCCGGGAAGACCTTCGGGTCGCGGTTGGCGGCCAGGTACGACACGTACACCGCGTCGCCCTCCCGGATCCGTACGCCGCTGATCTCGACGTCCTCCATGGCGATCCGGGAGAGGCCGACGGCGCTGCGGTGCGGGATGTAGCGCAGCAGCTCGTCGATGGCCTGGGGGCGGATCGCCGGATCGGCGCGGAGCTGGTCGGCCAGCTTGGGGCGGGTCATCAGGATGTAGAACATCTGCCCGCTGTTGTTGGTGACCGCCTCGCCGCCGATCTGGAGGAGCACCGCGAGACCGACGGCCTCGTCCATGGTGATCTCTTCCCGGCCCACGGCCGCGCCGAGCAGCGAACCGACGTCCTCGCCCGTGCTTCCGGCACGCTCGCCGATGAGCTTCGTGAAGTACGCGCCCATCTCGTTCTTGGCCTTCTCGCTGACCTCGGCGCCGTGCGAGGAGGACAGGATCAGCCCGGTCCAGGTGTGCATGAGGTGCCGGTCGGTGGCCGGGACGCCCATCAGCTCGCAGATGACGGCGATGGGGAAGGGGCTCAGGATCGACTCGGTGAGATCGGCGGACGGACCGGCATCCAGCATTTCGTCGACGAGTTCGTCGAGCATCCGCCGGGCACTGTCGCGCAGCCGCTCCACTCCGCGCGCCGTGAAGGCCGCGGCCACCGAGCGGCGCAGCCGCGTGTGGTCGGGCGGGTCGAGGAAGCCCACCGCGCCCGCGGAGGGGATGAAGTGCGGGGCGAGCCGGGTGACCTGCCGCCCCATGACGGCCTCACGGCTGAAGCGGGCGTCGTTCGTCACCATGCGGACGTCGTCGTGCCGTGTCACCAGCCAGGCCCAGCCGTCGCCGTTGGGCAGCTGGATCCGGGTGACCGGGCCCTCGCGCATCAGCTCGGTCAGGACCGGGTCGAAGTCCACGCCGGTCAGATTGAGCGCCGGCCAGTGGCGTACGGGCGGCAGGGGCTCGGTGATCGTCTTCTCGGTCATCCGGGTCACGTCGTTTCGGTGTTTGTGTTGTTCCCGTTGTTCCAGCGGCCAAGGGACATCTCCGCGGTGATACCGGGGCCGAAGCCCGCCAGCATTCCGCGCGCAGCGTGCTCCGCGCCGCCTTCGTCGAACAGTCGGCGCAGCGCGTCCAGGACGACGGCGCTGGCGATGTTCCCGTACTCGGTGAGGGTCGCCCGGCTGAACCGGAAGGCCTCCGGCGGGACCTCAAGGAACTTGCTGAGGTCGTCCAGGATCCTCGGGCCGCCCGCGTGGATGATGTAGAAGTCCAGGTCGGAGGCGTTCCAGCCGTGCTGGCGCGCGAGGTTGTGGAGCGCCGGGGCGAGCGGCTCCATCGTGGCCGGCACCCGCTTGTCCAGCAGGAAGTGGAAGCCGGTGGCGCGGACGTCGTACATGATCCAGTCCTCGGTCTTGGGGATCAGGTACGAGGCGTTGCGCTCCAGGGTGATGCCCGTGCCGCCCTTGCCGCGGACGACCGCGGCGGCGATGCCGTCGCCGAACAGCCCGTTGCAGAGCAGCGAGCCGACGCCCAGGTCGGTGGGCTGGTAGCAGAGCGAGCAGAACTCGCAGGCGACGATGAGTGCGTTGGCCTCGGGGTAGGCCGTGCAGAAGTCGTGCGCCCGGTTGACCGCGGCGCCGCCCGCCGCGCAGCCCAGCTGGGCTATGGGTATCTGCCGGGTGTCGCTGCTGAAGTCCATCGCGTTGATCAGCCAGGCCGTGAGCGAGGGCATCATGAACCCGGTGCACGACACGTAGATGATCACGTCGATGTCGGTGGTGAGGAGCTCGGCGTCGTCCAGCGCCCGCTGTACGACGGCGGGGACGCGGGCCTTCGCCTCGTTGCCGTAGACCCTGTTGCGGTCCTCGAAGCCCGGGTGCTTGAGGGTTTCCTCGATGGGCTGCACGATGTGCCGGGTACGAACGCCGGTGTTCTCGATCAGCCGCAGGGCGAGCGGGAGTTGGGGGTGGTCGGCGTGACGGGAGCGTGCCAGCTCCAGCGTCTCCTCCATTGTGATCACGTACTCGGGGACTGAGACCGCGGGTCTGCACAAAGTCGCCATGAGGAAGCGCCTACTTTCGCCTTCCGGGGAACCGTTCGTCCCCCGGCGGAAGGGTGGTTCACCCACGATCACCCGGCAGGGCGCGGATATCTCGTCGGATTACTCCAGATCGGGGACAAGCCTCCATGAGTGGGACCCTGGTCGAAGGAGCTCAAAGACCGTCGAACCGAAGGGACGCACGATGACACGGACGGCCACTGACCTGCGGAAAAGCGCCACCGAGAAACTCGCCCCCGACCCCCACGCCAACCGCCTGCTGCCGCTGATCGCCCGAGGCGCGGCGCAGCGCTCCACACTCGCCGCCCTCGCCCTCGAACAGCGCCATGTGATCGCCGCGGACCGCCGCGCGTTCCTGCATCTGGCGCAACGGCCGGACGCCGGGCCCGAGAGCGCCGCCTTCTTCGCCGCGCTCGCGGAGGGCGAGGCGCTGGCCCAGGACAGGCTGGGCGCGTACGCCGCCGCGTGCGGGGCCGACGAGACACGGGCCGCCGCGTACGAGCCGCTCGCGGACTGCCAGGCCTATCCCGCCTATGTCGCCTGGCTGGCACTCAACGGCTCACCGGCCGACGTGGTGCTCGCGCTGAGCGCCAACTTCGCGGCGTGGGGCGGCTATTGCGCGAGGATCGCGGAGGCCCTGCGCGGCCACTACGGCTTCGACGACGAGGCCTGTGGCTTCTTCGACTTCTTCGCCGGGCCCGCACCGGAGCTGGAGCGCCTGGCGCTGTCCGCCGTACAGGCCGGGCTGGACGCGGGACGGGTCGACGAGGACGAGGTGCTCCGGTACGGCCGCCTGCTGCAGGGCTGCGAGGAGAAGTTCTGGCACGCCCTGTGGGAGCTCGACGTGCGAGCGGGCTGACGCGTCGTCAACTGGTGCCGTGTCGATGCGGGGTGGTCAGTCGGACGTCGTCCCGCTGCTGTGCGCGATGCAGGCCACGTCGATGCGGTCGGCGAGCTTGGCGAGTTCGATCGTGAGCGCCGCCACCGTGTCCTCGTCGAGGCCGTCCTGGCCCGCCTCCACCAGATGCAGCCATCGGCCGCCCACCGTGCGCAGCAGTTTGCTGACGTCGGCGGCCGCCACCTGCAACGTGCCGCGGTCGTCGACGATCAGAGGCAGGGTCACTTCGCGGTTCACAGAGGGGATCGTAACCGCGGAACGCTCACGCTCCGTGCCATACGGTGGTGATGTTGCAGAACTCGCGGATTCCGTGCCCCGAGAGTTCACGCCCGTAGCCGGACCGCTTCACTCCGCCGAACGGGAACGCGGGGTGGGACGCCGTCATCCCGTTGACGAACACGCCACCCGCCTCCAGATCACGGACGAACCGGTCCACCTCGGTCTCGTCGCGCGTCCACACATTCGAACTCAGCCCGAAGGGCGTGTCGTTGGCGAGGGCCACCGCCTCGTCCAGGTCGGCCACGCGGTAGAGCGTTGCCACGGGCCCGAAGGTCTCCTCCTGGTGGATGCGCATCTCGGGCGTGATGTCGGTGAGGATCGTCGGCGTGTAGTACCAGCCGGGTCCCTCGGGGCGTTCCGCGCCGCACAGGACCGTCGCGCCGGCCTCGACCGCGTCGTCGACCAGTTTCTCCAGGTCGCTGCGGCCCTGCTCGGTGGAGACCGGCCCGACGTCGGTGTCCTCGTCGAGCGGGTCACCGACCTTCAGGGCCTTCATGCCCGCCGTGAAGCGCTCGGCGAAGGCCTCGAACACGTCCGTGTGCACGATGAACCGCTTGGCGGCGATGCACGACTGCCCGTTGTTCTGCACACGTGCCGTCACCGCGGTCTTCGCGGCCCGGTCGATGTCGGCCGACGGCATGACGACATAGGGATCGCTGCCGCCCAGCTCCAGCACCGTCTTCTTGACCTCGTCCCCGGCGACGGCGGCCACCGCACGCCCTGCCGGTTCACTCCCGGTGAGTGTGGCCGCCTTGACGCGCGGGTCGCGCAGGATGTCCTCGACGGCGCTTGAGCCGATGAGCAGCGTGTGGAAACAGCCCTCGGGGAAGCCCGCGCGCAGGAAGAGATCCTCCAGGTAGAGGGCGGTCTGCGGCACGTTCGAGGCGTGCTTGAGCAGGCCCACGTTGCCCGCCATCAGTGCGGGTGCGGCGAACCGGACGACCTGCCAGAGCGGGAAGTTCCACGGCATGACGGCGAGCACCGGGCCCAGCGGGCGGTAGCGCACGATCACCCGGGAGGCCCCGGAGTCCTTGGCGTCGGACTCGGCGGGCTCCTCGTCGGCGAGAAGTTCCTCGGCGTGGTCGGCGTACCAGTGCATCGCCTTCGCGCATTTCGCGGCCTCCGCGCGGGCCTGCCTGACCGGCTTGCCCATCTCGGTGGTCATCACCCGGCCGATGTCCTGCTGGTCCGCGTCGAGCAGGTCGGCGGCCTTGTGGAGCAGGCGCGCCCGCTCGGCGAAGGACGTGGTGCGATGCACACGAAACGCGGCCTCGGCGGTCGCGAGCCTGCGCTCGATCTCCTCTGCGCCGAGGGCCTCGTACGTCTTGAGCGTCTCGCCGTTCGCCGGGTTCACCGTCGCGATGGGCATGCCGACCTCCTGAAGCTGGCTGTTCTTCGACCCTCCCGCGCGGCGGGGTGCGGCGCAACGTGGAGGGCTCACCGGCGGCCGGTGCGGACACCGGCCCTCACCCCGTGTGCTCCGCCAGCCGGTCAAGAAACTCCGCCTGGGCCTTCACGATCAGCGCCCCGGCCCGGTCCAGGCCGAGCCACTCCACCCGGTCCAGCTCGGGGAACTCCTGCCGGCGGCCCGACTTCGGCGGCCACTCCATCTCGAAGGTGCCGGGGACCACCGTCGCCGGGTCGAGGTCGGCCTCGATCGCCCAGGCGGTGACGACCTTGCCGCCGGTCTGCCGGACCTCGCCGAGCGGCACGGCCTCGCCGTCGGGCGGCGGCAGCCCCAGCTCCTCCTGGAACTCGCGGCGCGCGGCCTCCCAGGCGGTCTCGTCGGGCTCGTACTCGCCCTTGGGTACGGTCCAGGCGCCGGCGTTCCGCCGCGCGAAGAAGGGGCCGCCCATATGGCCGAGCAACACCTCAAGGCCGTGGTCCGTGTGCCGGAACAACAGCAGTCCCGCGCTGCGCCTGCCGGTACTCACCGGGTCACCTCGGGATGCGCGGCGAGCAGCGTCTCGACCGTGTCGGCCTCGGCCGGGGTCTTGTCCTCGCGGTAGCGCACCACGCGGGCGAAGCGGAGGGTCACGCCGGCCGGGTAGCGGGTGGACTTCTGCAGACCGTCGTACGCGATCTCGACGACGAGTTCCGGTCGTACGGTCACGACGTGGCCGTTGTCCTCGACCGCCAGCTCCCTCAGACGCTCTGTCTGCCAGGTCAGCATCGCGTCGGTCATGCCTTTGAAGGTCTTGCCCAGCATGGCGAAGGACCCGTCCTCGTTCCGCGCGCCCAGATGCAGGTTGGACAGCTTCCCGGTGCGCCGCCCGTGGCCCCACTCGGCCGCGAGAACCACCAGGTCAAGGGTGTGTACGGGTTTGACCTTGAGCCAGGAGGCACCGCGCCGGCCCGCGCTGTAGGGGGCGTCCAGGGCCTTGCATACGACGCCCTCGTGGCCACGGGCGAGGGTGTCCACGAGAAACTTCTCCGCCGCGGCGAGGTCATCGGGACCTGCCACGAGTGTGCGCCGCACCCGCATCGGCTCGGGCACCAGCCGCGCCAGCTCCGCGTGGCGCTCGGTGAACGGCAGGTCCAGCAGATCGTGCCCGTCCACGGACAGCGCGTCGAAGAAGACGGGGGAGACGGGCACCGCGGCGGCGGCTGTGGCCACGTCCACGCGCGAGCCCACCCGCCCGGCGATCTCCTGGAAGGACCGCGGCACCCCGTCCTCGTCCAGGGCGATGACCTCGCCGTCCAGGATGAACCTGGTCTGCTTCAACTCAAGCGCGGCCGTGGTGAGTTCGGGCAGGCGGTCGGTGATGTCGTCGAGGGTGCGGGTGTAGACCCGTACGTCGTCGCCGTCGCGGTGTACCTGCACACGGATGCCGTCGAGCTTCTCCTCGACCGCGCAGGCGCCGAGCTTGCCGACCGCCTCGGACACCGAAGCGGCGGTGTGCGCCAGCATCGGCAGCACCGGGCGGCCGACGGTGAGCCGGAAGCCGTCCAGCGCCGCCGGGCCGTCGGAGAGCAGCGCCTGCGCCACCGTCTGCAGTGATCCGGCGAGCATCACCGCCCGTCGTACGTCCGCGGCGGGCGCGCCGGTCGCCTGCGCGAGCCCCTCGACCGCCACCGCGTCCAGCGCGCCCTGCCGCACCTCGCCGGTGAGCAGTCCGAACAGGAAGCGCTGCTCGTCCTCGGTGGCCGCCGCCATCAACTCGCCCACCAGGCGCCCGCGTTCGGCCTGCGATCCGGCACCGGAGACACCGCCGAGTTCGGTGAGCCGGGCGTCCACCTCGCGGACGGTCAGGGTCGCTTCCGGCGCGGGGGAGACGGGCGTACTGAGGACCTTCCAGCCGATGCCGAGCCGTCCCTGCGGCAGGCGGCCCGCCAGATACGGGATCACGATCGGCACGTCGTCCGCCTCGGCGTCCCGGAAGAGCTCGGCGAGCAGAGCGGTCTTCCGGGAGCGCGCCGAGGTCGCGGCGACCTCCTGGGACACGTGGGCGAGCCGGCTCAGCAGCATGCAGCCATGGTGCTACGGGGGCGACCAATACACACCCGCACGGCTGCTCTACGCCCGGCTGCTCTACACCCGCGCGGTCGCGTCGAGGTCCCTGAAGAGCAGGTCGCCGTTGATCGTGGCGCCCGCTCGGTAGCCGGCGCTCGCAGCGTTGACGACCTGTTCCGCGAACCCCATCGCATTGCCGGCCGCCCAAACGCCGGGGACCGTCGTCCGCCCGGTCTCGTCGACCACGGGATACGCGCCGAACGGGGTTTCCCGCAGCTCTGCGCCCAGTCGCTCCAGCAGACCGGTGCGCGGGACCGCGCGGGGCGCGACGAACACCACCGAGCGGGCGTGAACCGTGCCGTCCGCGAGCCTCACCCCGGTGAGCCGGTCGTCGTCGATGACGAGCTCCGCGACCTCGCCGGGCACCACGGAGACCCCGGCCGCGGCGAGCCGACGTAGGTCGTCGTCGGTCAGTTCGGCCTCGGCGACCGTGTGCAGGAACAGGGTCACGTCCTTCGACCACTGGCTGACCATCAGCGCCTGGTGCACGCTCATCGGGGTGGTGGCCAGCACCCCGAAGGCCTGGTCGCGGACCTCCCAGCCGTGGCAGTACGGACAGTGCACGACGTCCCGCCCGAACCGCTCGGTGACACCCGGAACCGACGGCAGCTCGTCGGCCAGGCCGGTGGCGACGACCAGCCGTCGCGCGTGCACGGTCCGCCCCTCCGCCAGGAC
The DNA here is from genome assembly GCF_042721055.1 of Streptomyces sp. NPDC058470. NCBI lineage: Bacteria > Bacillati > Actinomycetota > Actinomycetes > Kitasatosporales > Streptomycetaceae > Streptomyces > Streptomyces sp. NPDC058470. The sequence continues at coordinate 151,712 of NZ_JBHXMF010000008.1, forward strand.
CACGTCGAACTCCCCGGCTTCGTCCCGGACCACGTCCACCACACGGCCCGCGACCAGTTCCACGCCGTACCGCTCGATCTCCCGCCGGCCCTCGGCGAGGAACTCCCCGGGCGGCATGCCGTCCCGCGTCAGATAGCCCTGCATGTGCGCTGCGGGTGCGTTGCGCGGCTCGCCCGCGTCGACGACCAGGGTGGAGCGCCGGGCGCGCCCCAGGACGAGCGCGGCCGACAGTCCTGCCGCGCCGCCGCCGATGACGATCGCTTCGTACCTCTCGGTCATGGTGACCACCTCCATGGAGAAGGTCCCTCGAAGGTGACAGTATTGACAAATGGCTTTGCTGATTCTGCAATAAGAGGATGAGTGACACGGGCATGAGTGAGATGGGCGCGAACGAGGACTTGCAGACGGGTGAGGTGCTGGCCGAGGTCGGGCCGCGGCTGCGGCGGATCCGGAAGGAGCGGGGGGCGACGCTCGCGGGGCTGTCCGAGGTGACCGGCATCTCCGTGAGCACGCTCTCGCGGCTGGAGTCCGGGCTGCGCAAGCCCAGCCTGGAGCTGTTGCTGCCCATCGCCCGAGCCCATCAGGTGGCGCTGGACGAGCTGGTCGGCGCGCCACCGGTGAGTGATCCGAGGGTCCGCTCCAAGGCGATCGTGCAGCACGGTCGTACGTACTGGCCGCTCACCAGGCAGCCCGGCGGGCTCCAGGCGTTCAAGGTGCTCGAACCCGTTCGCAGGATGGAGCCCGACCCACGGACCCATGAGGGCTACGAGTGGCTGTACGTGCTCTCCGGGCGGCTGCGGCTCGTGCTCGGCGAGCACGACGTCGTACTCGGTCCGGGGGAGGCGGCGGAGTTCGACACCCGGGTACCGCACTGGTTCGGGTCGACGGGCGAGGGGCCCGTGGAGTTCCTGAGTCTGTTCGGTCCGCAGGGGGAGCGGATGCATGTCAGGGCGCGGCCCAGCCGGTCGTGATGCACGCGACTGTTCCCTGATTGGCAAGCGACCGCTTAGTATGTGAGGGACCCCGGTCAGACGAAGAAGTCCGTGGAGGCTCCGCATGCAGGCATGGCAAGTGCACCAGAACGGCGAGCCGGGCGAGGTGATGCGCCTCGAAGGCGTGGAGCGGCCGGTGCCCGCCGAGGGCCAGGTCCTGCTCAAGGTGCGCGCGGCGAACATCAACTTCCCGGACGCGCTGATGTGCCGCGGTCACTACCAGGTCAGGCCGCCGCTGCCGTTCACGCCCGGTGTGGAGATCTGCGGCGAGACGCAGGACGGCCGTCGCGTACTCGCCAACCCCGCGCTTCCGTACGGCGGTTTCGCCGAGTACGCCGTCGCGGATGCCGCCGCCCTGCTGCCCGCGCCCGAGGCCCTCGACGACGCCGAGTCGGCGGCTCTGCACATCGGCTACCAGACGGGCTGGTTCGGTCTGCACCGGCGTGCCGGCCTTGAAGCGGGCGAGACCCTCCTCGTGCACGCGGCGGCCGGCGGCGTCGGCAGCGCCGCCGTACAGCTCGGCAAGGCCGCCGGCGCCACGGTCATCGGCGTCGTCGGCGGGGCCGACAAGGCCGCCGTCGCCCGCGAGCTGGGATGCGACGTCGTCATCGACCGGCGCGCCGAGGACGTCATCGGCGCCGTGAAGGACGCGACCGGCGGCCGGGGCGCCGACGTGGTCTACGACCCCGTCGGTGGCGAGGCCTACGTCCAGTCCACCAAGGTCGTGGCCTTCGAGGGCCGGATCGTCGTCGTGGGCTTTGCGAGCGGCAGCATTCCGAGCCCGGCGCTGAACCACGCCCTCGTGAAGAACTACTCGATCCTCGGCCTGCACTGGGGCCTCTACAACACCAAGAACCCGAAGCTCGTCCAGCAGTGCAACGAGCGGCTCACCGAGCTCGCCGCGCAGGGTGCGATCAAGCCGCTGGTGAGCGAGCGCGTGCCGCTCGGCGGCGCCGCGGCGGCCGTGCAGCGGGTCGCCGACGGGGTCACGACGGGCCGCGTCGTCGTGGTCCCCGCGCTCGGGAACGGAGCAGTCGCATGACCGACGCCGCCGAACTGCGCCTTCTTACACAGGAGTTGCTGACCGCACATCCGCCGCTCTCGACGGACCGGCTGGACTTCCTCAGGGCCCGCTTCGACGCGGGACTCGCCTGGGTGCACTACCCCGAGGGGCTCGGCGGACTCGGTGCCTCGCGCACACTCCAGGCCGTCGTGGACGCCGAGTTGGAGGCCGCGGGCGCGCCCGACAACGACCCCCGGCGTATCGGTATCGGCCTCGGCATGGCCGCGCCGACGATCCTCGGGTACGGCACGGAGGAGCAGAAGAGGCGTTTCCTGCGCCCGCTCTGGGTCGGGGAGGAGGTCTGGTGCCAGCTCTTCAGCGAGCCGGGCGCCGGTTCGGACCTCGCCGCGCTCGGCACCCGGGCCGTCCGTGAGGGCGACAGCTGGGTGGTCAACGGGCAGAAGGTGTGGACGTCCAGCGCCCACCTGGCCCGCTGGGCGATCCTCATCGCCCGCACCGACCCGGACCTGCCCAAACACCGCGGCATCACGTACTTCATCTGCGACATGACCGACCCGGGCGTCGAGGTCCGGCCGCTGCGCCAGATCACCGGCGAGGCCGAGTTCAACGAGGTCTTCCTCACCGACGTACGCATCCCGGACGCACACCGCCTCGGCGAGGTCGGCGACGGCTGGCGGGTCGCGCAGACCACGCTCATGAACGAACGCGTCTCCATCGGCGGCATGCGCATCCCGCGCGAGGGCGGCATGATCGGGCCGGTCTCCAGGACCTGGCGCGAACGCCCCGAACTGCGCACCCACGACCTCCACCAGCGGCTGCTGAAGCTGTGGGTCGAGGCCGAGGTCGCCCGCCTCACCGGCGAGCGGGTGCGCCAGCAGCTCGTCGCGGGGCAGCCCGGCCCCGAGGGCTCCGGGCTGAAGCTCGCCTTCGCCCACCTCAACCAGGAGATCAGCGGCCTGGAGGTCGAACTCCTCGGTGAGGAAGGCCTGTTGTACGACGACTGGACCATGCGCCGACCCGAGCTGGTCGACTTCACCGGCCGCGACGCCGGATACCGCTACCTCCGCTCCAAGGGCAACAGCATCGAGGGCGGGACCAGCGAGGTCCTGCTCAACATCGTCGCCGAACGCGTGCTGGGCCTGCCCTCCGAGCCGCGCACCGACAAGGACGTCGCATGGAAGGACCTGGCGCGATGAGCGACTTGCTGTACTCGGAGGAGGAAGAGGCGCTGCGGGCCGCCGTTCGCGACCTCCTTGCGGACCGCTGCGACGCGGCGAGCGTCATCGCGCGCACGGAGTCCGACGCGCTGCACGACCGTGACCTGTGGAAGGCGCTCTCCGACGGGATGGGCCTCACCGGTCTCCTGGTGCCCGAATCGCAGGGCGGCCAGGGCGCCACGCACCGCGAAGTCGCCGTGGTCCTGGAGGAGTTGGGCCGCGCGGTCGCGCCCGTGCCGTATCTGACCAGTGCCGTCGTCGCCACGGAGGCGCTGCTCACCTGCGAGGGCAAGGAGGTCGCGGAGCTGCTGGGGGCGCTGGCGTCCGGACGGACTGTGGGTGCGCTCTCCGTCGCTCTGTCCGTGCCGCCCGGCGGCGCCTACAAGGTCGTACGGCATGAAAACGGCGCTCTGCACGGGGAGTTGACCGGCATCGCCGACGCGGCCATCGCCGACGTGCTGTTGGTGCCCGCGGACGACGGCGGGCTGTACGCGGTCGACGCTTCCGCCGTGACCGTCACTGCGCAGGTGTCCCTGGACCTGACCCGGCCGGTGGCGAAGGTGACCCTCGACGGGGCGTCCGGGCGTCTGCTGGGGGATGCCGAACCCGCTGTGCAACGCGCCCTGCGCGCCGGTGCCGGACTGCTCGTGTCCGAGCAACTCGGCCTGGCCGACTGGTGCTTGACGGAGACGGTCCGCTACCTGAAGGAGCGCAAGCAGTTCAACCGGCCCGTCGGCGGCTTCCAGGCACTCAAGCACCGGCTCGCGCAACTGTGGCTGGAAGTCGTCAACACCCGTGCCGCCGCCCGGAACGCCGCCGACGCGCTCGCCACCGGCAGCGAGGACCTCGACGTGGCGGTCGCCCTCGCTCAGGCCTACGCGGCGCCCGTCGCCGTCCATGCCGCGGAGGAGGCCGTCCAACTGCACGGCGGCATCGGCATGACCTGGGAGCACCCCGTCCACCTCCACCTCAAGCGCGCCAAGGCGGACTCTCTCGCGTACGGCACGGCGGGGGCACACCGCCAGGCGCTGGCGGGGCTGGTCGACCTTCAGGCGCCCTGACCGAAGCCTTCTTGCCGCCGGGCCCGCTCCCTCGTCGGGGGCGGGCCTTGGCGTTGCCTGCCGTGAAGTGTTTGCCTGTTGTGCGGCCCGCGTCCGAACGTACGGCCGACGAGGTGAACGTACGGAGGCAGTCCGGCCAACTCCCCGCACGGGCCTGCTCCTTGAGTGCCGGTGGATCGCATACTCGCTGGGGTCCCTTACGGCACTTCCAGGGAGGCAGACATGGCCTTTACCACCCGTCGCAGAGCCCTCACCACCCTTGGCGCCGCCCTCGCGGGCTCGGTCGCGCTGCCCGCCACGTCCGCACTGGCGGGCGAGCGGAAGCAACGCCCCCGGCCGCTGTGGCGCGCCCACGCGCACAACGACTACGACCACCCGCGCCCCCTCTTCGACGCCCTCGACCACCGCTTCGGCAGCGTCGAGGTCGACATCTACCTCGTCGGCGACCAGCTTCTCGTCGCCCACGACCCCGTCGACCTCGACCCGACCCGCACCATCGAGTCCCTCTACCTCGATCCCCTTGCCGCCCGAGTGAAGGCCAATCACGCTTCGGTGTACCGGGGTTACCGCACGCCCCTGCAACTGCTCATCGACATCAAGACCGAGGGCTCCTCGACGTACCTCGAACTCGACCGCCACCTGCGTCGCTACAAGAACCTCTTCACCACGTACAAGCACGGCCACGTGTACCCCGGCGCCGTCACGGCCGTGATCTCCGGCGACCGTGCCGCCCGTACGCCCATGGAGGCCCAGAGTGTGCGGCGCGCCTTCTACGACGGCCGGCTCGCCGACCTCGGCAGCGCGGCGCCCGCCTCCTTCGTTCCGCTGATCAGCGACAACTGGACGCTCAACTTCACCTGGCTGGGCAACGGCCCCTTCCCGGCCGCCGAGCGCGAGAAGCTGCGCGGCATCATCGCCGCGGCGCATGCACGCAAGCAGAAGGTGCGATTCTGGGCGACGCCCGATCTGGCGGGGCCGGCCCGGGACGCCCTGTGGACGGAACTCCTCGCCGCCGACGTCGACTACCTCAACACCGACGACCTCGCCGGCCTCGAAGTGTTCCTGGACGCCCACTAACTCGCGGCAGCAGGCAGACCCATGCGCACGTATGAGCGAGCGCACGACTGGTCGTAGAGACCACACGTTCGGGGGCCACGTCAGCCACCCGGACGAACCCTCCGCTACGCGACACTTGCGGCCGAAAGCCGCGGTGTCGACGTGGCGGAGGAGGTTGACGATGGCCATTTCCATCTCTGTGGTGGTACTGCTCCTGATCCTCGCGGTGGTGTTCGTGCGCAACGGCGCACTGAAGCTCTCGCACGCCGTGGTCTGTGTGCTGCTCGGCTTCTATCTGGCGAGTACGAGCATGGCGCCGACCATTCATGACGGGCTCACGGCGACGGCGGACATCGTGAGCAGCCTCAAGCCGTGAGATCCGTCGAGGTCCTCTGTCGCCCGTCGGCATCAGGGGCTTGAGAACACGCCGATGGCATTCGGTACCGGGCGTTCGGCGCCTCCGCTGGGGTGGTTGACGACGCTGACGGTGTTCGCCCCGGGCTGTTCGGCGACCATCGTGGTGGAGCCGCCGCCGTCTAGACTGAAGGCGTCGACGGATCCCAACTTCCGCATGGTCTCCGCGACTTCTGCGATGGTGAGTCCACTTTGGTACGCGGGGGCGCCGTCGAGGGCCAAGAGATACAGACGTCGGCCGCCGTCCGCGATGCCCACGGCGGTCCGTACGGCGGCGGTCGTGTTGTTGAGATCGGGCAGCGGCACGCCGTCGTCGAGCACCGGATAGCCGCCGAGCGCGAAGCGGTACGGGATCCCGGAGGCGTCCGCCACCAGACGGTGCCCCACCCGGACCAGCAGGCCCGCCGACAGCTTCCGCAACTGCTGGGCGCCTGCCTCACGGCCCACCAGGACGGTCGTGCCGACAGCGATGGGCCCGCTGCCAGGTGTCGTGGCCGTCGACACGACCCGCCCCTTGCGGACCGTCACCTCATAGGTGTCCGCACTGCAGGGCGCGGCCCGGTCGGTGTCCGTGCCGCAGGTGGCGCGCACCCGGGAGACACTTCCCCAGTCCGAGGTGAACGCGCCGATCGAACCCACCGGCAGTGCGTACTGGTTGAGCCCGCCGAGCGGCCACTTCCCCTCGTAGCTGCGTACGTAGCCGTCGAGGGCGAGGCCGTCCAGCCGGGCCCTGCGGTCGACGCCCACGCCGAGCACGTCCTCGGTGGTCGTTCCCGGCGGCAAGGCCGGCCCGAAGCGCTGGCCGTTCGGGACCGCCGCCTTGAGGGCGCGTCCGCTCGCGATCATCGGGCCCACGCTCGCGCCCGTCGCCGTGACCCCGGGATGCTGGGTTTCCGTGATGTTGAAGAAGTCGCCGTTGACGCCCGCGACGGCACCTCGGGCGCCGGCGAGTTGGGAGACGGGCGCCCGGGACGCGACAGATCCGGGGTACATGAGATCGACCCGCACATGGGGGTCGCGCATATCGACGGTCAGCACATGTGCGTGCGCCACACCCTTTGCGGCCGGGACGTCCATCTCCGTGTACTGGACGCCGGCCGCGATCCGCGTGCCGCTCGGCGCGCCACTGGCCGGTACCGCCCCCACAAGGGCGGTACCGGCCAGCGCACTCGATGCCGCGACAACCGTCAGTACTGTTCTGAAACGTCCGCTACGACGTGTCACCGTGCCCCCTGATGCCTCTGATGTCTCATCAACTGTCGGAGAACTCAAGGGGAGTTCATCAGACGGCGGGTGTCCGTGGCAGTGGCTACCCGCCGACCAGACGGGAACGGGTCAGAAAACGCACTCCTTCGGGTGCTTCCAGCGAGAAGCCACTGCCTCGGCCCGACACGACATCGACGATCAGCCGCGTATGGCTCCACAGCTCGTACTGACTCTTCGCCATCCAGAACGTCACCGGCTCCTCGACTCCGTCGACCTCCAGCTCGGCGAGCAGGACGTCCGATCCGCCGGTGCGGAACTCGCCCTCCGGGTAGCACATGGGCGCGCTGCCGTCGCAGCAGCCGCCGGACTGGTGGAACATCAGCGGTCCGTGGATGTCCCGCAGCCGCCGCACCAGTTCGGCGGCTGCGGGGGTCAGCTCCACGCGCGGGGTGGGATCCACCGCAGCGGCCCTAGAAGAAGCCGAGCTTCTGAGGGGAGTAGCTGACCAGCAGGTTCTTCGTCTGCTGATAGTGGTCCAGCATCATCTTGTGGTTCTCGCGGCCGATACCGGACTGCTTGTAGCCGCCGAACGCAGCGTGCGCGGGGTAGGCGTGGTAGCAGTTCGTCCAGACGCGGCCCGCCTGGATGGCACGGCCCGCGCGGTAGGCGGTGTTGATGTCGCGCGTCCACACGCCGGCCCCGAGTCCGTACAGCGTGTCGTTGGCGATCTTGATGGCGTCGTCGAAGTCGTCGAAGGACGTGACCGAGACGACCGGACCGAAGATCTCCTCCTGGAAGATCCGCATCCGGTTGTCGCCCTCGAAGATCGTCGGCTGGACGTAGTAGCCCCCCTTCAGCTCCCCGTCGTAGTCGACGCGTTCGCCGCCGGTGAGAATCCTGGCGCCCTCCTGCCGGCCGATGTCGAGATAGGAGAGGATCTTCTCCAACTGGTCGTTGGAGGCCTGCGCGCCGAACATCGTGTCGGTGTCGAGCGGGTGTCCCGGCTTGATGAGTTCGGTGCGGGCGACCGCCGCCTCCAGGAACTCCCGGTAGTTTCCGCGCTGGATCAGCGCCCGGGACGGACAGGTGCACACCTCGCCCTGGTTGAGCGCGAACATCGTGAAGCCTTCGAGGGCCTTGTCGCGGAAGTCGTCGTTCTTGGCCCAGACGTCGTCGAAGAAGATGTTCGGCGACTTGCCGCCCAGCTCCAGCGTGACCGGCTTGATGTTCTCCGAGGCGTACTGCATGATCAGCCGCCCCGTCGTGGTCTCGCCGGTGAACGCGACCTTCGCCACTCGCGGACTGGACGCCAGCGGCTTGCCCGCCTCCACGCCGAAACCGTTGACGATGTTCACCACACCCGGCGGCAGCAGGTCCGCGATCAGGCTCATCCAGTAGTGGATGGAGGCCGGGGTCTGCTCGGCGGGCTTGATGACGACCGCGTTGCCCGCGGCGAGGGCCGGTGCGAGCTTCCAGACCGCCATCAGGATCGGGAAGTTCCACGGGATGATCTGCGCGACCACGCCGAGCGGCTCGTGGAAGTGGTACGCGACGGTGTCGTCGTCCACCTCGCCCACCGAACCCTCCTGGGCACGGATCGCCCCCGCGAAGTAGCGGAAGTGGTCGATGGCGAGCGGGATGTCGGCGGCCAGGGTCTCGCGTACCGGCTTGCCGTTCTCCCAGCTCTCGGCGACCGCCAGTTTCTCCAGGTTCGCCTCCATCCGGTCGGCGATCTTCAGCAGGATGTCGCCGCGTGCGGCGACCGAGGTGCGCCCCCAGGCGGGCGCGGCCGCGTGCGCCGCGTCGAGCGCGCGCTCCACGTCCTCGGTGGTGCCCCGCGCGATCTCGGTGAACGGCTGCCCGTTCACCGGACTCGGGTTCTCGAAGTACTGCCCACGCGCCGGCGGAACGTACTCCCCGCCGATGAAGTGGTCGTAACGCGTCTGGTAGGAGACGATCGCGCCATCAGTGCCGGGCGCCGTGTAACGAGTCATGCTGGTCTGCCTCCCGGAGAAGCGCTGCCCGCCGTTGGGCAGCTCTCGCCGCGAGGCTAGGACCGGCGACGTTGCAAGTACGTTGCGGAGGTTCTCGGGTCCGGTTCGGGTACTGGCTGGGTTCGTGGCCGGTGCGCTGAGTACGAGGGACGGCCGAGTGCGCCAGAGCGGCCGAGGCCGAGGGCGAGGGCGAGGGGGAAGTCGCTTAGTACGTGGGGGCAGCCGAGTGTGGAAGAGCCGTCGCGTGGGTGGGGGCGGTCGAGGGTGGAATGGCCGTCGCATGCGTGGAGCGGTTGAGTGCGAGGAGGCGGCCAACTATGAGGCGGCGGTCCAGTGCGAGGGGGCGGTCGAGTGTGAGGGAGCCGTCGAGGGTGAGGGATCGCCCGAGTACGAGAGGGTTGCCGACAGCTCGGACTCCAGCGCGCTCAGGCGCGCTCGTACAGCTGCTGTCGGCCGTACGGCGGCCAGCGCCCGCCATACGTCGAGATCCTCCTCGCCCCAGGGCGCATGGGTCCAGTCCGCCAACAGGTCGGGATCGCGGCGGGCGATGAGCGCCGCACGCAGCCCGTCGGCGAGCCTGCGCCGCAACCGCACCACCGCCGGGGCCCCCGAACCGGGCAGCAACGGACCCGTGTACGCCGACGCGGCAGCCGTCACCGCACCGGTACCGAGCCGCCGTTCGACGACCGCGACATCGGACTCGACCGGCGTGGTGAGCCGGTAGGGGCGTGAGTCCAGCAGCCCCGGGCCGAGCAGCCGGCGCAGCCGGGTGAGCTCGGCGCGCAGTGTCACCGGCGACACCGACTCGTCCTCGTACAGCGCACACAGCAACTCGTCACCCGTCAGTCCTTCCGGGTGCCGGGCCAGCAGCACCAGGATCTCGCTGTGCCTGCGGCTGAGCCCGACCTTCCGGCCGCCCGCGACCAGTTGGGCCTCGTCGCGGCCCAGCGCGGACAGCTCGATGGTGCCGGCGGTGGCCGGCGGCGGTGCGAGCAACGCCAACTGGGACTCCGCGGCCCTCGCCACCGCCTGCACGAAACCGAGACTGTGCGGATGCGCGAGCCGGTCCCCGCCGGTGATGTCGACGGCGCCGAGCATCCGCCCGGTGCGCGGATCGTGCACCGGCGCCGCCGCACACGTCCAGGGCTGGACCCGGCGGAAGAAGTGCTCGGCCGCGAACACCTGCACCGCCCGGTCCACCGCGACCGCCGTGCCCGGCGCGTTCGTCCCGACCGAGGTCTCCGACCAGCGCGCACCCGGCACGAAGTTCATCCGCCCCGCCTTTCGCCGCATCACGGGATGACCCTCGACCCACAGCAGCCTGCCCTGGGCGTCGCACACCGCCAGGAGATGCTCCCCGTCCGCCGCGAACGTCCCCAAGAGCTCACGGAACACCGGCATGACCCGGGCCAGCGGATGCTCCGCCCGGTACGAGCCGAGATCACCGTCCGTGAGCTCCACGTTCGCGGTGCCGTCCGGTACGACACCGGCCCGTGCCGAACGCCGCCACGAGTCGGCCACCACCGAGCGGACCGGCCGCGGCACCGTGCCCGCCTCGGTGAACGCCTTGTGGGCACGGCGCACGATCCGCACCCGTTCGGCGGGATCGGCGCCCGGTTCCAGAGCCACCCATGGATCGGTCAACTCGGCCTCCCGGAAAGCGATGCGGCTGGCCCCATCGTCACGCCCGGTGCGGGTCCGGACAAGCTCTGTGACCATTCCTTCGGCCGGGCGGACAGTGGACGGGCCGGTGGCTCAGGCGAAGTTGACGAGCCTTATGAAGCGCGTCCAGTCCCAGTTCGGCCCCGGATCGGTGTGGTCGGTGCCCGGCACCTCGTAGTGGCCGATGATGTGCGCGCGGTCCTTGGGGATGCCGTATCTGGTGCAGATCGCAGCGGTGAGCTTGGCGGACTCCTCGTACAGGGCGTTGGTGAAGTAGGCGGGCTGGTCCACCCAGCCCTCGTGCTCGATGCCGATGCTGCGCGTGTTGTAGTCCCAGTTCCCCGCCTGCCAGGCGATGTCGCGCTCCCTCACGCACTGCGCCACATGCCCGTCGGCCGATCGCACAAGGTAGTGGGCGGACACCTTCTTCTGCGGGTTCTGGAAGATGGACAGGGTGTCGGAGTAGTTCTCCTGGGTGACATGGATGATCACGTAGTCGAGCGGATAGCTCGTCGGCCGGTTGGCCGCCGTGTAGTTGGACGTGGTCGCCGGAACCCATTCGGTGGGCGGGTAGTCGACGGCCGCGACCTGTGCCGTGGCCCGTGCGTCGGGGAGTAACGCGTAGGGGAGGGCGGCGAGGGCGGCGCCCTTCAGGACGCGTCGCCGGCTGAAGGACGATCTGGCCCGTTCCATGGGACATCTGCCTTTCGGTGTGGCGGGGCGAACGCCCCGCGGGAGTGTCTTCGGCTCGGCCCCGCGATGGGAGCCGTGGCCTCAGCGCGGGTGAGCCATGGCCTGATGCCGGTGAGCCGTGGCCTCAGTGCCGCGGAGCCGCGGCTCAGTGCTGGTGAGCTGCTGGTGAGCCACGACCTCAGTGCCGGATAGCCGCGGCCGTCCCGCGCAGTTGCGCATGCAGCCCGCGATGAGTCTCGCGTGCCGGCAGCCATTCCTTGCGGAGCTTGGCGACGCACGTGTAGTTGGTGTCGCAGACGTTGGCGAGCGGCGACTCGACCGCCTGGGTTGCGAACTGGTAGGCGTCCAGCTCGCTGAATCCGTAGTCGCGCACCAGCCATCGCACCAGGTCGAGCTGGGATATCCGGAACGCGTCCTCCAACGGGCGTGCGGACCCGGTCGAGATGATGTGCGTGTCGGATTCGATGCGCGGCCAGGGGGTGGCGATCCCCTTGAGCAGCTCGACGATCACCACCGTGTTCATCGCGCACTCGACGGCGACACCACACGTCTCGCCCTCGCCCTGCCGTGCGTGTCCGTCTCCGAGGCTCAACAGGGCGCCCTCGACGTTCACTCCGAGGAAGCAGGTGACGCCGGCCCGCATCTCCGGAGTGTCCATGTTCCCGCCGTGCGCGTCGGGCACCAGCGCGGAGCGCACCTCCAGGTTCGCCGGCGCCACGCCGACGGTCCCGTGCATCGGATCCATGGGCAGCTCGATCCGTATGTCACTCTCACGCGCGCGGAACACTGCGGTGCGCCGCTCCCGGTCGAGCTGCCAGATCCATACCGTCTCCGGCAGCGGTGGCTGCAGCGTGGCAGTCGTGTGCGTGGAAGTGAGCGCGCCGAACAGGGGGACTGTCGTCGACGCCGCCCAGTCCCGGGCCGGTTCGATCGACACGAAGTGCACCGCGACCGTGTCTCCCGGCTCCGCTCCCTCCACATGGAAGGGCCCGGTCTGCGGGTTGAGGAAGGGGAACTCGCAGACCTCGGACACCAGGTCCTTCTCGGACCGCACGCGCCCGGCGAAGCAGTCCTCGGTGTACAGGTCGAGGACGGCGCCGGGGGCGATACGTGCGACGGGCGGCGCGCCGCCGAACGTCCACGCGAACTCACCGGGTTCGGGTCGTACGGTCAGGATTCGGGGGTCGGTCATGGCTGCACAGCTCCGCTCTTCCGTGTCGGTGGACCGGGACACACTGCCATCGGTCCGACGGCTGTGCCTCGCGAGAATCACGGTACGGCGCCTGCCGGTTGAGCAGGAGAGACGGTCCTGAATCAGTGGACGGAGGCCGGGCTGTGGACAACTCGGCCACCCGAAGGGGGGAACAGGTCTCCGGCGGCGGGCGTCCTGACGTACAACCACGGCTCTCTACGTCTGACCTGTGTCGGCCAACTGCTAGGTCCTGTCGTCACATTCCCGTCGTCGCCCGGAGGGTGGCCTCGCGGCGTCAGGTGCGTGTTCTCGGTGTGCCGGGTGTGGACCCTCGTACTGGATGTACTTGGGTCTGCGCCCGGTGCGGCGGGAGGGCGTGCGTGGCGTCGCGAGGCAGACGGGAATGTGACGACAGGGCCTAGGACCGCCCTGCCACCGCCGCCGGATCGTCGAGCACGGCCCGTACCACCGAGTGGGCCGCGCCAAGCAGCGGTCCCTCCGGCCCCAGCCGCGAAACGGACACGGCACAGGCGGGGCCCGCCGTGCGCCGCGCCAACTCGCCTTCCAGCGCGGGCAACAGCCATGGTGCGAGGCCGGACAGCGCTCCGCCCAGCACGACGGTCTCCGGATCCAGCAGATTGACCGCCCCGGTCAGGGCGATGCCGAGCGCGGTTCCGGCTCCGCGCAGCGCACGTCGTACGTCCGGGTCGCCCTGGGCCGCCCGCTCGGCGAGCAGACCGACCCGGTCTCCGCCCGGTTCCAGTCCGGCGGCACGCAGCACGGCCTCCTCACCGGCGTACTGCTCAAGGCAGCCGCGGCCACCGCAAGGGCACGCGGGCCCGTCCGGCCAGACAGGCACATGCCCCAACTCGCCTGCGAAACCGCGCGTTCCGCGCAACAGCCGCCCGTCCACGAGCACCGCCGCACCGATGCCGATCTCCGCCGACACGTGGAGAAAGTCGCGCGGAGTCGCGTTGCCGAGCCAGAGTTCCGCGAGGCCGCCGAAGTTGGCCTCGTTGTCCACGGTCAGCGGCAGTTCACCGGGCAGCAGCGCGCCGAGGTCCGTGTCGTGCCAGTCGAGGTTGGGGGCGCGGACCACGGTCCGGGCGTCCCGCGCCACCAGACCGGGTACGGCGACCGCCAGGCCGGCGGGCCACAGCCGCTCCCGCTCCGCCTCGGCGACGACCTGACGGACCATCGAAGTCAGTTCCGCGATCACGGGCTCGGGCGCCCGCCCGCGATTCGTGCCGTGCCGTACCGCCCGCGCCCGCACCTCACCGCGCAGATCGACCGCGCACACCGCGAGATGGTCGACGCCCACCTCCGCGCCGATCCCCGCCGGACCGTGATCGCTGACGGCGAGCGCCGAGCCGGGCCGCCCCACTCGTCCCGGCCGCTCGGGTCCCAGCTCTTCGAGGAGCCCCGAGCGGATCAACTCGTCCACCAGCGTCGAGATGGCCGCCCGGGTCAGGCCGATGCGCGAGGCGACGGCGGCACGGGACAGCGGCCCCTCGGCGTTGACCGTGTGCATGACCCGGGAGAGGTTGCGGCGGCGCATGCCCTGCTGGGTGTCGGGCAGACGCCGGCCGGAACCATTCGGATGGGCATCGTGCAACGGTGCGGTCATGCCTCTCTCAGTTCTTGTGCGGCCTGTCCGTTCAGACGGTTCGCTCTCAGTTCTTGTGCGGCCCGTCAGTTCAGGCAATCCGCGTCAGTTTCCGTTCGGTTCCCGCTCCAGCAGCGGGGCCGCGTCGGAGAGTACCCCGGCGATCCGCGCGAGCGTCTCCTCGTCCCGCTCCACGGCGTCGAGAACGGGCCCGTGGGCAGTGTTCCAGCGCCGGGCGACCGAGGCCGGGTCCTCGCCGGTCAGCAGACCCGCGGCCTGTGCGGCGGCGCCCAGCGCCACCAGCTCCCTGGCCTCCGGTACTTGAACGGGCCGCCCCGACAGGCGACGTACGGTCTGCTGCCAGGCCGCACCCTGCGCGCCCCCTCCGATGAGCAGCAGTGGCGCGGAGCGGTCGGCGTCCGGGTCGAGCACCAGGTCGAGGGCGCCCAGCAAGGAGTGGACGGCACCGTCGTATGCCGCCTGGAGCAGCTGCCCGCCGGTCGTGTCGTGCCGTAGCCCGTGCAGCAGCCCCGAGGCGTGTGGCAGGTTCGGTGTGCGCTCACCGTCCAGGTAGGGCAGGAGCGTCACGCCCGTGCTGGGCTCGACGGCCTCGCGGTCCAGGCCGAGGAGCGCGGCGACGCGGTCGACGGCAAGTGTGCAGTTCAGCGTGCAGGCCAGTGGGAGCCAGTCGCCGCGCGCGTCGGCGAAGCCCGCCACCGTGCCGGTCGGGTCGGCGGAGCGTCGCGTCGAGACGGCGTACACCGTGCCCGAGGTGCCGAGGCTCAGCACCGGTGTGCCGGGGCGCAGCCCGAGGCCGAGTGCGGCGGCCGCGTTGTCACCTGTGCCGGCGGCGACCAGCGTGCCCCTGGAGAAGGGCAGCCCACCCCTGGAGTGCACGGTTCCGGCGATCTCGCCGGGCCGGACCACCTGGGGGAGCAGGGTCGGGTCGAGGCCGACATGCGCGAGGATCTCGTCGTCGTACGCCTCCGTCGCCGATGCCCACCAGCCCGTACCGGAGACGTCCGAGCGGTCGGTGGTGCCCCGTCCCGTGAGGCGTTCGGTGAGGTAGTCGTGGGGCAGGCGCACGGACACGGTCGCGCGTACGGCGTCGGGTTCGTTCTCTGCCAGCCAGGCCCACTTCGTGACCGTGAAGGAGGGCCCCGGCACGCTGCCGGTGCGCTCGGCCCAGGCCTTCGGGCCGCCCAACTCCTCCACCAGCCGGCGGGCCTGCGGCGCCGAGCGGACGTCGTTCCACAGCAGGGCAGGGCGTACGGGGTCGCCCTGGGCGTCGAGTGTGACCAGGCCGTGTTGCTGGCCGCCGATCGACACCGCCGCGGCCTCGCGCGCCGCGTCGCCGCACTGCTGCAGTGCCTCGCAGAGCGCGTCCCACCACTGCCTCGGGTCACTCTCGCGGCGCACTCCGGAGGTGACGGTGTGCGGCGCCTGCCCGCTCGCCACGACCTGTCCGGTCGACGCGTCGACGACCAGGGCTTTGGTGGACTGGGTGGACGAGTCCACCCCGACGACGAGCGGACCCTCGGCTGCTGACATCGGTTCTCCCTCTTCCGCGGCTCCGCGGGATCGGCGTGTTTTCGGGCACCCAGGACCACTGTGACCCGCGTTCCGCACCTTGTCCCTGCCCTGAAGCAGCTTGTCCCTAGTCTTCGGACATCCCTGTCTCTTCCCAGAGATGCCTCAGCATACTAATTTGTTAAGCGCCATGACGAAATAGTCGGAGCCAGCAAGGAGTCGCGATATGAACTACCAGCCCACCCCCGAGGACAGGTTCACCTTCGGCCTGTGGACCGTCGGCTGGCAGGGAAGGGACCCGTTCGGCGACGCCACCCGGCGCGCCCTGGACCCGGTCGAGTCGGTGCAGCGCCTGGCCGAGCTCGGCGCCTACGGAGTGACCTTCCACGACGACGACCTGATCCCCTTCGGGTCCTCGGACAGCGAGCGCGAGTCTCACATCAAGCGGTTCAGGCAGGCCCTCGACGCGAACGGCATGAAGGTGCCGATGGCCACCACGAACCTGTTCACGCACCCCGTCTTCAAGGATGGCGCGTTCACCGCCAACGACCGTGACGTACGTCGCTACGCGCTACGCAAGACGATCCGCAACGTCGACCTGGCGGTCGAGCTGGGCGCCCGGACGTACGTCGCCTGGGGCGGCCGCGAGGGCGCCGAGTCCGGCGCCGCCAAGGACGTACGCGTCGCACTGGACCGCATGAAGGAGGCCTTCGACCTCCTTGGCGAGTACGTGATCTCGCAGGAGTACGACCTGAAGTTCGCGATCGAACCGAAGCCGAACGAGCCGCGCGGCGACATCCTGCTGCCCACGGTCGGCCACGCCCTGGCCTTCATCGAGCGCCTGGAGCGTCCGGAGATGTACGGCGTCAACCCAGAGGTGGGTCACGAGCAGATGGCCGGGCTGAACTTCACGCACGGCATTGCGCAGGCACTGTGGGCGGGCAAGCTCTTCCACATCGACCTCAACGGCCAGTCAGGCATCAAGTATGACCAGGACCTGCGCTTCGGGGCGGGCGATCTGCGCTCTGCGTTCTGGTTGGTCGACCTCCTGGAGAGTGCCGGTTACGCGGGGCCGAGGCACTTCGACTTCAAGCCACCGCGGACCGAAGACCTGGACGGCGTCTGGGCGTCGGCGGCGGGGTGCATGCGCAACTACCTGATCCTGCGCGAGCGTTCGGCCGCCTTCCGTGCCGACTCCGAGGTCCAGGACGCGCTGCACGCCTCGCGCCTGGACGAGCTGGCGCAGCTCACCGCCGCGGACGGCCTGAAGGGGCTGCTCGCAGACCGCGCGTCCTTCGAGGACTTCGACGTGGAGGCTGCCGCCGCGCGCGGGATGGCCTTCGAGCGGTTGGACCAGCTGGCCATGGACCATCTGTTGGGCGCGCGAGGCTGATCCGCGGGAACGCCGGGGTCGGCGCCTGGCGGGTGTCGGACCTGGCTCCTGCTGCCGATCTACACTGTTTTCCGGTGCTCTCCGCACGGAATTCTCCGGAATCGTGCGATCCATGGCATGGGTCCGTATCAACTTCCGCACAGGGGTCGCCTGATGACCGGTTCGAGGTGACTCTTGACGGTATGGCCATGCCGCCCTTACCGCCCCAGCCTCCTCGGCCACCGGGAGGAACACCGCCTTCTGGAGGCGGTGGTTTCGGCCCACCGTCTTCAGGAGGCTACGGGCCTCCACCCGCCGACTCCGGCGGCTATGGTCCGCCTCCCGGAGGCTCCGGCGACCACTACGGTCCACCGTCACAGGGCGGTGGAGGCTGGCAGCCGCCGCCGCCCGGATCACCGGGTGGGCCCGGCGACCATCGTGGAGGACCGCGCCGCGGCACCCTGTTCCTTGTGCTCGCCGTACTGGTGGGACTCGGAGTCATCGTCGCCGTGGCGTTGGTGACCACCAACGGAGGCGGCGACGATGACAAGAAGTCACCCACTGAGAGCGGCGGGAGCACGCGAACGCCCACCCCGTCGTTCAGCATCCCGTCCGAGCTCCCCAGCGAACTGCCGTCCCTGCCTTCGGAACTGCCGAGCGAACTGCCCTCGGAGTTTCCCAGCGAGCTACCTTCGGAGCTGCCGAGCGGACTGGAATCGCTCATCCCGAACCTGGCGGACGACGAAGTGCCGTTCTACTTGCTGAGGACGGGCGACTGCTTCGACACGCGCGACAGTCAGCCCGGGCAGGCCGCCAAGCGCTCGTGCGGCGCGCCGCATGACGCCGAAGTCGTGAAGGTGGCCGAACTCAACGGCAGCTACACGACCGACGCAGCCCTCCAGAAGGCCGCGACGGAGCTGTGCGAAGCCCCACTGGAACGCAAGGCGGCCCAACAGCCCGCGGGCACCGTGCGCGGCACCCTCGTGCAGTATCCGGACCCCGGCGTCTACGAGATCGGCATGGACAACGTCGCCTGCAGCCTGGCCGCCGACATCGGCAGCGGCACCCACAAGCTCACCAAGCCGCTGACGTGAACGGCACGTGTGCGTGGCCGTTGTTCACGGCTCACGCGCGCGTGCGGCACGGAAACGGCTCCCGTGGGTCAGATACCGCGAGGCAGCCGCACGTACGTGACGGTCGTCTCGATACCGCTGTCCACCAGCCGGCCCTGCGCGTCGAACGCGCCGGTCCCGTCGGTCATCCCGAAGTCGTTGTCGTTGATGAGGGCGAGTGTCCTGTCGTCCACGCGCGCGACGCCCTCGACCTTGCCGGGCACTCCTGCGACCGTCCCCAGGTCCACTACCAGCCGCTTGCGAAGCACCGGGACGCCGGAGGCCGCCGGGTCGTCGAGCTGCTCCAGAGAGGGCGACGTCGTGTCGGTGTCCCACCGGCTTCCGAGGATGTTCGCGCTGCTGGTGAGCTTGACCGACTGCAGGCGCGCTGCCTTGTCGGTGCGCTCCTCCACGAGCAGCTCGTCGCGGCCGACGGCCACCACGGAGGAGATCTTCAGCTCCGAGGTGTCGTCCTCGCTGGGGTCGACCACGTTCACCGGGTCGAAGCGGTACGCGTACTCGGCGGTGACCGCCCGCTTCTTCGGCGAGAAGCGCAGCAGCCGCGTCGTGAGCGAGGCGTCTCCCGCGTCGCCGTCCGGCAGCGAGAGCGGGCTCTGCACCGCGAGCACCAGGTCACCGCCGGGCAGCAGGGCGAGCCCCTCGAAGCCACGGTTGGTCTTCCGGTGCAGCAGGATGGAGGGCAGCGCCTCGACCACCGGGTAGTCCGCGCCGGTCGGGTTCAGCCCCTTGGGCACATAGCGCGTGAGCACCTCTCCGCGCGCGGAGACATGGATCAGTGACGGGCCGTACTCGTCGACGAGCCAGAACGAGCCGTCCGCGGCCCGTACGATCCCCTCGGTGTCGACACCGTTCGGGTTGTACGTGAGCGGGGTCTGCGCGTCATAGGAGTACGGCGCCTCGTCGCGCCCCGCCTGGTTGGGCAGCCCGGTGACGGGCTTTCCGCCGGACGTGGTGATCGGGATCGAGTCGAGCACCTTCACGGTGTCACCGGACACCCGGATCCTCACGATCGCCGGGTCGAAGCCGGGCACCGGGAAAGTGCGGCGCTTCGTGCCGTCCACCTTGATCTGGCCGTTGGGCCCGCGGTCGGTCACGGTCCAGAACTCGCCCTTGCGTCCGGCAGGGTAGATGTCGCTGCCGATGCCACCGAGGTCCACGCCTCGGTCGTCGGCCACGGTGCCCGGCAGCAGCGCGTTGCTGAACGTGCCCAGCGGGATGTCGCCGAGCGTCGCGGTGCCCGTGACCCGCGGCTGCGCCGGGTGGCCCTCCGCGCTCGCGGTGCCGGTCACCACGAGGGCAGCCACCACGGCGAGCGGCACACCCGCGGCGACGGATCGGCGGACGCGGCGCCGACTGACGGCGTGCGGGAACATTTGGCCTCCTGGGGCACAAGTTGGCTGACAACGGCCAGAGTTCGCCCTGGCACCAAACGCAGCATGATCCCTAGGTGAACGTGGCGCGTCAACCACTCGTCGGATCACCGTGCAGGTCCCCTTCCGCCAGGGCGAGAGCCGTCGCGGGGTCCCCCACCGCCGGCCCCGCAGGGCTCCACAGGCCCCGCTCCTTGCGATACGGCCACCACCGGCCGTCGCGCCCCAACCGCAGCTGAGCCGTCCCGTCGATCGCGCTCCAGCGGTTGTGTGCGGTATGCAACCGTGGCCGCTCGTCGTCGTCCCAGGCCGACTCCAGCGCGGCACGCGCGCGTGCCAGCGATTCCGGCTCGACGGTCCACTCCTCCTCAAGGACGGACAGCGCCGCCACACCGCCGTACCGCCAGGCTCGTACGGAGAGCTCCAGCTCCCAGGCGTCGCGCCCCGAACCGTCGGCGAGCCGCTGGGCGATCGCACTCTCCGGGCGTCCGGCAGCAATCCGGACCGCATCCTGGGCAGGCGTCAGCTCCGCCTCGACCGCCCGCCGTCCGTGCCCGGGGCGGAGCGCCTCGGAGAGCAGCCGGTAGGCCTCGGCCGCGGTCGCGGCGGCCAGGAACTCCAGTGCAGCCGGGTCGACCCCGGGTGCCGGAGCGGCCTCCGTGTCCAGGGAAGGAGGCTTTCCCGGCCCCTCGGGCAGCACTGGAAGGGCGGGCAGCGGCGGAAGGATGTCCCCGACCGCGTAGGCGTCGGCGGCGTTCACGCCCTCCGGACAGGGGTTCGGCGTTTCAGCCGACTCCTGTGCGGGGGCGCTGCCACGCGCCTGAAGCTCTTCCAGGAGAGTGTGTTCGTCCCGCCCGCGCATCAGCAGCAGGACGAACGGATCCTGGTCCAGGAGCCGCGCCGTCTGGTAGCAGAGCGCGGCCGTGTGCCCGCAGTGGTCCCAGGCCTCGCAGTCGCACTCCGCCTCCAGATCACCGAGTCCCGGCAGGAGTTCGACTCCGGCGGCCGCCGCGTCCTCGACCAGGTGCGGAGGCATGTCGCGGTCGAGCAGCGCGGCGATGTGCCCCGCGCGTTCGACGGCCATGTCCAGGAAGCGGTCCCACTGTTCCCCGGACAGTTCCTGAAGCAGCACGTCCGCCCGGTGCGCGGTGCCGTCGTGGTCCTGTACGACAGCCGTGATGCGCCCCGGACGCACCGAGACGGCGCCCACCGCTCCGGCACGCGCGAGCCTGCGACCCGTCTTCACCTGCTGGGAGTCCAACGCCGCGTCCTCCAGGGCCTGTAGCCAGGCCAGGCCCCACCAGGTCCGCGCGAAACCCCGCCCGTGCGCGGGCGGCAGCGCGGCAAAAGTGCGCTCCTTGTCGCGATCAGTCATCGTGCGCCCCCTCGCAGCTCCACCAGGTCGGCCAGTGCGGCATCGGTCAACTCCGTGAGGGCCGCCTCCCCGGCGCCTAGCACCGAGTCCGCCAACTTCTGTTTGTGCCGCAGCATGTCGGCGATCCGGTCCTCGATGGTCCCCTCGGTGATGAACCGGTGCACCTGCACGGGCCGACTCTGGCCGATGCGGTACGCCCGGTCCGTGGCCTGCGCCTCGACTGCGGGGTTCCACCAGCGGTCGTAGTGCACGACATGCTCGGCCCGCGTCAGGTTCAGCCCCGTGCCGGCCGCCTTCAACGACAACAAGAAGACAGGGATTTCGCCCTCCTGGAAGCGGTCCACCATCGCCTCGCGCGCGCTGATGGGCGTCCCTCCGTGCAGGAACTGCGTCGACACACCGCGCTCAGCCAAGTGATTCTCGATGAGGCGCGCCATCCGCACGTACTGCGTGAAGACCAGAACGCTCGCTCCCTCGGAGAGGATGGTGTCGAGTAGTTCGTCCAGCAGCTCAAGCTTCCCGGACCTGCCCGGAATCTTCGGCTGATCCTCTTTGAGGAACTGAGCGGGGTGGTTGCAGATCTGCTTCAGCCCGGTCAGCAGCTTCACGATCAGACCGCGCCGCGCCATGCTGTCCGCGCCCGAGATCTCCGCGAGGGCCTCGCGCACCACGGCCTCGTACAGCCCCGCCTGCTCGGTTGTGAGCGACACGGCACGGTCGGTCTCGGTCTTCGGTGGCAGTTCGGGCGCGATACCCGGGTCCGACTTGCGCCGGCGCAGCAGGAAGGGCCGTACGAGCTGGGCGAGCCGTTCCGCCGCCGCAGGATCCTCGCCGCCCTCGACGGCCTGGGCGTACCGCGTACGGAACGTGCCGAGCCTGCCGAGCAGTCCGGGGGTCGTCCAGTCGAGGATCGCCCACAGTTCCGAGAGGTTGTTCTCCACCGGTGTGCCGGTGAGCGCCACACGCGCGCGTGAGCCGATCGTACGCAGAGCTCGTGCCGTCGCCGAGTAGGGGTTCTTGACGTGCTGCGCCTCGTCCGCGACGACCATGCCCCAGGCCGCCTCGGCGAGACCTGGCGCGTCGAGGCGCATCGTGCCGTACGTCGTGAGGACGAACTCGCCGTCGGCCAGGCCCTCCAGGCTGCGCCGGGAGCCGTGGAAACGCCGTACGGGGGTGCCGGGGGCGAACCTCTCGATCTCGCGCTGCCAGTTGCCCATCAGGGAGGCCGGGCAGACCACGAGTGTGGGACCCGCGGCCGACTCGTCTGTCTGCCGGTGCAGATGCAGGGCGATCAGCGTGATGGTCTTGCCCAGGCCCATGTCGTCGGCGAGACATCCGCCCAGCCCCAAAGAGGTCATACGGGCGAGCCAGTTGAGTCCCCGAAGCTGGTAGTCCCGCAGCGTCGCGGTGAGTGCGGCGGGCTGCCCGACCGGCTCCTGCGCCTCCGGGTCCGCCAGCCGTTCCCGCAGCGTCGCCAGCCACCCCGTGGGCCGTACGTCGACCCGGAGGCCGTCCACCTCCGTGGAGCCCGTCAGAGCGGCACCCAGCGCGTCGATGGGTGTGACCTTGCGGTCCTGCTGTGCCTGGGCGCGGCGTACCTCGTGCGGGTCGATCAGCACCCACTGGTCGCGCAGCCGCACCATGGGCCGGTTCGCTTCGGCGAGCCGGTCCAGTTCCTGCCGGGTGAGGTGCTGATCTCCCAGCGCGAACCGCCAGTTGAAGGCGAGCAGGGCGTCCGCGGACAGAAACGAGGGCGCGTCCGACGAGGTTCCGACCGGGCCCTCCTCGTCGTCCGGCGGGCCGATGACCGCGCGTGCGGTCAACTTCTGCGCCAGCTCCTTGGGCCAGTGCAGGTCGATGCCCGCGACCGCCAGCCTGCGGGCGCCTTCGCCGAGGAGTTCCGTGACGTCCTCGTCGGCGAGTTCGACGGCGTCCGGTACGGCTGCCGACAGGAGGGAAGCCAGTGGGTCCCAGGCCCGCACCGCGCGGCGCAGTGCGAGCAGTGCGGCCATCCGCGCGCGCGGGCCGAAGGGGGAGGCTCCGGCCCAGACGGCGGAGGCGTCCGCGACGAGCGTCGGATCACTCACACTGTGGACCTGCGGTACCGCGCGGAACGGCAGCCGGGTCTCCTCCGACACGGCCGACGCGAGCCCCGGTACCTCGACGCGCAGCGAAATCCGTACGTCCGAGTCGTGCCCGGCGGCGATGTCCGCGGCCCAGGCACGCTGCTCGGGCACGTGCTGCGGTTCCTCCGCCGCGAAGGCCTGACCGCCCGCCGCGAGCGACGCCGCGGGCGAGCGGGGCAGCGCGTCGGCGACCGCGTCGAGGAAGGCCCGGAGCAGCTGTTCCGGATCGGGCAACCGCAGCGGTCCGTCGCCGTCCACCGGCACTGCGTGCGCATGAGGCGGCATCGCGGCGGCCAGCTCACGGATCCGCTCCAGGTCCTGCGGCGGCAGCGGCCCCGCGCGCCAGGTGTCGTGGTCTTCGGCGGTCAGTCCGGGCAGCAGCAGCCCTCGCGCGGCGAACTGGAGAGCGAGTACGGCGGCCGCGCCCCAGAACGAGGTCGCTCGGTGCGCCTGCGCTGCGGCACGCGCGCGCGTGAGGACCGGCAGAGCGGCACGCACGGGGAGGAACACGGCGGGTACGGTCACGAGGTCGACGCCCTCGGCCGTGGGCAGGACGACGGTCAGATCCTCGGCGGAACCGGGCGCCACCTCGGGAGGAGGATCGCCATCCGGGTGCCAGAAGGCGACGCCGGCGGTGCGACGCGGATCGGCGGGGACGAAAACGGCACAGCAGCGGGCCAGTTCAGTGATCTCGGCGGGAGTTGCCGCAGGAATCCTCTGCACAGCGATGGCGCATTCCTCAAATTTGACTACTGGGCGGGTCGTCGAGGGTACAGCACTCCGGGTGACAGGCGGAACCGGTGGAGTCGTGGCATGGGTCGGCTCCGGCCGGGGGCGGCACCAGGCACTGTTCGTCCTGCGTCGGGACACGGCTTGGGGTGGGCGATACCCAGCCCCGTCCGCGGCTCGCCCAGCATCTGATGCGCGCATTGCCGAGAGTTGGGTATCCCCTCTACGGATACCGGGCTCGTCGACTCCTGCCGGCAGGCCCTGCGCCACAGGGCACGAGGGCGGGGAGGGTCTCAGGGTTGGCTAGGGGTCGGGCCTCAGGGTCGTATCAGGGTCCCGGTCCGGAACCGTGGGAGGCGCGGACCCGTTCTCAGGACAGAGAGCGGCATTAGCCGCGAAGGAGGCGACACATGTCGAAGAACGCGAAGATCGCCGCAGGGGGTGTGGCGGTCGGGCTCATCCTGCTGATCTGGCTGCCCTGGTGGGCCGCCTTCCTGATCGTGCTGGGAGTCCCGGCGGCCGCATATCTGGCGCTGGACCCCTCGCAGCGGCGCAGGCTGCGCCGTGTCACACGCAAGGAGATCGGTCGCTGATACGCCACCGGCCGGTTACGCCTCCTTCCAGCGTGCCGGAGCCGACCACATCACCGCTCGCGGGCCTGCCATCGGCGCCGTCCGCGAGCGGGGGTTGTGCGCCTGCTCCCATGCCTCGCTCCTCAAGGCGGCGGCCCGGAACCTCGGGACGCTCACCCCATGAGGACCGTGTCACGTGGGTATCGCGTGACGCGGCCGCTCAGCTGGGGCGTACCGCCATCTTGTCCAGGGCTTCCAGGAGGCCGGGCAGCTCCGGACCGCGGCCTATGGGCAGGACTTCTCCGGGCTCCTCGTCGAGGAGGACGAAGGCGATGTCGTCGGTCCTGGCGACCAAGGACCAGCCTGGGCCGTCGGCGCGCAGGGTCCGGGCATCGCTCGTGGCGAAGGCCGAGCGGACGCGGCCGAGCGGAGGTGGCCTGTCCACGTAGGAGCGTGCCTCCGCCAGGACCCGGCGGACACCGCTGAGTGCCTCGCCGTCGGTGATCTCGGCCTGGTCCGGGGGATTCTGAGGGGTCTCTTCGGCCGGCGCCTCGCCGTCCGGCTTCACGAAATCGGCGTCGTCGATCTGCTCCCGCCAGGTCGCCCACTGCAGCGCGATCTCGTCGGCGCCGAGGCGCCGTTGAGCCGGACCCCAGGTAGTGGTGTCCGGTGGGCGCAGCGGGGGCCGCTCCGTGAGCTCGGGCCCGGGGTCGTGCGGGGCCGGCACACCCGGCGCCGCGACGGCGACCTCAAGGGGCCAGCCGGGCAGCGCGGAGACGACCGTGCGCTCGTCCGGCGACAGATCGTGCTCCATGCCGCAGTCCCAGGAGGCGATGGCGACGGCGACGAGTGAGACGTCGTCGATGACGACAGTCCACCGCGCGCCCGCGCCGTCCTGACCGATCACAAGACCGTACCCGTCGGCCAGAGGCGTCAGGTCGAGCGCCGCGCAGGCCGCCGGGTAGTCGTCCCCCAGCACACTGGGGAACTTCGCCGGTGTGAGCAGCACGGCTGTGAGCACGAACAGCGCGTCGTCGTCCCCGGCGGCGATGGCGTCATCGTCCGTCCCGGCCATCCCAGCCTCCCCATCGCCTGTGTCCGTCGGCGCACCCTAGTGCGACCGGAAGGCGCTTGTCACGAGTGCCAAGCGCAGGTGGAGCTGCTTGCTATCCGGCCGGACAGGCGCGAAACGACCGTCCGGGGCCCTCTCCTGTCACGCGGCGGGCAGTCCGAGCAGTGTCCGGGCCACCGTCTGCGGTGACTCGTCGCGCTCGCGGGCCAGGGCGATGACAGCCCGGCAGGCCAACTCGTTCACACCGAACGACAGGGCCTCCGGCGACACCCAGGCCGCCGCCTCTTCGAGTCGCTCCTGGTCGTCCTCCGCGCACGCCGACACGTACGCGGCGGCCGCCTCGAACAGGTTGTGTCGAGCCTTCTCCGGCCGTCGTGTCGCGGGCTGCCCTTCCTCGGACCGCTCGGCCGTCTTCTTGCCCCACGTCTTGCGGAGTCTGCCGAATATTCCGGACATCTGGCCGCCTTCCCCCGTGACGACCCGAGAGGGTCGTCGCTCACCGGTCAACTAATGCTACTCAACGTTGAGTTGTAGCCTCGGCGGTAGAAGAGGGCCGGGCCGGTGAAGCGGTACGACCGGGCACACCCCCAAGTGCCCTACATACCTCACCCGTCGCTCACGCCTTCCTCGCGGCTTCCGTCGAGTGAGTCGATCGTGGCCCTCAGCCACGCCAGTTCGGCCCGGCTGGTGGCCCGCGCAATGGTGAGGATGCCGCGCCGGAAGGGATCGTCCACCTCCTCGGCGCGCAGCGGTCTGTCACCGTCGTAGAAAAAGCTCGCGGGCTCCTCCAGGAAGGCGAGCCTGCGTCGTAGTACTACGGCCTGCGCCGCCGGCTTCTCCAGATGTCTGAGGAAGGCGAGCACGGTGAACCAGCGGTTCTCGTCGGTGATGTCGCGCCGCGCGGGTTCCGCGAGCCGGTGACGCAGCTCGCGTCTGCCCTCCTCGCTGAGTGTCAGGACGTGACGCGGGGCCGCCACGGAGCCGGGCTGCGTCGCCCGGGCCAGCAGGCCGGCCTGCTCCAGTCGCTTGATCGCGGGATACAAGGTGCTCTCGGCCACCGGCTTCACATGGCCCGTCAGCGCGGTGATGCGTTTGCGCAGCTCATAGCCGTGCAGCGGGGTGTCGTACAAGAAGCCGAGGATCGCCAGCTCAAGCATGCCCACAGTCTGCCGCACACTCGCTGTACATCGCTTCATCTATACATCGGTTCCGATGTATTCTCTTGAAGGCGCGAGAAAACGATGAAGCGGCACAGAGGAGAGCGTGATGAAGCAGGCCGATTTCGACGGCAAAGGAAGCCGGATCCGCTGGACGGAAACGGCGGGCGCCGAACCGGCGCGCGTCTACGTCCACGGGCTGGGGGCGGCGTCGACGGTCTATTACGCGCACATCGCGGCCCGGCCCGAACTGGCGGGCCGCCGTACCCTGTTCGTCGATCTGCCCGGCCACGGCATCAGCGACAGGCCCGCGGACTTCGGCTATACGCTGGAAGATCATGCCGACGCGCTCGCGGCGGTTCTGGACGCCGACCGCGTCACCGAGGCGGAGCTCGTCGCGCACAGCATGGGAGGCGCCGTCGCCATCGTGCTCGCCCACCGGCGGCCCGACCTCGTCTCACGGCTGCTTCTCGCGGAGGCCAACCTCGACCCGTACCCGCCGGGTACGACGGGCAGTAGCGGAATCGCCTCGTACGAGGAGGCCGACTACGTCGAAAACGGCGGCCACGCGCGCGTGCTCGACAAGGTCGGCCCCTCCTGGGCGGCCACCATGCGCCTCGCCGACCCGTGCGCCCTGCACCGCACGGCCACCGGACTCGCGCGGGGCACGAACCCCACGATGCGCCACATGCTCCGAGACCTGACGGTGGACCGTGTCTATCTCCAGGGCGAGCTGAGCGGCGAACTCCCGGGCGGGGAGGGACTGGAGGCCGCCGGAGTGCGCGTGGTGACCGTGCCAGGCGCCGGGCACAACATCATGTTCGACAACCCCGATGCCTTTGCGGCGGAGGTCGCCGGAAGGGCCTGAGGCGTCAGGCGCGGCGTGCGGCCAGCGCGAGGAATCGGCTGTCCTCGTCGACGTACGACGTCATGTCCCAGCCGGAGCCGGCCAGCAGGGAGCGGAGGTTGGCCTCGTCACGCAGGTCGTCCGGAGTGAGCCGTCGCCCCTGGCGGGCCGCGAGCGCTGCCCGGCCGATCGGGTGGAAGAGCGCCAGAGTCCCGCCGGGCCGTACGACTCGTGCCAACTCCCGCAGGTTTTCTGCGGGGTTCGGCAAGTGAGCGATGAGGCCAGCCCCGAAAACGGCGTCCAGTGACTCGGTGCGCAGGGGTAGCCCGGCGACATCCGCGAGCAGCAGTTGCCCCTCGCGGTCCCGTCCGGCCTGCACGGCGGCCTCCAGCATGGCTGGAGTCAGATCGGCCCCCAGGACCACTCCGGAGGGCCCCACGGCCGCTCGTAGTGGCGGCAGGGCGCGCCCGGTGCCGCAGCCCGCGTCGAGCACGCGGGCGCCCTCGGTCAGTGCCAGTTCGGCGACCGCTGCCGCGTACGCGGGGCCGTCGTCGGGGAAGCGGGTGTCCCAGTCGGCCGCGCGTGCCCCGAAGAACTCCTGGACATGTGTGTGGTGGTCGCTCATGTTCCGCATGATCCCTCACCGACACGAAGTACGAACCGGCGCACACGTTCGAACGCGACGCGGTCGTTCAGTTGCACCTTTCCGTCATATTTCAACACCTTTCGAAATGCGCCCCCATTGTGAGCCCCTGCTCGGACTAGCGTCCCTGAGCCATGGGACACCTGGACCACGCCACCTTCGGCTGGCTGACACCCGTGCTGTCGTACGCGATGGCCTCCATCGGCGCGGCCTTGGGGCTGCGCTGCACCGTCCGAGCGCTCGGTGCCACAGGGCGGTCGCGCCGCAACTGGCTCCTCACCGCGGCGTCGGCGATCGGCACCGGCATCTGGACGATGCACTTCGTGGCGATGCTGGGCTTCAGCGTCAGCGGTACGGAAATGCGCTACAACGTGCCGCTGACCATCGTCAGCCTGCTCGTCGCCATGGTCGTCGTCGGCGCGGGAGTCTTCGCCGTCGGCTACGGCCGTGACCGCGGTCGCGCCCTTGCCCTCGGGGGGCTCACCACGGGCCTTGGCGTCGCGAGCATGCACTACTTGGGTATGGCCGCGTTGCGGCTGCACGGAGACGTGCACTACGACCCGGCCCTCGTCGGACTCTCCGTCGTGATCGCCGTGGTCGCCGCCACTGCGGCCCTCTGGGCGGCACTCAACATCCAGTCGCCGGTGGCGGTCGCTGTCGCTTCTCTCGTCATGGGAGGGGCCGTGAGCAGCATGCACTACACCGGAATGATCGCGGTGAGCGTGCGTGTCAGTCCTTCCGGCGAGGCCCTGCCCGGGGCCACGGCGATGCAGTTCATCTTCCCCCTCGCCGTCGGCCTCGGGTCCTATCTCTTCCTGACATCGGCGTTCGTCGCCCTGTCGCCGACGACCGGTGAGCGCGAGGCCTCCGCGTCGGCCCAGCGGCCGGTCGAGTCCATCGCCCGCTAACGGCGGCTGCCGGCCACGACAGGCCGGCGGGCACGAGCCGAAACCATCCGAGCGAGGAGGCCATGCGTACACCCCGTAGGACCCCCAGGGCCGACGCCGAGCCGTCGCCCCAGCCCCCGGCGCGAGGCCGCCGCGCGCACGCGGGCCGGCCGGCCGACGAGCGCGCGGACGCCGACGAAACCGTCACCGACGCGCCACCGGAAGCACCGCCGCGCGCGGGAACGTGGCACATTCGCCCCCGCACCGTACGAGCCAAGATCGTCTGCCTGTTGATGGTGCCGGTCGTCTCGTTGCTCGCGCTGTGGGCGTACGCCACAGTGACGACCGCCCAGGACGTCGCAGGGCTACGGCAGTTGCAGAGCGTCGACTCGACGGTCCGGGCACCCGTCGACGCAGCCGTCGCCGCGCTCCAGACCGAACGCGCCGCCGCCGTCCGATACGCGACCGCCCCCGCCGCCGCGCAGGAGAACGACCTCAAGGAGCTGGCCGGGCGCACCGACCGCGCCGTCGCGAAGCTGCGACTGGGCGAGCACAACACCGTCGCCGACGGCGCGGACCTGCCTGCCGGAGTGGCCGCGCGCCTCGACGCCTTCGTCACCGGAGCCGAGCGACTGCGATCCGTGCGCGCCGCCGTACTGGACCGCCGTACGGGCTGGGACGACACGTACAGGACATACACCGAAACCATTGCGACGGCCTACGCCGTGGACGGCGCGCTCACCGGCATCAAGGACGCCGAACTGGGCTCCGACGCGCGCGTGCTGCTCGAATTCTCCCGGGCAGGGGAGGCGCTCGCCCAGGAGGACGCGGTGCTGTCCAGCGCCCGGCTCGCCAGGACTCTCGACGGAGTGCGACTACGGCTGTTCACGGGGGCCGTCGACACCCGCCGTACGCTGACCGACACGGCTGTGGCTGATCTCGGCGGGCCCGAGAAAGCCGCCTGGGACAAGATCGTGGAGGGGAGCGCGTACGCCGACGTGCGCGCCGTCGAGGACAAGGTGCTCGCGGCCCAACCCGGCGGCAAAGCGATCGCCGCCGCGCCGGAAGCCGACTGGAACACCGCCCACGCGCGCGTGCAGAACACGATGCGGACGATCGAGGACAACGCGGCCCGCGGTGTCGCGGACCGGGCCGACCCGTTCACACGCGGAGTGCTCACTCCGGCCGGTGCCGCAGTGCTGCTCGGACTCGCCGCGGTCGCCGCATCGCTCGTCATCTCGGTACGCATCGGACGCGGACTCGTCGTGGAACTGGTGAGCCTGCGCAACAGCGCCCTTGAGATCGCGCGCCGCAAACTCCCGCAGGCCATGCGCAAACTGCGCGCCGGTGAGGAGATCGACGTCCGCGCCGAGGCACCGCCCGGCCCACCCGCGGAGGACGAGGCCGGGCAGGTCGCGGAGGCCCTGGGCACCGTGCACCGAGCCGCCCTTCGCGCCGCTGTCGAACGCGCCGAGCTCGCCGGCGGAATCTCCGGGGTCTTCGTCAATCTCGCCCGCCGCAGCCAGGTTCTCGTGCACCGCCAACTGAGCTTGCTGGACAGCATGGAGCGCAGGTCCGACGACCCGAACGAGCTGAGTGACCTCTTCCGGCTCGACCACCTCACCACACGCATGCGGCGCCACGCGGAGAGCCTGATCATCCTCTCCGGAGCCGCGCCCGGCCGCGCCTGGCGGATGCCGGTCTCGCTGACGAATGTGGTCCGCGCGGCCGTGTCCGAAGTCGAGGACTACGCGCGCGTGGAGGTGCGACAACTCCCCGAGGCGCCGGTGGTGGGTGGCGCGGTGGCCGACCTCACCCACCTCCTGGCGGAGATCGTCGAGAACGCCGCCCAGTTCTCGCCGCCGCACACCCGAGTCAGGGTCAGCGGCGAGCCCGTCGGCAACGGCTACGTCGTGGAGGTCGAGGACCGGGGGCTCGGCATGGGCAAGGAGACGCTCGCCGAGGCCAATCGCCGGATCGAGCAGTCCGAGGCGCTCGACCTCTTCGACAGCGATCGGCTCGGCCTCTTCGTGGTCAGCAGGCTCGCGGCCCGGCATGGCATCAAGGTGCACCTGCGGACCTCGCCTTACGGCGGTACCACCGCGGTCGTTCTGCTGCCCACCGCCCTGCTGCACGGTGGCGCGGCGGAACGTTCCCCCCGCAAGGCCGACACGGAAAGGCCTGCGGAACGCGAGTACGCGCGCGTGTCGGCCGCATCGGAGCCGGACTCCGTCCAGGCAGTCGCCGAGCGGCCCGCATTGGTGCCCCCCATACAGACGGGCGTGGAAACCCCGGCGAACGGTTCGCCCGAGACCCCGCCTCCCGGAGTCACCACACTGCGGCTGCACCGGCCTCCGGACGACCCCGAAGAGTCCGACGACCTCCCCCGGCGGGTGCGGCAGGCGAGTCTCGCGCCCCAACTGCGTGAACAGCACCTCGAGGAGCGGGTCGAAACGCCGGGCCACCGCACCGACGACCAGCGAACCCCCGAACTCGTACGGGACCGCATGTCGGCCTACCGCGACGGCTGGGCGCGTGGCGGCGGCCGGTCACCCGGCCTCCGTGCCACACCCGACCCCGAAGCAGGCAACGACAGCAGCGAAGGAGACCCCGCATGATCCAGGATCCGAACATGAGGGCCGCCCCGCAGTCCGGCGAACTCGACTGGCTGCTGGACGACCTGGTGCTGCGCGTCGCCGAGGTGCGGCACGCGGTGGTGCTGTCGAACGACGGACTCGCGGTGGGTGCGTCCACCGCGCTGCGGCGCGAGGACGCCGAACACCTCGCGGCCGTGGCCTCCGGCTTCAACAGCCTGGCCAAAGGCGCCGGACGGCACTTCGGTGCCGGGGGAGTACGTCAGACCATGGTGGAGATGGACGACGGCTTCCTGTTCGTCGCGGCCGCGGGCGACGGCTCGTGCCTCGCTGTCCTCACCGCCGTGGCAGCCGACATCGGCCTGGTGGCGTACGAGATGGCACTACTGGTCAAGCGGGTCGGCGAGCACCTCTACACACCGGCGCGCGTCGGCGCACAGCCGCCCGCAGCCGGATGAACGAGGACGGTCGGTGCAGATGACCGAGGACATGTCGGGCGCCCTCCAGCAGGAGGGCAGCCAGTGGTACGACAATGAGGCCGGCCCCCTCGTCCGCCCTTACGCGATGACAGGTGGGCGCACCAAACCCGGCCCCACGGGCGTGCGCTTCGACCTCATCGCCCTTGTCACGCTCGATACGGGCGCACCCGGCGTCGATGACGACACCTCACTGGGACCGGAACACCGGGCCTTGATCGAGCTGTGCCGTATCGAGACACAGTCGGTGGCCGAACTCTCCGCCGACGCCGACCTGCCGGTGGGCGTGGTCAGGGTGCTCCTGGGCGATCTCCTGGAACTGGGCTGCGTCACGGTGAGCCGCCCGGTTCCTCCTGCCCAGTTGCCCGATGAGCGGATCCTCCGCGAGGTGATCGATGGACTGAGGGCGCTCTAGATGAGCAGGGCAAGGACGAACGAAGTCAGCGACAACCAAGTAGCCGATGAACCAAGTCGCCGTGTAATGCGACCATTTGCCGGTACCTCCGGATACCGGATGGGCGGGAGGTGGCCGCAACGGACAAATTGTGGTCCCTTCCCTCGAAGAGGGGTCGAAGTTGTCATGATGCTGACTTCGCGCACCCACACAGAGTTACCGACCCGGACCCCGAACGGACGTACCCACGTCGACCGTTGCCGACACTCCCGAGAGAAGTGATCGATGGTCTCCGAGAACTCCGATGCCTCGGATGGTGACATGACCGCCCTGGCATTGAAGATATTGGTCGCCGGTGGATTCGGCGTGGGCAAGACCACCCTGGTGGGCGCGGTCAGTGAGATCAGGCCGCTGCGGACCGAGGAACTGCTGAGCGAGCTGGGAGAGTCGGTGGACGACACCGGCGGTGTGGACCAGAAGGTCACGACGACCGTCGCCATGGACTTCGGCCGGATCACCATCAGGTCCGGCCTCTCGCTCTACCTCTTCGGAACGCCGGGCCAGGACCGGTTCTGGTTCCTGTGGGACGAGCTCTCACAGGGGGCTCTCGGCGCCGTTGTCCTCGCGGACACCAGACGGCTCGAGGACTGCTTCCCCGCGGTGGACTACTTCGAGCACCGGCACATCCCGTTCGTGGTGGCCGTCAACTGCTTCACGGGTGCCCGTGCCTACGGTGCTCAGGATGTGTCCCGTGCCCTCGATCTCGATCAGGGTACGCCCGTGGTGCTCTGCGACGCCCGTGACCGCGACTCCGGGAAGGAAGTGCTGATTCGTCTTGTCGAGTACGCCGGGCGGGTGCACACCGCCCGGCTGCTCGACTCCGTCGGCTGACAGACGTCGCGGCCGTCCTGGGGTGCCTTGGCCCGGCCGCGGGCGGATCGCGGCTCTCAGTCGGCCACTGCGGCGTAGGCCAGAACCTTACTGATCCTTACGCGTACGAGGAGCTCACCGGGAACCCCGTTGCGCTCCCCGAACTCCACGGCGCGCTCTTCACCCATGTAACGGGCGCCGATCCGGCCGGCCCAGCGCCGCAGTTCGTCGAGGTCCTCCGAGAGTTCGGCCCGTCCTTCAAGGACCACGAAGGCGAAGGGCGGCCGGTCGTCGTCCACGCACAACGCGACCCGCCCGTCCCGGGCCAGATTCCGACCCTTGACGCTCTCCTTCGACGTGTTGAAGACCAGGTCGTCACCGTCCAGCAGAAACCAGATCGGCGCCACATGGGGTCCTCCGTCGGCTCGGACGGTCGACAGTTTTCCGGTGCGGGTTCCGTGCAAGACGAACGCCCGCCATTGCTCGTCGGTCATCTTCTGTGCCATGCGTCCATCCTCCTTGCCGGGGCAGCGGCTGTGGTGAAGGCTGGCTGGCCAGATCCTCCGGTCAGGGGGAGGGACACCACGGGGGGACCGGATCATGGCGCAGACGGGACTCGGCTGGTTGCTGGACGACCTCACAGAGCGCGTCGCACACGTACGGCACGTGTTGGTGCTCTCCAACGACGGGCTCGTGAGGGGCGCGAGCACGGGGCTTCGACGTGAGGACGCCGAACATCTCGCAGCCGTCTCGTCAGGCCTGCACAGCCTCGCCAAGGGCTCCGGCCGCCACTTCGGCGCGGGCCAGGTGCGCCAGACGATGATCGAGTTCGACGACGCGGTGCTCTTCGTCACCGCCGCGGGCGCCGGCAGCTGTCTGTGTGTCCTCACCGCCGCGGAGGCAGACATCGGCCAGGTCGCGTACGAGATGACCCTGATCGTGAACCGTGTCGGCGAGCACCTCGGCGTGGACGAGCGGCATCCGGAGAACGCACCCGTCGAAGACCGTTGACCTGCGCAAACGTCGTCACGGCCGGAGTTATCCACAGGCTCGACGCGAGATCGGCCGAACCGGCTACGGTTTTTCCCGAAGCAAGCGCACGCCAGCGCGAGCAACTCGTACGACGGGGGAGAACCGCCATGTCCGGTAACACCATCACGGCCATCACACCAGCCGTCACGTCCGAGGCCGGTATCTCTGTGCCTGCCGTTCCTGCCGCAGTCCCGGC
The DNA here is from genome assembly GCF_042721055.1 of Streptomyces sp. NPDC058470. Classification (NCBI taxonomy): domain Bacteria; kingdom Bacillati; phylum Actinomycetota; class Actinomycetes; order Kitasatosporales; family Streptomycetaceae; genus Streptomyces; species Streptomyces sp. NPDC058470. Next base: position 186,204 of record NZ_JBHXMF010000008.1, read on the forward strand.
AGGCACAGGGGCACGCCGACCGTCTCTCTCGCTCAGCCGTGCCGCGCGAGAACTCGAGCTCAGGCGCGGTGAGTTCGAACTCGCCGTATACCTCGGGTGCGTCCGGACCATCCCTGACGAAGGGGGAGGAGGACGCCGAGTCTCCCGCACGGAGATCGACCGGGTGCGCTCCGTGGACGGCTACCCGGAGGCCCTGAGAGATCGCGTCAAAGCCGTGGGCACAACCGAGGGAGCCGCCCTCATGGAGGTGACGACCGCCAGGTTCACGCGCCTCGCTCGGTTGGGTCTGGTGGTTCCTGTGAAGGTCTACCTCAACCGTTACCGGGCGGTCGTGTGGCTGTATCTGGCGGAAGAGCTGCGGCAGTTCGCGGCCGACAAGAACAACGTGAGGCTGCTGAGCGGTCGTACGCCCGAAGGGCTCCGCGACCAGCTGGACGAAGGACTGGACCTCCGCCCTCGCAACTGGCGGGGGCGCCACATGGGATTCCTGTTGCGGCAGAGCGAGGACCCCTGGGAGCGGGCAGCGATCGTGGCGTCCCTGCTCGACCCGGTCGACGTCGCCGAGATCGTCAGGGATCCGTACGAGCGCGCCTATGTGAACCGCCTCCGGCCCGAACGCGCCCTGCACGGCACACCCGACTCTCCTGCTGCGCAGACCGCCTCGCGGATCATGACGGCCGGCGAGCCAGACGAGATCAGCTGGCTCCGGGCCGACCTGGGACAGCTTCTCACCGAGGCTCGCGATCTCCGCCCTGCTCCGCGCCCCGCGCCAAGGGCTTCACAGCCGACTCCTTCACCGTCGGTGGCCGCACAGCCGATGTCCTCCCGGCCGGGACCGCTCGCCCCGCCGGACCGTCCCCGGCCCGAAGTGCCCGAGAAACCCCAGGAGCCTGAGCGACCGCGGAAGCTGCTCGGCTGGCTGCGCCGCAGGAAACCCTGACCGCCAGGGCAATTCCCTACAGAGCCCGGAAAAGCCCCTCCTGGACAACCGAGACGAGCAGGCGGCCCCCCTGGTCGTAGATGCGTCCGCGGGCCAGCCCGCGCCCGCCCGTCGCGATCGGCGACTCCTGGTCGTACAGGAACCACTCGTCCGCCCGGAACGGCCGGTGGAACCACATCGCGTGGTCCAGCGACGCCATGTCGAAGCCTCGCGGACCCCACAGCGGCTCCACCGGAATGCGGACGGCGTCCAAGAGGGTCATGTCGCTCGCGTACGTCAGCGCGCACGTGTGCACGAGTGGGTCGTCGCCCAGCGGCCCGACGGCGCGCATCCACACCGCGCTGCGCGGCTCGGCGTCCTTGATCTCCTCAGGAGTCCAGCGGAGCCGGTCCACATAACGGATGTCGAAGGGCTGGCGCCGCGCCATGCGCTCCAACGCTTCGGGGAGCGTGCCCAGATGCTTCTTGATCTCCTGCGCCAGCGTCGGCAGCGATTCCGGATCCGGGACCTCGCGGGCCGGCGGCAACTGATGCTCGAAGCTCCCTTCCTCAGGCTTGTGAAAGGAGGCGGTCAGATTGAAGATCGTGCGGCCCTGCTGCACGGCGGTGACGCGACGGGTGGTGAACGACCGCCCGTCGCGGACCCGTTCGACCTGGTACACGATCGGCACGCCCGGGATTCCCGGGCGCAGGAAGTACGCGTGCAGCGAGTTCACCGGTCGGTCGCCTTCCGTGGTACGCCCGGCGGCGACCAACGCCTGCCCGGCCACCTGGCCGCCGAACACCCGCTGCAGTGACTCCTGCGGGCTGCGGCCACGGAAGATGTTGACCTCGATCTGCTCGAGGTCGAGCAGGTCGACAAGGCTCTCGGCTGGATTCGTCATGTGGGGGATTCTCCTGTGCTCACAACTGGCCGACGTCGGTGACCCGGACGACCGCGCGGCTCTCGGCATCGGAGGCCACGAGGTCGACCTCCGCGCTGATGCCCCAGTCGTGATCGCCATTCGGGTCGGCGAAGGTCTGCCGGACGCGCCACAGGGCATTCTGCGGCTCCTCCACGATCGACAGCAGCTTGGGGCCGCGGGCGTCGGGGCCGGTGCCGAGGTCCTCGTACTCGTCCCAGTACTTGTCCATCGCCTCACCCCAGGTATCGGCGTCCCAGCCGGAGTCGGCATCCAGCTCACCGAGCTCGTTCACATGGTCGAGGGCGGCGAGTTCGACGCGCCGGAACATGGCGTTGCGGACGAGGACGCGGAAGGCGCGGGCGTTCGCGGTGACCGGCTTGACCTCGTCGGCCTTCTCCTGGGCCTCCTCGGCCGTCATCACCTCGGGGTTGGCGAGCTGCTCCCACTCGTCCAGGAGGCTGGAGTCGACCTGACGCACCATCTCGCCCAGCCAGGCGATCAGATCCTCCAGGTCATCGGACTTCAGGTCGTCAGGGACGGTGTGCTCAAGGGCCTTGTAGGCACTGGCGAGGTAGCGCAGGACGATGCCCTCGGTACGGGCCAGCTCGTAGTGGGAGACGAACTCCGTGAAGGTCATCGCCCGTTCGTACATGTCACGGATGATGGACTTCGGCGACAGCGGATGGTCACCGACCCACGGATGGCTCTTGCGGTAGACGTTGTAGGCGTGGAAGAGCAGCTCCTCCAGGGGCTTGGGGTACGACACCTCCTGGAGGCGCTCCATGCGCTCCTCGTACTCGACGCCGTCCGCCTTCATCGCCCCCACGGCCTCGCCGCGCGCCTTGTTCTGCTGGGCCGCGAGGATCTGCCGCGGATCGTCCAGCGTGGACTCGACGACGGACACCATGTCCAGGGCGTACGAGGGGGATTCGGGCTCCAGGAGCTCGAACGCGGCGAGTGCGAACGTCGACAGCGGCTGGTTGAGCGCGAAGTCGTGCTGCAGATCGACGGTGAGGCGCACGATGCGGCCCTCGGCGTCAGGCTTGTCGAGCTTCTCGACCACGCCGCCGTCGAGGAGCGAGCGGTAGATGGCGATCGCCCGCCGGATGTGCCGCAACTGCTGCTTGCGCGGCTCGTGGTTGTCCTCCAGCAGGTGCCGCATCGCCTCGAAGGCGTTCCCGGGCCGGGCGATCACCGAAAGGAGCATTGTGTGGGTGACCCGGAAACGGGAGGTCAGTGGCTCGGGCTCGGAGGTGATGAGTTTCTCGAAGGTGTTGTCCGTCCAGCCGACGAAGCCCTCGGGAGCCTTCTTGCGCACCACCTTGCGGCGCTTCTTCGGGTCATCGCCGGCCTTGGCGAGCGACTTCTCGTTCTCGATGACGTGCTCGGGCGCCTGCGCGACGACAAAGCCCGCGGTGTCGTAGCCGGCGCGCCCGGCGCGGCCGGCGATCTGATGGAACTCGCGGGCACGAAGCGTCCGGACCCGGATGCCGTCGTACTTCGCCAGCGCCGTGAACAGCACGGTGCGAATGGGCACGTTGACCCCGACACCGAGGGTGTCCGTACCGCAGATGACCTTCAGGAGACCCGCCTGGGCCAGCTTCTCCACGAGCCGTCGGTACTTGGGCAGCATGCCCGCGTGATGCACACCGATGCCGTGGCGCACGTAACGGGAGAGGTTCTGGCCGAACTTGGTGGTGAAGCGGAAGTTGCCGATCAGATCGGCGATCTTGTCCTTCTCCTCACGCGTGCACATGTTGATGCTCATCAGCGCCTGTGCCCGCTCCACGGCCTGGGCCTGCGTGAAGTGCACGATGTACACGGGAGCCTGCTTGGTCGCCAGCAGCTCGGTGAGGGTTTCCGTCAGCGGAGTGAGCACGTATTCGTAGGACAGCGGCACGGGCCGGGTCGCCGAGCGGACCACCGACGTGGGACGGCCGGTGCGCCGGGTGAGGTCCTTCTCGAACATCGAGACGTCGCCGAGCGTCGCCGACATCAGGATGAACTGCGCCTGTGGCAGTTCCAGGATCGGGATCTGCCACGCCCAGCCGCGGTCGCCCTCCGCGTAGAAGTGGAACTCGTCCATCACGACCTGGCCGACGTCGGCGTGCTTGCCGTCGCGCAGCGCGATGGAAGCCAGCACCTCGGCGGTGCAGCAGATGATGGGGGCGTCGGCGTTCACGGAGGCGTCGCCGGTCAGCATGCCGACGTTCTCGGTGCCGAACATCTTGCACAGCTCGAAGAACTTCTCCGAGACGAGGGCCTTGATCGGCGCCGTGTAGAAGGTGACCTCGTCACGGGCGAGCGCGGCGAAGTGCGCGCCCGCGGCGATCATGCTCTTGCCCGAGCCGGTGGGCGTCGAGACGATCACGTTCGCGCCCGAAACCACCTCGATCAGCGCCTCCTCCTGGTGGGGATAGAGGGTGAGACCGCGTTCCCCGACCCACGACTCGAAGGCTTCGTAGAGGGCGTCGGGGTCTGCGGTCTGCGGCAGCTGATCGATAAGGGTCACGCACCCATCTTGCCTGTGAACCCACTCGATGGGGGAATCGGATGCCAGCCCGAAGATCGCGAACGCTACGCTGTGCCGCCGACGAAGTGTCAGCGCATGCGGGCAACTGGACAGCGGCACAAGAGGAATGGGGCGGGGACCGGCCATGATGGGACCAGCACACTCACTATCGGGAGCAGCGGCCTGGCTCGGCGTCGGAGCGGCGGCGGCCGCCGCCGGGCACACCATGCCCTGGCCGGTCCTTCTGGTCGGCGCGTTGATCTGCGCAGGTGCCGCGCTCGCCCCCGACCTGGACCACAAGGCGGCCACCATCTCGCGCGCCTTCGGGCCCCTGTCCAAGTGGCTGTGCGAGGTCGTCGACAAGCTCTCGTACGCCGTCTACAAGGGGACACGCAAGCCGGGCGACCCGCGCCGCTCCGGCGGTCATCGAACGCTGACGCACACCTGGCTGTGGGCGGTGCTCCTGGGTGTGGGCTCTTCGGGCGCCGCGATCACGGGAGGCCGCTGGGCGGTCCTGGCCATCCTGTTCGTGCATCTGGTGCTCGCCATCGAGGGGCTGCTCTGGAAGGCGACCCGCGGCTCCAGTGCCGACGTCCTGGTCTGGCTGCTGGCCGCGACCAGTGCCTGGATCCTCGCGGGAACCCTGGACAAGCCGGGCAACGGCGCGGACTGGCTGTTCACGGCCCCGGGCCAGGAGTACCTGTGGCTCGGGCTGCCGGTCGTTCTGGGCGCCCTGGTCCACGACATCGGGGACGCCCTGACGGTCTCGGGCTGCCCGATCCTGTGGCCGATCCCGGTCGGCCGCAAGCGCTGGTACCCGATCGGCCCGCCCAAGATGCTGCGTTTCCGGGCCGGCAGCTGGGTGGAGCTCAAGGTGCTGATGCCGGTGTTCATACTGCTGGGCGGGGTGGGGTGTGCGGCGGCGCTCAATGTCTTCTGAGTGACCGGGTCACGCGGTCATGCCGTACCCGCCCCGTTACGGCCCTGGCCCCCGCCCCCGTACCGCCGCTCGAACTGAGCGATCCGCCCCTCCGAGTCCACCGTCCGCGCCTTCCCCGTGTAGAACGGATGGCTCTCCGAGGAGATCTCCACGTCCACGACGGGGTAGGTCTCGCCGTCGTCCCAGTCGATGGTGCTCTCGCTCGTCGCGGTGGAGCGGGTGAGGAAGGCGTACCCGGCGGCGCGGTCGCGGAAGACGACGGGGTGGTAGTCGGGCTGCTTGTCCTGCTGCATGGTGGATGCTCCTTGCGGGGGAGTGTTGGGGCCCGGTCAGTCGTACGGCGAGTCCTCGTCGACGATGTGCATCGCGGCCTCCTCGGCGGAGGCGGCGGCGCCGTCGATCCCTACGTCCGTGGCGAAGAGCTCGCTCTCCTCGTCCTCGTGGGCTCCTTCGTCGGGGGCCACGAGACGGCCGGAGCGGAGCGTGCCCACCTCGTTGTCCAGAGGTTCGCCGTCGGAGCCCTGGCAGTCGCCGATGCCGTCTCCGACGGGTTCGGCGATGTCGGGGACTTCCTCCGCGAGCCGCTGGTCCAGGGTCTCGCCCTGGTGGCGTTCCGCGGCCGTCACCCCGGAGTGTTCCACCGCCCACGGCCGCTCCGGCGGGGACCAGCCCCGGTCGAGGGGGTCGCCGACGCCGTCGGCGTCGAGGGTGTCCTCGGCGTCGAGCAGCCCCGCGTCATCCTGCACCTCGGATCCGTCGGGCTGGTAGACATCGTCTCCCCATCCGTCGGAGCTGGTCACGGCTACCTCCAGGTGGTGCGGATCGGGCCCGATGGCGCCGCGCTCGACGGCGGGCGCGCGGGCCGCTGGACACAGGCGTCACCCGGTGTGAACCGGGTGGTTTCCGGGGAATCCCCGGGCCGGTGTCCACGTCCAGCCTTCCACCCCCCTTCGGCACCGCGCAACGCCACACGGTCCGACCATGTGCGCCCACGGGTGTCCAGGGGCGCATATCGACCGGCTAGGCCCGCTCGCTCACCCGTGCCAGGACCGCCACAGTGCCGCGTACGCACCGTCGGCGGCGACCAGCTGGTCGTGACCGCCGAGTTCGGTGATGCGGCCGTTCTCGACGACGGCGATGATGTCCGCGTCGTGAGCGGTGTGCAGCCGGTGGGCGATGGCGACCACGGTGCGGCCGTCGAGGACACGGGCAAGGGAGCGTTCCAGGTGACGGGCCGCACGGGGGTCGAGGAGCGAGGTCGCCTCGTCCAGGACCAGCGTGTGCGGATCGGCGAGCACCAGCCGGGCCAGCGCGATCTGCTGGGCCTGGGCCGGAGTCAGTGCCAGCCCGCCCGAGCCGACCTCGGTGTCCAGGCCGTCGTCCAGGGCCTGAGCCCAGCCGTCCGCGTCGACCGCGCCGAGTGCCGCCCACAGCTCGGCGTCGACGGCACCCGTCCGGGCGAGCAGCAGGTTGTCGCGCAGGGAGCCCACGAAGACGTGGTGCTCCTGGTTGACCAGGGCCACGTGGGAGCGCACCTCCTCGGCGGGCATCCGCGACAGCTCCGCGCCGCCAAGGGTGATCCGGCCGTCCCGGGGTGCGTAGATCCCGGCGAGCAGGCGCCCCAGCGTGGACTTGCCCGCGCCGGACGGGCCGACCAGGGCGAGCCGGGTGCCGGGTGCGACCGACAAGGAGACGTCCCGCAGCACGTCCACGCCGGCGCGGTAGCTGAAGTGCACCTGGTCCGCGCGCACGTCACGCCCGTCCGGAGCCACCCCGGGATCGCTCGCGGCGGGCTCGATGTCCCGGACACCGACCAGCCGGGCCAGCGAGACCTGGGCGACCTGCAGCTCGTCGTACCAGCGCAGGATCAGCCCCACCGGGTCGACGAGCATCTGCGCGAGGAGCGCGCCTGTCGTCAGCTGGCCGACGCTGATCCAGTCCTGCAGGACGAAGACCCCGCCGATCATCAGGACCGAGCAGAGGACGGTGACATGGGTGATGTTGACGACGGGGAAGAGCACCGAGCGCAGGAAGAGCGTGTAGCGCTCCCAGGAGGTCCACTCCTTGACCCGGCGGTCCGACAGGTCGATGCGGCGCTCGCCCAGCCGGTGGGCCTCGATGGTGCGCCCGGCGTCCACTGTTTCGGCGAGGACGCCGGCCACGGCGGCGTAGCCGGCGGCCTCCGAGCGGTAGGCGGACGGCGCGCGCTTGAAGTACCAGCGGCAGCCGACCACCAGGAGTGGTACGGCGATCAGCACGGCGGGGGCGAGCGGCGGCGCCGTCACGGTGAGTCCGCCCAGCAGCAACGCAACCCACACGACGCCGATGGCGAGCTGGGGCACGGCCTCGCGCATTGCGTTGGCGAGCCGGTCGATGTCCGTGGTGATGCGGGACAGCAGGTCGCCCGTTCCGGCCCGCTCCAGCACGCCGGGCGGCAACCCCACCGACCGTACGAGGAAGTCCTCGCGCAGATCGGCCAGCATCCGCTCGCCGAGCATGGCGCCGCGCAGCCGCACCTGACGTACGAACACGGCCTCTATGACGAGCGCGAGGACGAACAGCACGATCGTGCGTTCCAGATGGAGCTCACGTGCCTGGTCCGAGACCCCTTCGACGACCGAGCCCAGCAGGTAGGGCCCGGCCATCGAGGCCACGACGGCCACGGTGTTGACGGTGACGAGCAACAGGAAGGCCCGGCGGTGCCGTTGGAACAGTTCGGCCACGTAGGCGCGTACGGTCGCGGGGGCGCCGACGGGCAGCGTGTTCGCCGTCGTCGGGGCCGCCGGATCGTAGGCCGGTGGCGCCAGGCCGATCATGCGGTCTCCTCGATTTCTTCCAGTACGTCTCCGAGTACGTCTGCGTCGAGCTCTTCCAGCTCTTCCCGCGCGGCTTCCTCTTTGAGTACGGCTGCCAGTGCGCCGCCCTCCGAGGCCTCCTCGTCGGTCTCCCGGGTCACCACGGCGCGGTACCGCGGCTCGCTGTGGAGCAGCTCGCGGTGTACGCCGACCGCCGCGACCTCGCCCTCGTGCACCAGCACAACCCGGTCGGCGTGGTCCAGGAGCAGCGGCGAGGAGGTGAAGACCACTGTGGTGCGGCCGGTGCGCAGAGCGCGGACACCGTCGGCGATCCGTGCCTCGGTGTGCGAGTCGACGGCGGACGTCGGCTCGTCGAGGACGAGTACCTCGGGATCGGTGATCAGCGACCGGGCCAGCGCGAGACGCTGGCGCTGGCCGCCCGACAGGGAGCGGCCGCGTTCGGTGACGCGGGCGTCCATAGGGTCCTCCGTGCCCAGCGACCCCTCGCCGAGCGCGTCCAGTACGTCACCGCACTGCGCGGCCGCCAGCGCCTCGGCGGCGCTCACCGCGCCCGACGAGGGCACGTCGAGCAGCTCGTGCAGCGAGCCGGACAGCAGCACCGGGTCCTTGTCCTGGACGAGGACGGCGGTGCGGGCCGAGTCGAGAGGGAGTTCGTCCAGCGGTACTCCGCCGAGGAGCGCCGAAGTGCCCTCGACACCGGGATGTCCGCCCAGCCGCTCGGCGAGCAGGCCCGCCACGTCCGGGTCGCCGCACACCACGGCGGTGAGCCGCCCGGCGGGCGCGAGCAGGCCGGTCGCGGGGTCGTACAGATCCCCGACCGGCGCCTCTGCCACCCGTGACCCGTCGCTGTCCATGGCGCGTTCGAGGGACAGTACCCGGGCGGCGCGCTTGGCGGACGGGCGTGAGAAGGAGTACGCCATGGCGATCTCCTCGAAGTGCCGCAGCGGGTAGGTGAGCAGCATGACCGCGCTGTATACGGTGACCAGTTCACCGACCGTGATCCGGCCGTCGCGGGCCAGACCCACGCCGTGCCAGATGACGGCGATCAGCAGCAGACCGGGCAGCAGCACCTGGATCGCCGAGATCAGCGACCACATCCGGGCACTGCGTACGGCCGCGTGGCGGACTTCCTGGGAGGCGCGGCGGTAGCGGTCGAGGAACAGTTCCTCGCCGCCGATGCCACGCAGCACCCGCAGGCCCGCGACGGTGTCCGCGGCCAGCTCGGTGGCGCGGCCGGCCTTCTCGCGCTGGAAGTCGGCGCGCCGGGTGGCGCGGGGCAGCAGCGGCAGCGCGGCGAGTGCCAGGACGGGCACGCCCACGGCGACGATCACGCCGAGCGCCGGCTGATAGACGACCAGACCGATGCAGACCAGCACGATGGTGAGCGCCGCCGCCGTGAACCGCGACACCGCCTCCACGAACCAGCCGATCTTCTCGACGTCACCCGTGGAGACAGCGACGACCTCGCCCGCCGCGACCCGACGGGTGAGCGCGGAGCCGAGCTGGGCGGTCCTGCGGGCCAGCAGCTGCTGGACGCGTGCGGCGGCCAGGATCCAGTTGGTGACCGCTGCGCGGTGCAGCATGGTCTCGCCCAGCGCGATGCCCGCCCCGCACAGCACCATCACTGCGCCGGTCAGCGCCAGCCGTGTGCCGGAGCGATCGACGACGGCCTGGACGGCGAAGCCCACGCAGAACGGCAGCCCGGAGACCGACACGAAGTGCAGCAGCCCCCAGGCGAGGGCCTTGAACTGCCCACCGAGCTGATTCCGGCCGAGCCACCACAGGAAGCGGGGACCCGAGCGCGCGTCGGGCACTCCCGGGTCGGGGTACGGAAGGTCTTGAATCTGCATGACGTCCAAGCGGCTCGTGTCAGGGGGCGGAGGAAACCGTGGAGTCGCAGTCGATCGACCGCGGAGCCCGGCAACTGTCGGCAACAAACCGTGAAAGGTTCGCGTCGGAGCGTGGTGGAAAGCAAACGGTTTTCCGCCCCAGGGCAAGGAATCAGCCGCGTCCTTCAGCTGTCCATCGGAGCGGCGTCGCACTGTCGGGGTGAGGGGCGACAGTGCCGTCTGAGGGGCGAGTGAGATGGGTGTGAAGGGAGGGGCCATTGCGGCCGGGCGCCAATTCCCCGTAGAACACCGCCCATGAGAAGACGGATCACCATGTCCATGCTCTCCGGAGCGATCCTCCTGGCGAGCATGCTCCTCGGAGCGAGCCCGGCGCCCGCCGCCCAGTCCGCCGACCCACCAGCCGAGTTCGGCACCGACTGGCACGACCCGGTGACCGCGGCACCGCCCGTCACCAAGCCCGACACGCGATCATGTGAAGTCACCGTCGCACAGGCGCAGTTCAGGGACTTCACGCCCTACGAGGGCACCTATGCACCTCCCGGCGACTGCGGTGACCGCTGGAGCAAGGTCGTGCTGCGACTCGACGGCAACGTCAAGGGACGGCAGTACGACCGTCTCGGCTACCTTCACATCGGCGGCGTCGAGATCTTCCGTACGTCCACTCCCCAGCCCTCGCCCGACGGCATCGAGTGGTCCGTCGAGAAGGACGTCACGCGGTACAGCGACACGCTGCGCGCGGCACAACCCGTCGAAATGCTCATCGGCAACGTCGTCGACGACACGTACACCGGCATCATCGATGTCAAGGTCACCCTGACGTTCTACGCCGCCGAAGGCACCGCCAAGCAGGCCACGAACGCGACCCCCGACCGCGTCCTCACCCTCCAGGACGGCGCCCTGACCACCCCGCGCAACAGCGAGCGCATCGTCGCCGAGGTGTACGCGACAGGGTCCGGCGGTGGCTGCGAGGAGTACTGGTATCTGACGGTGCCCGCATCGGCGCCGTACTCCTGCGAGGCCGACAGCGGCCCCTACCGGGAAGTGCAGATCAAGGTCGACGGCCAACTCGCCGGTATCGCTGAGCCGTTCCCGACCGTGTGGACGGGCGGCTGGTCCAACCCCTTCCTCTGGTACGTGATTCCGGGTCCGCGCGCCTTTGACATCAAGCCCATCGAGTACGACCTGACGCCGTTCGCGGGACTCCTCAACGACGGTCGCCCGCACCGGATCGACGTCTCCGTCGTGGGTGTCCCCGAGGGGCAGACCGGATGGAGCGCCCCGGTCAACGTGCTGGTCTGGCAGGACACGAAGAAGGAGCACGTGAGCGGTGCGCTGACGGAGGTCAAGGCAGGCACTATCGCCAACTCCTCGACGTACACACCCGGTTCGGAACACCGCCTGGACACCGAAGGAAGCCACCGGCTGACGGTCGCCGGGTACGTCGACACCTCGCACGGCCGGGTGAAGACCACGGTGAGCCGCGAACTGGCGAACACCTCCGTGCACCGCTGGACGGACGGCGAGAACACGGACGGGCTCAAGGCCACCTGGACCGACGACGAGACGGTCACCGTCGACGGACGGGGGCCGGCCGCCGTGACCCGCACGCAGCGGACGTACACGATGGACGGGACCACCACGCTGGGCGCGGACGACCGGTTGCGCACCATCCTGACGCTCGGTGACCGGGCGGCGGTCGACGAGAAGCACGGCGGGCGGCGCACCGCGTGGTCACGGCTCGACGACACCTACGCGGGCGACACGACGTATACGGCGAACGTGCCGCGCGACCAGCGCCACGCGGTCGGTACGACGAGTGAGCGCTACCGCATGTACGGCTCGGCCGGGTGTTATGACCGCACTCTGGCCACTGTGCAGGGCGTACTGACCGAGGACCGCAGCGGCTGCTGAGGCGGCAGGGGTCCCGGAGAGGAACTCCGTGTCACGTCCATGATTTACACGGACGTGACACGGAGGTCTCCAGCGGAATCAGTCACTCCTCAATAGTGATCACCGCGGAAGCGCTTTTCCGCATACCAGAAGTCTGCTCGGAGGAGTGCCCGTGCCGCCGCCCGTACCGTCCCCGCGACGCGTCGCACACATACTGCGTACCTCACTGTTCGCGCAGGTCGCCTGCGCGCTTGTACTCGGAATCATCGTCGGAAAGTTGTGGCCGGGCACGGCCGCGGAGCTTCAGCCGCTCGGTGACGGTTTCACCCGGCTCATCAAGACGATCATCTCGCCGTTGGTGTTCTGTGTGGTCGTGGTCGGTATCGCGAAGGCCGGTGATCTCAAGGCGTTCGGCCGGATCGGGCTCAAGGCCCTGATCTGGTTCGAGGTCGCGAGCACGGTCGCCCTGTTCATCGGTCTCGTCGCCGCCAACGTCGTCCAGCCCGGCTCGGGCATGAACGTCGACCCGTCCACGCTCGACACCTCGGCGGTCGACGCGAAGACCGGTGGCGGTTCACTGCCCTCGACGACAGAGTTCGTCCTCAACGCGCTTCCCACCAGTTTCATCGGCGCCTTCGCCGAGAACGAGCTCCTCCAAGTGCTCGTCCTGGCCTGCCTGGTGGGCGCCGCGCTGCTGCACCTGGGTCACACCAAGGTGCCGCAGGTCCTGCCCGCCATCGAGCAGGCCCAGGAGATCATCTTCGCGGTCGTCGGCTTCATCATGCGGCTCGCCCCGATCGCGGTGTTCGGTGCGATGGCCGTCCTCATCGGCCAGTACGGGCTCGGGGTGATCGAGACGTACGCCAAGTTGATCATCCTGTGTTACGCGGCCGCCGCACTCTTCATCGCGCTGCTCGGCGTCGCGCTCAAGGTGGTCACCGGGCTCAGCCTCTGGAAGTTCGTCCGCTACATCCGTGAGGAGATCCTCCTCGCGCTCGGCACCGCCTCCACCGAGTCGGTCATGCCGCGGGTGATGCAGAAGCTGCGCCGGGCCGGTGCCCGTGACGACGCCGTGGGTCTGGTGTTGCCGACGGGCTACTCCTTCAACCTCGACGGCGCCTCGCTCTACCTGTCCATCGGCACGCTGTTCATCGCGCAGGCCGTGGGCGTGGACCTGAGTCTGGGCCAGCAGATCACCGTGATCCTCGTGCTCATGCTGACCAGCAAGGGCATGGCGGGCATTCCCGGTTCGGCCTTCCTCGCGTTGTCCGCGACCGCGTCCTCCCTGGGAGCCATCCCGGCCGGCGCCGTCGCCCTGCTCCTGGGTGTCGACCGCATCATGGACTCGATGCGCGTCGTGACGAACCTGCTCGGCAACTGCGTCGCGGTCTTCGCCGTGTCTCGCTGGGAGGGCGCGCTGGACGCGGACCGGGCGAGGAAGGTGCTGGACGGGGAGATCGTGTTCGGGGAAGAAGACGAGGCGGAGGACCCGGAGGTGCCGGTGCGGGGGCCTCGGTCGGCCAAGGTTGACGTGCCCGCGCGGGCCACCGGGATCGACGTACCGGCGCAGGCCGCTGAGGTTGACGTACCTGAGCAGACGGCTGAGGTTGTCGTACGGGAACAGGCGGCTGAGGCAGACGCACCCGCTCCGACGGCCAAGGAGTCCGCAGCCGAGGTCAGTTGACCGAAGCAGCCCTCGATCGGGCCGCGGCGCCGACTCCGTAGTGCTGGAG
>NZ_JBHXMF010000009.1:0-13059 GCF_042721055.1 Streptomyces sp. NPDC058470
CATCTGGACGTACCGGCACGCCCCCTTCCGCCGTCGTTCGGCTGCGGGCCGTGGGTCTTTGGGTCTTTGGGCCTTGGGTTATTTGCCGGTCGCTTTTGCTGCCTTGGCGGCAGCCTTCATTTCCTGTTTGTGGGCTCGGACCTTTGTGAGGGAGTCGGGTCCTGTGATGTCCGCTACGGAGCGGAAGGAATGGGGGTCGCCGTAGGGGCCCGCGGCCTCGCGCCAGCCCTTGGGGTGGATGTTGAGTTGTTTGCCCAGGAGGGCCAGGAAGATCTGGGCCTTCTGGGGGCCGAAGCCGGGGAGTTCCTTGAGGCGCCGGAGGAGTTCGTCGCCGGTGGTGACGTCGTTCCAGACGGCGCTCGCGTCTGAGGCGTAGTGCTCGACGAGGTACTGACACAGCTGCTGGATGCGCTTGGCCATGGAGCCGGGGTAGCGGTGTACGGCCGGCTTCGTGGAGAGGAGGGCGGCGAAGGCCTCGGGGTCGTACGTGGCGATCTCGTCGGCGTCGAGGTCGTTCGTGTTCATGCGCTGGGCGATCGTGTACGGGCCCGCGAACGCCCATTCCATTGGAACCTGCTGGTCAAGGAGCATGCCGACGAGGGCTGCCAGGGGGCTGCGTCCGAGGAGTTCGTCGGCTTCGGGCTGCTGGGCCAGGTGGAGGGTGACGTCCATGGATCGATGATGGCGGGTGTGGCGTCAGGTCGCGCGCCAGTAGCCCAGCGCGTGCACCCGCCGGCGGGGAAGTGCCAGCTCCTTGCGGACGTACGACGTCAGGGAACGGGTGGTGGTCGTGTCGCAGGCGATCCAGATGTACGGGTTCGGGTGCGCCGCCTCGAGTGGCGCGGGAAGGCCCGCTTTTACCTGGGCGACCAGGTGCGCCCCGTTGTCCCGGCGGGGGAGGGGGCGGAGGTCGTGGAGGGTGGGGGTGAGGCGGAGGGGGAGGGATTCGGGTTCGTGGTCCGTCTCGAACCAGATGGTGGCCGGGGTGGAATTCATGGAGTCCAGGAGGGAGTTGAGGACCGCACCCTCCCAGCCGTGCCCCGGAACCATGCGGTCTCCACCCCCCACGTACGATTTCTCCTCGAAGGTGGTTAGGTTAGGCTAACCTGAAAAGAGTGGGGATGGACCGTGACCGTCGAGATCTACCGTGACGCCTGGGGAATCCCTCACCTGCGCGCCGACAGCGCACTCGAACTCGCCCGTGCCCAGGGCCGGGTCACCGCCGTGGACCGGGCCTGGCAGCTGGAGGTCGAGCGGCACCGCTTCCAGGGCACCTCCGCCGGGTTCCTCGGCGCCGAGGCCGTCGCCTGGGACCGGTTCGCCCGGCAGGCCCGGCTCGACGACACCGCCAGACGCTGTTTCGCCGCCCTGGAGAGACGGGATCCCGAGACCGCCGCGTGGGTCGTGTCGTATGCGGACGGGGTCAATGAGGGGCTTGTGGAGGGTGGTCGGCGGGCGGTCGAGTTCGCGGAGACCGGGCTCGTTCCGGGGCGCTGGGAGCCGTGGACCCCGCTCGGCGTCTGGCTCGGCACGCACATCCTCTTTGCCGGGTTTCCCGCCAAGCTGTGGCGCGAGCAGGTCGTACGGCGGCTCGGCGCGGAGGCCGTGGAGCTCTTCGCCACCGACGGGCCCGGTACCTCCGGCAGCAACGGGTGGCTGGTGAGCGGCGTGCGGACCGTCACCGGGCACGCGCTCATCGGCGGCGACCCGCATCGCTTCATCGAGGACCCCGGCGTCTACCAGCAGATCCACCTGGCCTGCCCCGAGTTCGACGTCGTCGGCCTCGCCGTCCCGGGCGTCCCGGGCATCGCCCACTTCGGTCACACGGGCCACGTCGCCTGGGCGATCACCAACGCGATGGCCGACTACCAGGATCTCTACCGGGAGCGGTTGCGGCAGGGCGGTTCGTCGTCGGTCGAGGCGCTTGGTCCCGATGGCACCTGGCGGTCCGCGGCGCGGCACGTGGAGAGGGTGGAGGTGGCCGGAGGCTCGTCCGTCGAGGTCGAGGTGATCGAGACGGAGCGGGGGCCGGTCATCATCGGGGGAGCCGGTGCGGAGGAGTCCATCAGTCTCCGTTATCCGCCTCGCGTCACCGAGGACCTCGGTTTCAGTGCGCTGCTTCCTCTTCTGCGAGCCCGTCAGGTCGCCGATGTGGACCGGGCGTTCGACCTCTGGGCCGAGCCCGTGAATGTCGTCCAGGCCGCCGACACCACGGGCGGGCTGCTGCATCGGGTCGCGGGACGGGTTCCGGTTCGGAGTGCGGACAACCGGACGCGGATCGTGGACGCGTGGGAGCCGGGGCGGGAGTGGCGGGGCCGGCATGACGAGATGCCCCACGCCGCCGGTGCCGAGATCGCCGTCATGGCCAATCAGCGGGGGCTCGCCACTCCGTTCGGGGTCGAGTTTGCCGCGCCCCATCGTGCGACGCGCATCCAGGAACTTCTCCATTCACAGGCGAAGTGGGCCGCCGGTGACATGGCGGCCCTTCACATGGACACTCATCTCGCCTCGGCCGGGGCGCTGTTGGACCATCTCGCGGCTCTCGGTGAGGAGTTGAGCCCGTCGGCCGTCGCCCTGCGGGACCAACTCCTCGGCTGGGACCGGCACATGGACGCCGAGAGTGTCGGCGCCGCGGCGTTCGCGGCGATCCGCAGTGCGGTCGTACGACGGCTCGCGGCGCACCCCGCGCTTGCCGTGCTCGCCGACCCGCCTCCGTACCCGGAGATCTTCCTTCCCTGGCTCGCCCTCACTCCACGCATCGCCTTCGCCCTCGAAAGCCTGCTGAGGGCCGAGGAGTTGTACGGCATCGATCGCGCCGCGGTGGTGTGTGCGGCTGTCGAGGACGTGGCCGCCGACTGGACCCCGCACACCTGGGGCGAGACTCACCGGCTCGCCCCCTGGCGCGCGGTCGCTGTCACGTCGTACGACGAACCGGGACTCTCCGGCGACCACGACTGTGTGCTGTGCACCTCGGCGGTGCCGGGGCTCACCGATCTGAGCGTGCGCGGTCCGGCCGCCCGTTACGTATGGGATCTCGCCGACCGGGACCAGAGCCTCTGGGTGGTGCCGCTCGGCGCCGACGGTGTCCCGGGGGCCGTCCACCACCGTGACCAACTCCCCTTGTGGGTCAAGGGAGATCTGGTCCGAGTGACCACCGACTGGAATGTACTGACCAAGGAGAACCATGCGGACTGAGCCGTACGCCGGGGGCCGCGAAGCCGTCCACGAGGAGCTCGTCGACGGCTTCGGGACCATCCGGATCCTGCCCGTCGACCCGCACGCCGACCTGGATGTCATCCACGGCTGGGTGAGCGAGGAGCGGGCCGCGTTCTGGGGCATGAACGGGCTCGGCAGAGAGCAGGTGCTGGAGATCTACGTTCATCTGGACTCGCTCGACACCCACCACGCCTTCCTCGCGGTCAAGGACGGCGCACCGGCCGCGCTCTTCCAGACGTACGAGCCCCACGCGGACCGCGTCAGCGAGTGCTACGACGTTCAGGACGGGGACATCGGGATCCACCTGCTGATCGGGCCCGCGGGACCCAGCGGCGGCCGACCGGGCTGGTCGGCGGCGTTGCTGGCCGCGTTCACCACGTATGCGCTGATCGGTCTCGACCGGCAGCGGGTCGTGGTCGAGCCCGACGCGCGCAACACGAAGGCGATCTCCCGGCTGACCAGGCAGGGGTTCGTCCCGGGGCCGGAGATCGTGCTGCCGGAGATCGACCTGCCCGAGGTCCATCTCCCCGAGAAGCCGGCCCGGCTCGCCTTCCTCACACGGGAGAGGGCTCTCGCGGACAGGACCTAGGGGCGGCCTAGGGGGCGAGTGTCCTTGGGAGGGTTCCCGCCGCGGGGGTGAGCAGGACGCCGCTATCGTCCGTACGTATCCGAGACCGGGGGAATGCGGGTCGCGGCGAGGACATGCGGATACGGAGACGGTACGTGAGCGGACAGCGAGCGCGGCGGTACATCGTCCGGGGGCTGGCGCTGCTGGGCTCCGTGCTGGTCCTGGTGCTCTTCGGCGGGGTGGGCGGCGCGTCCGCGCACGCCGCGCTGAAGGGCACCGATCCGCAGGACGGCAGCGTGATGAAGGAGGCCCCCACCCAGATCACGCTGACGTTCACCGAGTCCGTCGGCCTCCTCGACGACTCCTTCCGCGTGATCACCCCGGACAACGCCCGCGTCCACACGGGCAAGCCCACGCACGCGGGCGACCGCTCCAACACCGCCCTGGTGAGCCTCCCGGACGACATGGGCACCGGCACCTTCACCGTGGCCTGGCGGGTCGTCTCGGCGGACAGCCACCCGGTCTCCGGCGCCTTCACCTTCTCCATCGGCAAAGCCACCGCGACCGCCGCCGTCCTGCCCACCGCCTCCACCGAGGACACCGTCGCGAGCAACCTCTACGACATCACCCGCTACGTCGCCTACGGCGGCCTCGCCGTGCTCATCGGCGCCGCCGTCTCCGTGCTGGCCTGCGGGTTCCCGGGCAGTGTGCGCCGTCTGCTGCTGGGCGGCTGGTGGACCCTGTTCGTGTCCACCCTCGCCCTGGTGCTCCTGCGCGGCCCGTACGAGCGGGGCAGCGGACTCGGGGCGGCCTTCGACCCGGCGGTACTGCGCGACACGCTGACGAGCAGGCCCGGGGTGGCGCTGGTGGCCCGCCTTGTGCTGCTGGGGGCGGTGGCCTTCTATCCCGTACGAGTACGGCAGCGGGGGCGGGCCGTGTGGGCACTGGGCGGGCTGCTCGCCCTCGGCCTCGCGGTCACCTGGGCCGCCGCCGAGCATGCGTCCGCCGGGATCCAGGTCCCGGTGGCGATGGTCTCCTCCGTACTGCACCTGCTCGCCATGTCCGTCTGGCTCGGTGGCCTGACCGCCCTGCTCGTCGCGCTCCACCGCCCCGCCGAACCGGTCCCCGCGGCCGTCGTCACCCGCTTCTCCCGGCTCGCCCTCACCTCGGTCGCCGTCCTCACCATCACCGGCGTCTACCAGTCCTGGCGCGGCCTCGGCTCCTGGGACGCCCTGACCTCGACGTCGTACGGCCGCATCCTCCTCGTCAAGCTGTGCGCGGTGCTGCTTCTGCTGGCGGGGGCGGGGTACTCGCAGCGCTGGACGAGGCGGCTGGCGGGTCCGGAGCCGGTGGCCGTGTCCGTGTCTGCGGTGGAGCGGGTGCCGGAGGTGGTGGGGGCTCCGGGTGGCTCCGCGGACGTACGGGATGACTCGTCCCGCGACGACGTACAAAGCGGTGGGACGGGGGGTGAGCCCGATGCGTACCGGCGGGCGCTGCGGCGTTCCGTGCTTGCCGAGGTCACCGTCGGGATCGTCGTGCTGGTGATCACCACTGTTCTGACCGGTACCCAGCCGGGGCGGGCTGCCACCGAGACGGCGGCCGCGACCGTGGCCGCCGACCAGCCCACCGGCTCGACGACACTGATCCCCTTCGACGTCGGTACCCCCGGCGGGCGCGGCAAGGTCCAGATCGACCTGGCGCCCGGCCGGGTGGGCGAGAACTCCGTCCAGGCCGTGGTCTACGGTCCCGACGGCGGTCTCGCGACCGTCCCCGAACTGCGTCTGACGTTCACCCTGCCGAAGCAGGACGTCGGCCCGATCGACGCCCAGCTCACGGACAAGGGCGGCTACTGGGCCACCGACGGCCTCACTCTCCCGCTGGCCGGCACCTGGACGATGAAGGCAACGGTGCGGACGTCGGACATCGACCAGGTCACGGTGGAGAAGACGGTGACGATCGGCTAGGTGTGCTGTCCCGACGCGACTTGGCTCAACCGGGCTGCGTGGCCGGGGACCGTACGCCGAACCACTGCTCGGCGTCGTACGCCTCGAATCTCTCCAGCTCGGTGAAGCCCAGCTTCGCCGCGAGGTGCATCGAGTGGACGTTGGCGGTCTGGGTGTAGAGCACCACCGGTTCGCCGGGAAGGGCGGCGGCGAACCAGTCGAGGGCCGCTGTGCACGCCTCGGTGGCGTATCCGCGTCCCCACACCTGTGGCAGGAACAAGTAGCCGAGATGGGTCTCCCCGGCCTTCAGACGGTGGTTGCCCGGAGGCTCGGGGGCGTGCGGGTCGAGCTGGATCGTGCCGATCGTCGTTCCGTCGAGCTCGACCATGAAGAAGCCGGGGCGCCGCCCGGGTACTTCGGGCACCGTGCGTTCGAGCTCGGCGCGCGGTCGAGGACCACCGAGGTAGGCGTTCACCTCCGGCGAGGTGAGTAGTTCGATGACCGCCGCACGGTCCCGGGCCTCGGACTCGCGGAGTACGAGCCGCTCGGTCCTGATCGGTGCGGGTGGCCAGGCGAGGGGTCGGGGGTCGGTCATGGCGGGGAACCTATCGCACGCCGGTAAGAGTGATCCTTTGAGTCACCAACGAGGTTCTTGAAGGGGCGGGCACGGTCTACTGAGCCCTGGCCGGCCTTCCCAGGCGGGCGCTCAGTCGTCGCTTCAGGGCGCCCGGCACTCGGCGCGCCCGGGTGGCGGTCACGCCCGCGAGTTCCGCGGCGGTGTGTGCGGTGGCACGCAGGAGGACGGTGGCGGGCTGGGGAGGGGCGGTGGGGCCGGTGCCGCGTGCGTCCAGGAGTTCCTGGAAGAGGGCCGCGCACTGTTCGGCGATCGGCTCGGGGTCGTAGCGTGCGCCCTTCAGCAGCCCCGCCCGGCCCATCCGCCGACGCCGGGGCTCGTCGTCGATCAGCTCCAGGAGTGCGCCGGCCAGGGCGTCGATGTCGCCCGGCGGCACCAGCAGGCCGTCCACGCCGTGGGTGATGATCTCGCGGGGGCCGTGCGGGCAGTCGGTGCTCACCACGGGCAGGCCGACTCGCATGGCCTCGACGAGGGACATCCCGAAGGACTCCATCCGCGAGGACATCACCAGGATCGACGCCTTGGCCATCACGGGTTCGACGGGGGTGACGTTGCCCAGGAAGGTGACTTTGTCGGCGAGCCCCAACTCCCCCACCAGTGACTTCAGTTCGCGGTCCTGCGGTCCGACCCCGCAGATCCGCAGTCCCCAGTCGGGGCGCCGCTCCGCGACCTGGGCGAAGGCCCTGATCAGGTCCGGGTAGCGCTTCACCGGGGCGGTCCGGCCGACCGCGACGATCTGCGGGGCGGAGCAGTCGGCGGGGGCGAGGCCCGGATCGGGGACGCTGTTGGGCAGTGCGGTCACCCGTACGCCCGGGAGCCACATCTGTCGGCGGTACGCCTCGGCGTCGGCGCGGGTGGTGGTGGTGACCGCGTCGAGCCGGCGGTAGTCGCGGCGCAGAGTGAGTTTGAGCCGCTGCTTGTGGGCTTCGAGGGAGAGGTGTTCCTGGCCGACTCTGATGACGGTGGCCGGGGCCTGGCGGGCAATCTGC
The DNA here is from genome assembly GCF_042721055.1 of Streptomyces sp. NPDC058470. Classification (NCBI taxonomy): domain Bacteria; kingdom Bacillati; phylum Actinomycetota; class Actinomycetes; order Kitasatosporales; family Streptomycetaceae; genus Streptomyces; species Streptomyces sp. NPDC058470. Next base: position 7,351 of record NZ_JBHXMF010000009.1, read on the forward strand.
ACGTTGAGTCCGGGGCGGGTGCCGACGACGACGTCGGTGTCCAGGTCGGCCAGGAACTCGGCGATGCGCCGGTCCGTCAGCGCGTTGTACTCGGGGTACCGGTGATCGCCGCGCGGGAAGTCGGCGGAAGGGAGCGCGAATTCGGGGAGTCCGCCTTCGTAGTCGGCGCTCTTCTTGTCGGAGTCGACGAGATGACGCAGGCGTACGCGTTTGTCGTAGGTGAAGCGGGGAGTCCTGAGGTGGCGGAATACCGACACCACCTCCACGTCGTGCCCCAACTCGGCGAGCGCGCCCGAGAGGTTGCACGTGGTGCGAATGGTGCCGCCGACGCCGTAGCCGTTGTGGATCAGAAAGGTGACGCGCATGCGTGCAATTCCCCCGTTGGTTCCCAGCGGGCTCCCCGCGGGCGCCCCCGGAGCCACCCCGGGGGCTCCCTGCCCACCTCAAAGGGTGAATACTACGCGCCCGCTGTGAAACTGCCACTCCGCCTCCCGCCCCCGGACGACGGGGACGGCACGGCGAGAGATTTCTGAGCACGCGAAACACTCGGTACGGGAACGGGTTACCGCTGTCCGCACCTGCTGATGTCGATCCGGACGATCTGCGGGTCGTGGTCGCTCGCCTGGTCGGCGAACTCGGCGTTGATGTGCACGATGTCGTAGTCGAAGGCGGTGACGGCCGGGCTGGTCAGGATGTGGTCCAGGGTCTGCGAGTTGCCGTCGTACACGTAGGTGTAGCGCTGTGCCTTGGGCAGCGTCTTGATCAGCGGGGTGAGCACCCGTCCGGCGGTGAGCGTGGTCACGGTCTGCGAGAACTCGTAGTCGTTCAGGTCACCCAGCACCACCACCTTGGCGCTCCGGTCGGCGGCGAGCAGGCTCTTGACGAAGGTGTTGACCTCGGCGGCCTGGGCGTTGCGCTGCGTCTCCGAGCTGCGGGCGGGCGGCTGGTCGCTGCCGTGCAGCGGCTCGTCGCCGCCCTTGGAGAGGAAGTGGTTGGCGATCACGAAGACCTGCTCGCCCCGGAAGGTGAACTCGCCCACCAGCGGCTTGCGGCTCGCGTCCCACGCGTCGCTCGCGGGGTCGATCCGGCCCGGCGAGTAGGTGAGCTGCGCGCCCTTGCGGGTCTTCACCACGTCGGTCGCGGTGGTGGCGTCGCCGCCGGGGCGGTCGGTGAAGGAGACCCGCTTGGCGTTGAAGAGGAAGACCTGGCGGATGTTGCCGCCGGGCTCGCCGCCGTCCTGGTTGTTCTCCGGCGTGACATAGCGCCAGGAGTACCGGGGGCCGCCCGCCGCGACGATCGCGTCGGTGAACCGGGTCAGCGTCGCCTCGCTGGTGACGGTGCCGTTGTTGGTGGCGCCGTTGTCGTCCTGGATCTCCTCCAGGGCGACGATGTCGGGGGAGTTGAGACTGACCGCGACACCGCCGGCCAGCCGGTCGAACTTCGCCTGCTCGTCGAGCGCGTCCAGGTTCTCCACGTTGTACGTGGCGACCGCCAGCTCCGTGCTCTTCTGCTTCCGCGTGGTCTCGGGCTTGAGACCCTTCGCGGTGAGCGTGCCGAGCTGGGTGGCCTGGAGGTTGTAGCCGCCGTACGTGGAGTAGTCGAGCGGGCCGGCCGTGGTGCCCGAGAGCACGTCACCGACGTTCGCCACGGGGAAGGTGGCGGTGTCGTCGATCGACATCACCTTGATACGGCCGGTGTTGGGCTGGTCGTACGAGGAGTACAGCGTGCCGCCGCGCGGGGTCGCGCTCTCGCCCGGCTTCACCGTCACCCACACCTCGTCGTACGCGGTCGTCGCACCGACCACGCGGGTGTCGGTGGCCGCGACGCGCTCGCCTTCCAGCGACTCGTAGAAGTCCAGTGCGTACGTGGCCGGTTCGAGGGCGAGTGAGTCGATGCTGCCGCCCGCGGCGGTGGGCGTGTAGGCGTCGGGGACGGTGGTGGCGTCCAGGGTGACGGCCGCGGGCAGCGGGTTGTCGCTGGAGAGCACCTTGGTGGTGGGCGCGGTGATCTCGGTGACCGACTGGCTGGTGCTGCTCGGGTAGTACTCGCTGACCTTGCCGCTCGCCAGCACGCTGTCGCCGACCTTCACCGCCGGAGTGGCCGAGCCGGTGTATACGAAGACGCCCTCGCTGGTGCGGGCGTCGGTGTCGGGCCCCGGGTCCTGCAGCCAGTATCCCTTCGAGCCCGTCGTACGTACCCCGGTGACGACGCCCGGTACGCGGGTGACGGTCTGCGCGGCGAGCGGGGACAGCCGGGTGGTCCCCTGGATGTCGTGGACCCGGACGGTGCCGGGCTCGGTCGAGCCGTCGTCACCGCCACCGTCGTCGCCGCCGGAACCGGCCGTCTCACCGGCCGAGTTGAACGGAGTGGGCGCGCCCGCGGTGAGGTCGGCGGCGTTGTCGTCGGTGTCCGCCAGGGACGCGGCCCGTGCGACGGAGGCGGTGTTGGAGGCGCCGGTCACCGGGCCGCCGCCCTCCCGGACGACCGCCGTGCCGTAGCCCACCAGGTCGACGACCCGGCTGTCGGCCGCGCAGTCCGCGGCGGTCTTGCAGGTGAGCGCCGTGGTCCCGGAGACCAGGGCGATCGTGCCGGCGGTCGCGCTCATCGCGAGCGTGCCGGTCGCGTCCGGGGTGGGCAGCGCCGTCGTCCCGCCGGTGCCCGCGGACTCGGCTATCAGGAAGCGTTTGCCGGGTGCGACGGAGCCGGTGAGCGCGGTCACTCCCCACTGGGAGGACGCGGACGGCGTACCGGGCAGGTACTGCACGCTGTAGCCCGACAGGTCCTGCGACGCCGAACCGGCGTTGCCGAGCTCGACGAAGTCCCGGGTGAGCGTCGCACCCGAGTTGCCCCCGCCGCCGTACACCTCGGTGATCAGCGCGCCGGTGGAAGGCACCGCGGAGGCCGCGGGCACCGCGGTCAGAACGAACGCCCCGGCCACTCCGGTCGAGAGGAGGGGGTAGGCGAGATGGCGCCAACGGGGTCTGCTGTGTGGAGTTCTGGGCACGCCGACTGTCTCCTCGTACGTCACGAACGGCAACGCGCCACCGGCGGGCGGCACATGGAGTGGCTGGTGTGGGGAGTCGGCTCAAGTTACGCGCGTAGATCGTGGGTGCCAAGACGTCGTGCGTTAAATCTGAGGAACGAGTGGGTGACGATGTCGCTGACCATTGCAAGGAGTTCTTAAGGGCACCCACAGCCTCCTCATGTGAACGGCGAGCAGTCTCAGTGCAGTTGCCCCCCACAAGCGATGAGGAGTGTCGTCATGAACGACTACGACCCCACCAGCCAGTCGTCCGCCGAACCCGCCCCGGCGGCCCTGGCCGTGAAAACCCGTCGGTCGCACGCACGGCGGTTGCTGTCGAAGAAGACCGGTGGACTGATCGTGGCCGCCGGACTGACCTGCGCGGTGGCCGGACTCGCCGGCGGCACGTCCGCCTCGGCGGCTTCCGTGACGCCCCTGGATGTCACGGCCACGCCCACCGGAGGCCCCGTGGCTGATCCCTCCGAGGGAGGCGCGACCGGCATCGTCGACACCAAGTCCACCACGGGCTTCACCTTCTCGACGGCGACCGGAGTGGTGGTGACCGTCGACGTGACGTCCACCACGAGCTACAAGAAGGGAATCGCCCCCACCACGGCGAAGGCCGTGAAGGAGGGCGCGAGCGTCCTCGTCCTGGGGACGGTCGACAGCGCGACCATCGACGCCACGCAGGTCATCGTGCAGCCCAACGGCGACGGCGGAGTCGCGGCCGCCGCGGCGGCAGGGGTGGTCCCCTTCGAGCAGGGGGCGCCGTCAGAGGAGAAGTCGGTCGGTCAGATCCCGGACTACACCGAGGGTGAGGGGACGATCCTCGCCGGGACCGTGGCCGACAAGGCGGTGAAGGCCGCGCAGGCCGTCGTTCCCGGAGGCGTCACCAACCGCGTGGTGGAACTGAGCGGCGGCGAGTACGAGGTCCACAACGTCGGCGTCAACTGGCCGCACCACATCTTCGTCGACAAGGACTTCAAGGTTATCGGCTGGGAGTAGTCGCCTGGTTGTCGTCCAGGACCTGACCTGGTTGGTCGGAGAACGTTGAAGGGCCCCACCGTTCGCGGTGGGGCCCTTCGCGTTGTGCCCGGGGAGGCAGGCGGGTGCCGCGGGCTTGCAGAAGTGGTGCCTACGCGCCCATTTACCTGCCTGATTCATTATGGATACGCTGTAGTCGAAATTCAGACCTGAACGTGCAGGTACAGGATCCGGCGACGGCGTCGATGCGTACCGGCGAGAGTGCACGGCCCCGCACCTCGACAGCACGCCTCCCGCGCCGTATCCCTCGACTTCGTTGGAGACGCCTTGCCTGCCTCGCCCTCTCCCCTCCCGCAGGTGCGTAGCGCGTCCGCGGACAGTTCGCGTACCGATACAGCGCCTTTTCGCCTGATGGTGTCCATCAGCACCTCCCAGTTCGGCATCTCCGTCGTGTACGGCGCGGTGCCGGGCGTGCTGCTCGCACTCCAGGTCCAGGACCTCGTGGGCGACGACCGCAAGGCCGGAGTCCTGAGCCTGTTCACGCTTCTCGGCGCGGCCGCCGCCATGGTGGCGCAGCCGCTCGCCGGTGCGCTGTCCGACCGGACGCGCACCCGCTCGGGGAGTCGTACGCCCTTCATCGTGGGCGGCAGCGTCCTTGCCGTTCCGTTCCTGTGGGGGATGGGCGGGGCAGGGTCGCTGGCCACGCTCGCCGTCCTGTACGTCGCCTCGGAGTTCGTGCTGAGCGCCGCGCAGGGGCCGCTGGCCGCAGTGCTGCCCGACCGGGTGCCGGTCGAACGACGAGGCCGGTTCAGTTCCGCCCTCAGTCTCGGCATGATGCTCGGTTCCGTCGGCGGAACCGTGCTCGGCTCGGTGATCTCGGCCGACTACGGCGTCGCCTACCTCGTCCTCGGCCTGATACCGGTGGCTCTCGCCGGAACGCGGCTGTTCATCGCACCCGACCCCGACAACCGGTCCGGGGCCCGTGTCCGGCCCGGTCCGACGCGGACGCGGGGGTGGCGGTCCTTCCTCGTCTCCCCGAAGGAACACCCGGACTTCTGGTGGGCCTTCGCCGGCCGCACCCTCACCTACACCGGCTTCTTCCTCGTACAGGCCTACGGCCTCTACCTGCTCGACGACTACATAGGACTGGGGGACGACGCGGTCGACGTCGTCCCCGTCGTGGCCGGTGTCGCGGCCCTCTGCATCTGTCTTTCGGTCGTCCCGGCGGGCATCGTGTCCGACCGGATCGGGCGCCGCAAGGTCTTCGTGGCCTGTGCGGCCACAGCGCTGGGCGGCGCGATGCTGATCCCGCTCATCAGCCCGACCGTCACCGGATACCTACTCATGACGGCCCTCGGCTCACTGGCCTTCGGCTGCTTCGAGGCCGTCGACACCGCGCTCATCACCCAGGTCCTGCCCCGGTCCGCCTCCTACGCCCAGGATCTGGGTGTCGTCAACTTCGCCTCCACCGCTCCGCAGATCCTGGCTCCCGCGGTGGCCGGCGCGATCGTGGTGAGCACCGACTCGTACGCGCTGATCTTCCCGACCGCGGCCGTGCTCGGCCTCCTGGGTGGGCTTGCTGTCCTGCGGGTGAAGTCCGTGCGGTGATCAGGTAAGTCCGTGGGCTGACGGGCAGGTCCGTGCGGTGATCAGGTGAGTCCGTGGGCTGACGGGCAGGTCTGTGGGGTGATCAGGTGAGTCCG
>NZ_JBHXMF010000009.1:13150-52000 GCF_042721055.1 Streptomyces sp. NPDC058470
GTCCGTGGGCTGACGGGCAGGTCTGTGGGGTGATCAGGTGAGTCCGTGGGCTGACGGGCAAGTCCGTGCGGTGATCAGACAAGTCTGTTCGGCGACACGCAAGTCCGTGCCGTGACCACGCCATCGCCCGCAGCTAGGGGAGATCCGGCGCGTAGTGCTCCGGCTTTCCGCGTTCGGACAGCGGTGGGAGGTTCCGGCGTGGTGTCTCGACCGGCTCGGCGTTCGGCGCGAGTTCGCCGCGGGCGCGGCGCCAACCCCCCCGGGCCCGCGGATGGTAGCGGCGGTCGTGCGGGACGAGCTTGAAGACGGTGCTGATCAGCCGGCAGGTCCTGCGGTGCCGCCGGGCGTCGCGCTCCGCCCAGGTGAAGCCGAGCAGGTCGCGGACCTCCCGGTCGTACAGCCCGATGGTGAACCAGAGAAAGGTCCGCCCGATCAGCGCGCCGACCGGACGCCAGAGGGCATTCGGCAGCCACGGCAGGAACGGCGGCCTCGCGATCCCGGCGATGTCGAGCACCTCCCGGGTGGCCCTGTTGTCCTCCAGCACCTCCACGCACATGTATTTCCAGTAGCGCTGGAAGTCCTCCCAGCTCTCCGGCACCGGCCGCATGCTCATGCCGTACATCCGGTACCACTGCACATGCTCGTCGAACAGCCGGCGCTTCTCCGTCTCTCCGATGCCGCCCGTGAAGTGCTCCGCGATCAGGATCGTGCTGACGAAGAACGTGGAGTGCGCCCAGTAGTAGGTGTCGGGATCCAGCGCGTGGTAGCGACGGCCCTGGGCGTCGACGCCCTTGATCCGGTCGTGGTAGCCGCGTACTTCGAGCGCGGTCCGGCGGGCGCACGGACCGTCGTAGACGACTCCGCTGATGGGATAGAGCGAGCGCAACAGCCGCTGCCAGCGTTCCTCGAAGAACCGCGAATGCTGCTCGACGCCCGCGCCCAGACCGGGATGCATGTTCTGCATCGACCCGGCCCACAGCGCGGTGAGAAGGCCGCGCCAGTCGCCGAGATACTTCCAGGTCAGCGAGTCCGGTCCGAGCGGTTCCGGTTCCTTGGGTGCCAACTCCCGCGCTTCGGGCGGTATTTGACTGATCGCTTTCATTGTCAGACCATGCCCGTCCGCGCCGGATTCCGGAAGGTTGTGCAGTGACACCAGTTCGGGACGAGCTGCTACGACCCCTGGTGACGTCGTTGTCCGGTCATCCGGCCGACCGGCCCGCTTTCACCGACAGTCGCCGCACCCTGACGTACGGGGAACTGCTTTCCGGCAGCGGGCTGCTCGCCGCGGGACTGGGTGTGGCCGCCGCACGAGGCCGCCGACGATCGGGGCGGGGCTGTCGCCGCCGGGTCGAACAGGACCGGCACCAGCACGCCTCCGTCGAACGCGCTCACCGGTACGCCGACGGCGGCCGACCGCAACCTGCCTGCGGCCCGGGCAGAGCTGGCCCGCACGGATGTCCAAACCGGAGCTGTACGAACTCCTGCGCGCCGAACTCGCCGCCGCACTCGGCGAACCGGACCCGGCCGCCTTCCCCGACGACAGGCCGTTCACCGACCTCGGCTTCGACTCATTGGCGGTCATCCAGGTCCGCACGCGCCTCAATCTGCTCACCGGGCTCGGCCTCCCCGCGCGCGTCCTGTTCGAGAGCCCGACAGCATCGCATCGCGCTGGACGAGCCGGGCCGGGATCTCGCACAAGCACCGCCGGGGGCCCCGGGACCGGGACCGGGTGGACTCGGGACGGGGTGCTTCGGGACCGGGTGGCGTGTGGCCGATGGGCGTTGTGGGTCCAGGGGCGGCCCCCATAAGGTCACCGGCATGTCTCTACGTCTTCGTATGCGTCAAGCATTGCCGGAAGCGATGCGCGCCCGTGACAAGGCCGCGGTCAGCGCCCTGCGCGCAACACTTGCCGCGCTGGACAACGCCGAGGCCGTGCCCGTGGGCGAAGCCGAGCTCCGTGGCTTGGCCCTTGAACAGTCGCCGGTCGGAGTCGGCACCACCGAAGCGGCGCGGCGTGAGCTGAGCGAGAGCGATGTGGTGGCCGTCGTACGCGCCGAGGCCGCCGAACGACTGGAGGTCTCAGCACAACTCACCGCCCCCGCACACGCCGACCACGCCGCACGCCTCCGCGCGGAGGCCGCCGTACTGCATCGCTTCCTCGACACTCCCGGCCAGGCATAGGAAACGGCGTCGTGTCGCCCCCGAAGCGAGGCAGGAGCGCGGACTTCGCGCATGCCAGGATTCCCGGACGACTGCTTCTCCGCACCCTGCCGAGACCGTGTCCACGGTGGCGACCGACGCCGAAATGCTCGCCCTCTGGGACCCTCGACCCTTCACGGGCATCGTCGATTACGACACCTGGGACCGCCCATTTGGTGAGGACGAGGACGAGGACGAGGACGAGGACTAGGACTAGGACTAGGACGAGGACGAGGACGTTCAACGACATAGCCGTACCGGTGCGTTCGTCCCCGTAGTCGCGTCTCAGTGGTGCCTTGAGGTGCCTTGAGGTGCCTTGAGGTGCCTTGAGGTGCCTTGAGGTGCCGGGCGACGGGTGGGACGGCCCGTGGGGCCCGTCCCGGTCGGCGTGGACCATTCCGGCGCCGACCCGGAGGAAAATCAAGGTCTCGTCGGCGGCCCCTGCGACACAATCACGGGATGATCGGCAACCGGATCACCCATCGCACCGCAGACGGCGTCCGCATACCCGGAACCTGGCGGCACGCCTTCATCCACAACGGCGGCTGCTACTTCCTCACCGACCTCTTCATCTATGCCGACGGCCTCATCGACTGCTGGGGCCTGGTCACCGTCGAGGAGTTCGAGGAGAAGCTCCGGACCGGCTGGGTGGCCACCAGCCTCCCGGAAGGCGCTGCCGCATCCGCGCACGATCTGGCGGCCTGGAAGTTCAGCGAGCCCCGGAACTGGCTCACCCCTGACCTGCTGGTTGCCGAAGTCCGCGACACCATCGACCAGCTGAACGGGCGGCCTGACTCAACCGGCCGTTGCCTGGCCACCGTCGATGCCTTCCTCGTCGATCGGACAGAGGAGAACCGGACCGCGGTAGGCACCGCGTTCCTGGCCATCCCGGTCTCGCGGCGCCGCTACGCGCTGGGCGACATGGACAGAAAGGACGGGCCACTGCGGGTGCTGGTGGCAGGGCCCGGAGGCCAGACCTACCTGCCGACTGACCCGCCGGTCACACAGGAGGCCTACGACAGCGCCCTCGCATACTTCGAGGAGCGAGCCCACTGGAGGGCCGAGCAGCTCACGCGTGTCCCAGCGGACGGACCGGCGACTCCGCACGCTCCGGCGGTCCAACTCTACCACTCGTATCCGAACAAGCCGGTGGCCGACCCCGGCCGGCTCGGTCTGCGCAACGACTACCCCGCCCCGATCACCGTAGGAGAGGTCAGCTACCCCTCCGTCGCTCACGCCTACTGGGCCCTGTCGGTCGCTCAGTCAGAGGTCCGCGCCGCGGTCGCGACGGCGGACACCTCTGCCGCAGCACGCAAGCTCGCGGTCGGGGCATCGCGCCGCGAAGGCTGGGAGGACGTCCGCGCCGCCGTCATGACCAGTCTGTTGCGCGCCAAGTACGACCAGCATCCCGAGCTGGCCGAGATCCTCCTGGCGACAGACGACGCCACCGTGGTCTACGACGACATGCACTCGGCGTTCTGGGGTGACAACGCCGGCCGGGGCCGCAACTGGACGGGCCGTCTCCTCGAACTTGTCCGCTCCGAACTGTATGCGCGGCGAGCCGGGATCTCCGGGTTGTGACCGGACCAGTCGCGTGACCCCACAGGGCCGGTCAAACTTCGTTGAGACTGATCGAACTTCGGTGGGACGGGACCCCCGTCAACATTCGCAGTGACGGAGCCTTCGGAGCCCGGGCCCGCACAGGTGTCGTCGGTCGGCCCGCCGAACTGTCAGCCCGCCGAACTGACGGAGCGGGAAGGCAGGTACTGCCTGGTTGCCTCGGACGCCCACCTGCTCCACTCGTCAGGGCAGGTGCAGGTGCAGGTGTGGCTCAGCGGCATCGAGGCGGTGGGCGCCGAAGCATGGCCTGAAACAGCGGAGTTCGCCCTGCCCGCGGTCCGACACCGGGTCGTGATCCACCTGATTGCATGGAAAGACAACCCGGGCAGCCTCAACGATGACGGCACCCCGTCCAAGTCCGCTCGCCCCGACCTTGTCGCCCTCATCAACCCCGCACTGTCGCCACCGGGCGTTTTCCGCTCACCAGTGGAGACGTTCGACCGACCGAAGGACGGATGACCAGAGGCGGACGTCGGGCATCCCCGGACGCCGAACTGCCCGGCGTGGCTTGTGGTGCGCGGTCCTGGCTCAGCGGAGACCGGACGGGGCGTCAGGCACCGCAACAGGGCGGAGCACCGTCAGAGACTCTTCCTTGCGAGCCACCATCGCAAAGGGGAACCTGTCGATTTCCAGGCAGAGATCGACATCGTCCGGGTGGTATCCGCTCCGCAGCCCACCGGCGAGGTCCGCCGCGGCACGAGAGGTCCTCGCGCGGTGGAGATACGGGGCCGCGTCGACATCGCCTCCGACCAGACATTCACCAATGTATTCGGCGCAGGCCAGATCCTCATCGGCCTGGCCTCCCTCGCCGGTGACAACGAACGTCACGGGACCGGAATCCTTGGCCTGCAAAAACCGCGCGGTCGGGCCGGCCACCACGAAGCTCGCGCACAGGACCAGCGGCGCGTCCGCGACGGCCAGTGCGCCCACGGTTCCGGCCGTCGTCTTCTGCACCAGCGTGCGACCGGCGAAATCGCGTGACCTGAGCAAGCCAGGTGAGTTCACCGCGTCGAAGCCCGCTGCCGGCGCTCCGTCCTTCAGCGCCAGCCAACCCGAGTGGCTTTCCTTCAAAGCAAGTGCCTCACTCTCCGTCGAGGCCAGCGCGATCCTCTCGACACCACGCGAGAAGGCCCAGGCGGCCACAGTGAAGGCGCGCATGACGTCGATGACGACCGCCACACGGGGAACGCCGGTCAACTCCGTGATGCCAACGAACTGATGATCCATCGCACCATTCTGAAGCAACGACGGTTTCCGCCCCATCATGCGCAATGGCGCCGGGCTCTGCGCCGTCAGCGGTTGTCGCAGAGCCGAGTGCGACCGACGCCGGGGCTCAGCGCACCGGGAAGCCGAAGGAGTAACCCTGTTCCTTGAGTTGGGGCAGGATCCGGCGCAGGGCCTCGACGGTCTGGGAGCGGTCGCCTCCCGCGTCGTGGAAGAGGAGCGTCGGCCCGCTCGGCAGCTCCCGCTCGACCGTGGCGATGATGGCGTCCGTACCCGGCCGCTCGAAGTCCTTGGTGTCCACGTTCCAGCCCAGCGGGCGCATGCCGCGGGAGGCGGCGAGCGTGCGGCTGTACGGGGTGAAGGCGCCGCCGGGCGCCCGGTAGTACATCGGTCGTACGCCCCCGGACGCCTCGGTGATCATGCGTTCGGCGTCGAGTATCTGCTGCGACTGGTAGGCCTCGGACTTCTTGTCCATGGTGGTGTCGTGCGACACCGAGTGGTCGCACAGTCGGTGCCCCTCTGCGACCACCTGCTTCACGAGATCCGGGTAGGCCTGCGCCTGCGTCCCCACCATGCAGAACGTGGCCTTCACCCCGTACTCCCGCAACACGTCCAGCACTTGAGGGGTCCATACGGGGTCGGGGCCGTCGTCGATGGTGATGTTGACGCCGCGCGCCCCCTTGTCCGAGGCGTGCGCGATGGTCACCGCGACCGCCTTGACGTCATCGCCCGGCGTGGCCGACGCGGTCGCCTTCGGCGACGAGCCGTCCACGGCACCGGCCTGCGCGGTCCACACAGAGGCACCGCAGGCGAGCAACGTCACCCCGAGCGCCGCGCCGAGCACCTTGCCATACCAGCCCCGCCCGCCACCGTGCCGCGCCATGTCCGCCCCGCTTTCCCGCAGTTCCTCGCCGATTTCCCTGGTCACCTCGCAACCACCTGACAGGACGAGGAACGACGGCCACAGGATGCGTCCGTTACCGATCAAGGACAATCCCGGGGTAGTTCCCGGACACCCGAGCGAGCAGCGGGCGGAACCGGGCCACTTGGCCCGAATCCCTCAGCTGAGGGGACAAACACTGTCTGGCATACGAGATCGCCGAGGGCACTCTCACGGCTGCGACCGTCGAATTGGCCTGCAGTCTGATATCTCTCCGCCGCCTGCGAACCTCACTCTGAAAGGATCAGTAAGTGGCTACTCTTCTGCGGCCGTGCCTATCCGCAGCCTCACCGGTGCCCTCAGGGGGTTCCGCCCGCAGACACAAGCCAACAAGCCAACCAGCCAACAATCCAACCAGACGCGGGGCGCGGGCCGAGACTGCTGATCACAGAGCGCGTCTATCGGGCGTCCATGACAAGCGAGTACCACTCGCTTCGCATACCTACCGGGTACCGGCAATCCGCGGGGAAATCGGGGTTGACCAGGTGGACCGGTGGAACCGGCAGTTGAAACCGGCAGGTGGAACCGTCCGGCGATGAGAGACCGACCGCATCAGGCGGATTCGGTCCCCAGAGCGCCGGCGCCACAGCCGTCGGCCGGCTGTCGGGTCCAGCACGCCCAGCAGTCGTTACGGCACTGCCGGGTTCGATCCGGCTCGCGTAGTGCCCGTTCAGGAAGCGAGCCCCTACGGGTGTGCGATGTCAGTGATCACCTGGTCGTACCGCCGAACGTTCCCGGTGAATGTCATGGTCGGGTACCTCTGTCGCAGGCGGGCCAGGGCCGCGTCGACGAAGGCCCACATGTCGCCGCTATCGGAGTGGGCGTCGAAGATGGCGTGGGTCAGCCATTCGTCGCTGCTGGCCACATAGGCTTCGTACTTCTGCTCTTCGGTAGTGACGGCCATGGGCGTATCGGTCTCCTGGTTCGTGGCCTGCCGGGTGTCTTCGCTCTCGTCGTCCACGGTGGCGGCTGCCCGCGCTGTCCCTGCCGCGGTGAGAAGCGCTGCCGCTGTGGCCGTGCCGGTGGCGGCGCCCAGCATGGTCCGCCGGGAAATCTCTGACACAGTTCTCCCCCTGCTTTGGTCCCTCCCGGTGAGAGGCCGCAGCCGAGCATACATTCAAGCCCCTTTAAAAAAAGGGTAGTTGGAAGCCATATGCGCCCTCATCCTCGCGGGATGCCCGGTCTCCGGGAGAGCACAGCAACAAGCCCCACACGAGGAATACCGCGCACTTGGAATACGCGCCGGTTACCAGCAATTCGGGATGACCTCACCCCTGCCGGGTCTGGGTGAGCCGGAACGAATCGCTGCCGGACTCGATCATGTTTCCGCCGAGGTGAGCCGGCTGACGATGGCCGCGCAGGGCCGGGGGCCGGTGAATGTGTCGTCCCATCCGCCCATCCGCGGTCTCCTCGCTTCGTGGTTGTCCCTACGCTCGTGGCTGCCTGCTGGCGAGCCGGTAGATCACGTAGGTGAGGGCCAGGATGAAGTCCACGGCCAACCAGAACGCGACGATCAGGCCGACCCCGATCGTGGTGCCGAGGTCGTCGGCGTCCTTGCATAGTTCGAGGCTGTCGCCCGTCAGGCCGGAGCATGATTCCGGCGTCCCGCTGCCACTGGAAGCGCCTGCTATGACCCAGATCAGGAACAGGATCTGGACCGCCAGGAAGATCCAGAAGAAGACGCGACGGCGCTTCCTGTGCGGAGGTGCGGGCAGCCCCTGGTCAGGCGGTTGGCCCGGTGGGGAAGTCTGTTGAGGTCCGGGCCATTGGCTCGGTTGGGACGGCGACGGACTGGGTGGCCGTGCGCCCCAGGACTGCGCCGGCTGCGTTTGTGGGTGCCGAGAATGCCGAAGTCTGCTCATGGCCCCGTCCTTCCATGAGGCGTTGTCTTCCATCGTGCGCTTGTGAACGCGTCGGCGCCTGCCGACGCTTGCGGGACGGCTCACCTGCGCCGAGTCCCCGGTCGACCTGGCATCCCTGACTTCGGACTTGCCGAGTCGACCGGGCAGATCGTCCGACGCGGGTCCATGAAGGAGAACATCTGTCATGGGCCCAGCGGCGGGGACTGCCAGGCATGCGAGATCGCCGAGGGCACTCTCACGGCTGCGACTGCCCGCGCCTTCGCTCGCCGACAGGCTGGTCGCATGAAACCTGGAGGCCGCCAACAACCAACTGAGGACAACCAAGTGAGACGTACAACGTCGAAGGGCCCCGCTGCGAACAGCGGGGCCCTTCGAGTCGTGCCCGGTGAGGCACTGGCGGAGGATACGAGATTCGAACTCGTGAGGGGTTGCCCCCAACACGCTTTCCAACTGTTCGTCCGGTGGTTCGACGGTGGTCGTGGATGTCCTGAACAGCCGTGGAGCGGATTGTTCAGCGGCGTCCGGACACAGCTGAACGTAGGTGAATGAGACCAGAACTGAAACCACGAGGTGACGGTTTGGCGGCTCGCGTCGTCCGGCGGTACTGCATCCCGGCTGAATTCCTACTTGTTTGATAATGTCGGTCCTATGAGCGAGATTCCTTACAGCGTCGGCGAAGGGCCGGCCACCAGAGTCAGCCTCTCCCTCCCCGAGGGGACGGCGGAGGCGATCCGCCGACGGGTCGGCAAGCGTGAGTTCTCCGCGTTCATCACCGAAGCAGTGGAGCGTGAGCTGCGCGGTCAGATCCTGGATGAGTACCTGGCCGACTACGAACGCCGTCAGGGGCCGATCTCCGAGCACGAGCAGGAGCGGGCACGCCGGGTCTTCGACGAGGTGTTCGCCGAGGAGGGGCAGTGGCCCGCCGCAAGCTGAGCCACGAAGGCACCCTCGTTCTCGACTGCGGGGGCCTGTCGAAGTTCGTCAGTGATCACGAGCCTGTCGTCGCCCTCATCGCCGAAGCCCGCAAGCGGGGCATGGAGGTGGTCATCAGCGCACTCACCATCATCGAAGCGGTGCATCGCCGCACCGACAAGGCGCGGCTCGCCTGGGTGCTGTCTGGTGTGCGGATCGTGAGCATCGGCGACGAGGAAGCCAAGGCCGCCTCAGCCATGCTGATCAACGCTGGGCTGCATGGTCACAAACACGCTATCGACGCTGCCGTGGCCGAGACGGCGCTGCGTCAGCGTCGGCCGGTCGTCATGCTCACCTCGGACATCGACGACATGACGAAACTCTGCGGTGACAGAGTGCGCCTCGTCGCCGTGTAGTCGACGCCCGAGACCCGAACGCCGGGGACGGAAGGTCGGCCGGTACGTCCTTGTCCGAGCGCGGCGGGGCCGGTGGACCAGTCGGTAGCACCCAGGGTTGTGAACGGCTGCGTGGCCGGACTGCTCGTCTTTCATAGTGCCGTGAGGTGCAGTAGCCGCATGCTGGCCTCGTCCGGCGTGAAACGGGCAGGGGCGAATCCCGTGGCGGACCGAAGTCCGAGCCACACCAGCATGGCGTGATGTTCCTCATGGGCCGGGTCGCCGAGGGTCACTTTGAGATCGCTGTAGCCGGGGGCGCCGCCGCAGCCTCGGGCAGGCATGCCCCGGCACCGTCCACGCAGTGCGGAAAGTGAAGCTCGGCTGGTGCGAGGAGGCCGGTCAGTGTGGCGGTGTGCTCGTCGCGGAATCCGAGTTCACCGCCGGAACGGTCTTACTGGACGCCGCCGATGGTGGAAACGTGCATGTGGCAGTCCTTCCAGATCCTTCCAGACCATCGCGTCCTGGATGACGGAGTGAAGGCGGTCCAGGCGGATCGAGGCGGACACCAGCTAGCTGCCGTCAAACCCGGGAGTCGTCCACGTCGGCGAGGTCGACGAGGATCCGTAACACCGCGTCGCCGGGCTCGGGCTCGCCGCGCATCCTGGCCGTCCCGGTGCGTCCGCCGTCAACTAGGCGCTGTCCTCGGTGAGATGGACACCGCCCAGAGAGGCGAGGACCTTCAGGACCCGTTGGATGTCGTGGTCGTTGGCGGCGCGCAGATGCCCCAGCCACGCAAAGAGGCGCTCGACGGATCCACCGCTTGGGCAGCACCACGAACCGTCTTCGGTCGTCGCCGCGTTTGACGATCTGCAGGACCAGTGCGAGCGCGGCCAGACAGACTCGACGAGGCTGCCGGTGTAGCCACCGTCGGCCCGGACCAGGGTCAGCAGGTGGTGGGCATCAGCGACGCTCACTGGCCATATCGCCTCAGCTCAGATTTCGACGAGGACCTGGTCCAGTGTCTTGCGTACGAGGTCGGGCACCTCACAGTCCTCTGCGGGATAGCCCACGGGAATGACAGCAAACGCCTTCTCGTTGCGTGGCCTTTCCAGCACCTCGGAGAGGAACCGCATGGGACTGGGAGTGTGAGTGAGTGCCGCAAGACCCGACAAGTGCAGGGCGGTGAGCAGCATTCCCACCGCGATTCCTACGGACTCGTCGCCGTAGTAGTGCTTGTGGGTCGTGCCGTCCTCATCGAGGAGGTAACGCTGCTGGAAGACCACGATCAGGTAGGGAGCATCTGTGAGGTGAGGCTTTTCGGCGTCGGTCCCGAGTGGCCGGAGGGCAGCGAGCCACTCGTCGCCCAACCTGCCGGCGTAGGAGACGCGCTCCTCGTTTTCGGCGGCTTCACGTATGCGTCGCCTTACTTCGGGATTCTTCACCAGCACGAAAGTCCACGGCTGCTGATGGGCGCCTGAGGGAGCGGTGGCGGCCACTGCGATGGCGTCTCGGACGACCTGCTCAGGCACCTGGTCGGTGGAGAACTGGCGGACTGTTCGCCGCTCGTTCATCCGCCGCCTGAGGTGGTCCGCCATGGCGACGGACTCCTCCCTGTCCATGCGCGCGGGCCGGTACGGGACGCCCCGGTACTCCTGCCCGTGTATCGGGAACCACTTCCGTGTCTCCATGATCATCATCCTCACATGATCGATAGCTCAGGGTATGCCTGGGTGGGTTTGCGTTCGTATTCGCGGGCGGGCCGATCTGCGTTGCATGGCGATCCACGAGGTGGCCCGGCCCCTGTCCACGAACGCCGGTCCTGCCGTATAACAGGCCGCCCGGAACGTGGTCATGTGACCGGGGCCCGCGGTCTCCGCGGCGCAGTCGGTGGCCCGGTCGAGGAGGGTATTCAATCGCCGGGCTGCGTGGGCGGCGACATCAGGAAGGCTCGTACGAGTTCCGCCGGTGTCGCCGGGTCGACGGGTTGCAGGCCCCGGGATGGTGCGGTAACTGGTCGATGACACGGTCGACGACGCCCATCTCGGCCATCGCGGCGCGGTCCGGTTCCAGACGGGGAAGTGGTCCATGGAGCATCCAGAGGGGGGTGTCGAACGCAGAGGTCGCCTTCCGGCCCGTGACCGGAACGCGATGCCCAGTATGAGCCCGGCGGCGAGGTACACGATGGCGTAATCAATGACCGCAGTGGATTTCTGTGGAGGATTATGCGACCAGATCGCTATTACGCTGTATTACATGCCGCACCCTCTGTATGACCGCATCGACCGTGCCATCCTGGAGCATCTCCAGCGCTACGGGCGCATCCCCAACGTCGACCTTGCTGAGGCCGTGCGGCTGTCGCCCTCATCCTGTCTGCGGCGCACCAAAGCGCTGGAGGAAGACGGCGTTATCGCGGGCTACCGTGCCGAGTTGGACCGCGAGCGCCTCGGGCTGGGTCTGACGGTCTTCGTTTCCCTCAAGATTGATCACTCCCGTACGAACACCCAGGCGGTCGAGGACGCGCTGGCCGCGATCCCCTATGTGGTCGCCGGTCACATGGTGTCCGGCGACGCCGACTTCTTCGTGGAGCTGGCCGTACCCGACCTGCATACCTACGAGCGGGTGCTGATCGACGAAATCCTGGCTATCGGTCCGGTCCGTGACGCCCGTAGTACCTTCTCCATCCGCACCGTGGTCGACCGCGGCTTGCTGCCCTTGGGCGCCTGGTCCGGGCCGCGTTCCTGACCAGGCCGCCGCCCGGGCACGCGCGTCGTCGGCTCAGCGCTGGCACGGGTCCAGGCCAACGGCATCACCAAGTCCGGGTTCGGCCCCTGGGCCCGGGGCTACCGCCCGGCTCAGGGCCCAGGGCGCATCTGCGTCCAGCTGTGCATCCCGGTCCGGGACGCGCTTGGCACCGGGAATCGGGGCGCTGCGGCGCAGCTGCCGCCGGTCGACCTCACTCAGCTGCTCAAAAACCAGAGGTGAATGCAACCAGAACTGCAACCCCGGGGGTTCAGTTCCTGCTCATGCCCTGCGCCAGGCGCTGAGCAGTTCCTCAGGGCCGTATGCCGCCTGAAGGCCGGAACAACTGACCCCGTTGCGGGAGACCGCCATGAGCGGTACCGGCTCGTCGGTGATCGCCGCCCGGTGCTTCTGCAGCGCGGCCAGGTCGTGGCTGTCGAACACGGAGTTCTCCAGCCACTTGACCGAGCCGAGGAAGAACAACTCCTTGGCCACAGGCTGCCGGTCGGCGCCCACCAGGTCGATTTCGACGTCGTTGCTGCGGGTCCAGTACCCACCGATCGCCGGGGCGGCGGGCAGGAGTCCGTCCGGCAGGAGACGGGCGAGGGACTCGCGGACCAGGGGCTCGATCGCGCGGCCCCGCCAGCTCGTCCACTGTTCCTTGATCCGGCTGAGGGTGAGATCTCCTCGTAGCCGCTCGATCTCCGCCATGTGCGGATCCAGAAACGCGAGCCAGAATCGCAGGTAGGGGTCTGCCACTCGGTAGCGGCGTTCCTTCGACGGCCGCAGGGAGAGGGGCAGTTCGGCTGCCACCACCCGTTTCTTGGTCAGGACATCCGTGGCTCGGGTGAGCGTGGTGTGGGCGATGCCACCGGCGGCGCGGGCGATATTGGTGAATGTTCGCTCCCCGCTTCCGATCGCCCGCAGCACTTCCCTGCTCATCACCTGCGGCGGGAACTCCGCGGCCAGTGAGCGCTCGGCGGAGACCAGCAGCGCCGAGATCGGGTTGTCCAGTGAGTCGCGGAGGAACTCCCAGACCTCCGCTCCGGCCCGCCACTCCGCGCAGATCAGCGGAAGACCGCCCGTGATCAGGGCGGCGTCGAAGGCGACCGCCGGCGGCAGGTCGAGCATCTCGCCGATGTCGGCCGGGTTCAGCGGCCCCACGACCATTTCCCGGCCCCGCTGATGGAAGGGCCGGTCGTAGCTGTTCAGCGCCTCCATCATCGACAGGTCGGATCCGACCAGGAGGAGCAGCACGGGCTTGCGGCTGAGCAGCCGGTCCCAGGCCCGTTGCAACATGCCCTCGAATGCATCGATGCGGTCCATGAGATACGGAACTTCATCGATGACGACCACGCTCGGGCTGTCGTCGGGCAGGACCTCCGCAAGCAGCCTGAATGCCGCATTCCACTGCTCCGGGGCCTCCTCCGAGAACAGTCCCCGCTCCGGGAGGGTGGATCTGGCGACGGCGTCGAGCAGCTCCGTCAGCTCGTTGTCCGCCGTGCCGCCCGCCGCGGTGAAGAAGAGGTACGGCGTCTCGGTGCGCCGGAGGAATTCCTCGACGAGGCTGGACTTGCCGACCCGCCGCCGTCCGCGCATGAGGATGCACTGGCCTGGCTTCGCCGACCCGACGGCATCATGAACCGCCTGCAAGGCGTTGCCGAGCACATTCAGCTCGCGGTCCCGCCCGATAAAGCGACGCATGGCAGCCTCCCGCTAGGGATAGTCTCGATGTAGATACTATCCCTAGCGATACCATCTATCTTCTCATTCGGGCATGACGCTGGATTTGGAACGGGAGCGGCGGCCGCCGAGGTCGATCCGAGACAACCCTCGTGCCCTGCCAGGCCGGGAGTTTGTGCCGGACAAGCTTCGTAGCGGGGCCGGGTTCAAGGATGGTCTATCCTCCGTGATCCGCGGGTGCCGCATGAGGGCAGGTTCCTCCCTTGGCGGGCGTCGGCGGCTTGTGAGCCGCCTCAATTGCGGCGCGAGAAGGCCGACAGTTCGGTGGGGCTCTTCGACATCGTGCCCCGGTGAGGCACTGGCGGAGGATAGGGGATTCGAACCCCTGAGGAGTCGCCCCCAACACGCTTTCCACATGCGCCTCGTCGCCGTGTAGTCGACGCCCGAGACCCGAACGCCGGGGACGGAAGGTCGGCCGGTACGTCCTTGTCCGAGCGAGGCGGGGCCGGTGGGCCAGTCGGTAGCACCCAGGGTTGTGAACGGCTGCGTGGCCGGACTGCTCGTCTTTCACAGTGCCTTGAGGTGCAGCAGCCGCGTCTTGGCCTCGGCCGGCGTTTCGCACTTCGTCTTTGAGTGCATTTCTGTCCCCAAGCAGAATCTGAGGGAATGGCCGCTTCAACCTGACCCGTCGACGGCGAGTGGGCAGCTTCTGTAAGTCCGTAACCGAACAGCGCAAACACAATGACCAGGAGGAGGCGGAAGCCGAGATCGCGCGGTCCGCTGCCGGTCGGTCGGGTTTCCTGCGCGGCGAGGGCGGGCTCCGCCACGAAGGCCGCGTCCTCGCCCTCCGCATGATCAACCGGTCCCTGGGGGCCGGGATCCCCAGCCCTCCGGGTGCCCGCAGAAGAGGTCTACGGGAGGCGCCCGCAACTGCGGGCGGCTCAGGCATTTCGCGCTGGGCATGCTCAACTCCGCGGAGTACGAACCGTGCACAGCGCCTGTAGCGTGAAATCACGCCGGGTTGGTCCCCAGCGGAACCCATGGCTCGGAGGCGGACGGCCGTGGGGCGCAGGGTCGGACGGACCCGTCCGCGACGTCGCATAGATCGCTGTGATCGAGGTCGGCGTCTTGAGCGACGCCGGGCAATCGGCTGCCCGGCTGCAGGGGTTGCGGGCCTGGGTCGAGTCGCCGCTCGAGGGTGACGAGGTGGCCCTGGAGGCCACCGGTAACGGCTGAAGGAGTGTCAGAAGCCCACGCTGTCAACGCGGTCGCCCCCGGCTTCATCGACACCCCGTGGCTCGACGGGGTCGAGGGCGCGGAGGAGTCGAAGGCCCAGGTGGCCGACACCGTCCCGATGCGCCGCGTGGGCCGGCCGCAGGACGTGGCCGAGGCGGTCCACGACCTGGCGCGGGCGGCCTACATCACGGGCGAGGTCCTGCTGGTGGACGGCGGAGGCCACCAGCTCTGAGGCGCCGACGCGCTGACCCGCTCCGTCAGGGGCGGGTCACTGGAAGGTGGTGTGGGTGGGGCGCATCACCAGCACCACGCGGCGCTCGGCGTCGCCGACCGGGGCCTCGTACTCCAGGCCGTACCGCTGGGCGAGGACGTCGAAGAACGCGCCATCGGTGTCCGGTTCGATGCGCTCGATCACGCCGCGCACCTCCAGATAGCGGTAGGGCTGGTCAGGGTCGTTCACGGAGATGGAGACCTGCGGGTCGGCTGCGACGTTCTTGTGCTTGCGGCGGTCGGTGCTCGTGGTGAAGCGCAGGAACTCGTCGTCCCAGATCGTCCAGACCGGGTTGACGTGCGGGATTCCGCGCGGGCCCTTGGTGGCCAGGTGGACGAAGAGCGGGCGTGTGAGCAGGTCGAGGTGGCTCTCGGGAATCGTCATGATGTTGAACATTATCAATGTTTTGATGGAGCTCACACCTCGTATGCTCGATACGTGACCATGCCCCCCGAGGATCGCCTCGGCCTCGACATCAAGCGCGCCGAGCAGGAGCTCATCGCCGCCAAGAGCGCCGCGGTGAAGACCGTCGGGCTGACGGTTCCGCAGTACGCGGCGCTGCTGGGGCTGAACGGATCGCCCGGCATCTCCGCAGCTGCGCTGGCACGGGCCTGTCTGGTGACCCCGCAGGCGATGAACGTGGTGCTGAAGAACCTCCACGAGCGCGGCCTCGTCGCGCGCACCCCGCACCCGTGGCACGGCAATGTGCTGCACACGCAACTGACCCGGGAGGGGATCGAGGCGTTCGAGGCCGCCGATGTGCGCGCCGTGGAGATCGAGCGGCGCATCTCGGGAGCATTCAGCCCGGAGGAAAGGGAGTTGCTCCGGTCTCTGCTCACGCGGGCCGTCTCGGCGATCCGCGACGACGCCGTGTGATGCGGATCGGCGGCGCGTGAGGCAGGACTGACCTGCCCGTGGACCGTTGTGCGCGGACAGGAAAAACATGGGAGCCGTCCATGTCCGGGGCTACGCTGCGGTGAGGACGTCCCAGACCTCCACGGCTCGTACGCCCGAACCGGCGCCGCCCCGAGTGGTGCTGTCCGGCGGGCCTTCTGAACCGAGGCGTCATGTCCCCACCTCAGCTGGGCATCCACCGGCACGACCGGAAGAAGCAGACGCTGGTCACACTGACCGGTGAGCTCGACCTCCAATCGGCTTACCTGGTCCGCGAGTTGCTGCAGCAGTGTCTGCGGGACGGCATCCGGACCATCGATGTCGACCTCACCCCGCTGGTCTTCTGTGACTGCAGCGGACTCAACGTCTTCCTCCATGCGTGGCAGGACGCCGAGCTCAGAGCCAGCATGCGGTCGCGGAGTTGGAGC
The DNA here is from genome assembly GCF_042721055.1 of Streptomyces sp. NPDC058470. Lineage (NCBI taxonomy): Bacteria > Bacillati > Actinomycetota > Actinomycetes > Kitasatosporales > Streptomycetaceae > Streptomyces > Streptomyces sp. NPDC058470. Next base: position 29,554 of record NZ_JBHXMF010000009.1, read on the forward strand.
GGGCCAATGCAGCCGCTGCCGAGAGCGAACGTGCCAAAGCAGGCTAGTGCTGTGACCGGGAACGTTCGCCGGGTTGGTGGTTGGGGCGGTTGGATGGGCGGTGACCTCGGTTCCGACCGCTGGAGGTGTGGTGGCTGAGCCTGTGCGGGTGCGCAGACTGACCGATCAGGAAGGGCAGAAGCTGCAGCAGATAGTGCGCCGGGGAAGTACCAGCTCGGTGCGCTACCGGCGGGCGATGATGTTGCTTGCGTCCGCCGGCGGAAACCGCGTCCCGGTGATCGCCCAGCTGGTCCAAGCCGACGAGGACACCGTCCGGGATGTGATCCACCGGTTCAACGAGATCGGCCTGGCCTGTCTGGACCCTCGGTGGGCGGGAGGCCGTCCCCGCCTGCTCAGCCCTGACGACGAGGACTTCGTCGTCCAGACTGCCACCACCCGCCCCACCAAGCTCGGTCAGCCCTTTACCCGCTGGTCGATCCGCAAACTCGCCGCCTACCTGCGCCGCGTCCACGGACGCAGCATCCGCATCGGCCGGGAAGCCTTACGGTGCCTGCTGTCGCGCCGCAGCATCACCTTCCAGCGCACCAAGACCTGGAAGGAGTCCCCAGATCCGGACCGCGACGCCAAGCTCGACCGGATCGAGCACGTGCTGGAGCAACTCTTCGACCGGGTTTTCGCCTTCGACGAGTTCGGGCCGCTGGGGATCCGGTCCACCGCGCGCTCTTGCTGGGCGAAGCAGGGCAAGCACGACCGCCTGCCGACGATGTACTACCGCACCCATGGCGTCACCTACTTCCACGGCTGCTACTCCGTCGGCGACGACCAGCTGTGGGGCGTCAACTGCCGCCGCAAAGGCACCGCCAACACCCGGGCCGCGCTGAAGTCGATCCGCGCCGCCCGACCCGCCGGCGCCCCGATCTACATCATCCTGGACAACGTCTCCGCCCACACCGGCGCGGACATCCGCCGCTGGGCGAAGAAGAACAAGGTTGAGCTGTACTTCACCCCGACCTACGCCTCCTGGGCCAACCCGATCGAGGCCCACTTCGGCCCGCTGCGGCAGTTCACCCTGGCCAACTCCCACCATCGCAGCCATCCCGCGCAGACCCGGGCCCTGCACCGCTACCTGCGCTGGCGCAATGCCAACGCCCGCCATCCCGACGCACTCGCCGCACAACGCCGAGAGCATGCCCGCATCCGCAGCGAGAAAGGCCTCCGCTGGGGCGGACGTGCCAGATGCCCGGCGGCGTGAAGGATCGACAACCGGCGCAGCCCACTCCCACCACACGGACCGCAAGGAGCTCTGCATGGACCCTCAGGACGTCGACGCCGCCGTGGCAGAGATGCTGCGAGTACTCGGCCCCCATACCGCCGAGGACTGGACGGTGCCAGCGGGGCCACTCCAATGGACTTGCTGGCAAACAGCAGCCCACATCGGCCACGACCTGCTGGCCTACGCAGGGCAGCTGGCAGCACAGCCCGCCGACGCCTACCTTCCCGTCGACCTGAACGTTCGCCCCACTGCCTCGCCGGCCGAAGTACTCCAGGCTGTCACCGCCTGCGGCGGACTGCTCAGCAGCGCCCTGGCCACAGCCGATCCGGCCCTGCGGGCCTGGCACTGGGGCCCGTGCGACCCCGAAGGGTTCGCGGCGATGGGCGTCGCCGAAATCCTGCTGCACACTTACGACATCACGCAGGGACTGTCCGTGGACTGGCTGCCACCAGCACCGCTGAGCGCAGCAGTACTCAACCGGCTCTTCCCCGCCGCCCCGTCCGGGGACCCCACTCAGGTACTCCGCTGGTGCACCGGCCGCGGAGAACTCGACGGCCTCCCTCGCCAAACCTCATGGAGGTGGGAAGCAGCACGATCGGACTGACCCCGGCGAACGTTCCCGGTCACAGCACTAGGCAGAGGAGCAGGCGCAGAACCAGCGGTCAGTCGCCGGTACAGCGAAAGATGCCGCTTTGGCGGGCGGTTCCGCTGCATTCACCGACATGGAAGGGTCGATAGAGACGGAAGGCCGGGCAGAGGCTGCCCGCGACAAGGCCGTACAGGCGCAGAAGGACAAGGGCGCGCTGCTCCCCGGGCCGCCCGCCTTGGAGACTGCAGCCGCAGCGGCCGAAGGAACTGAGGCTCCCGAGATGCGGGGGCTGGTGACAGCGGGTCAGATGGGTCTCATGAGAGGACCTTTGACCGTGGCTGCTCCGAGAAAGTACCCGTTGGAGTTGCGGGAGCGTGCGGTGCGGATGTATCGCACGACCGAGCCGAAGCCGCAGATCAAGCGTCTGGGCATGGAGCTGAACCTCGCCGTCAGCGGAGGAGATCTCTCTGACTACCCGCTGCGTCAGCAGCCAACAGTCGCACCCGGTGACGCTCAAGGTCGACCTCGGCGACCTTGACTGTGAGCAGCTCGCCTTCTCCGACGAGCTGCTCAGGGGACTCAACCAGCTCGACCTGAGCCGGTGGGTGTCCGGTGCCCACGAGGGCGTGTGTCAGCCGACGGGGTAGCCCTGGGCGAGATCGCCGATGCCATCGGGGGACCCCCGGAAGCAGCCCCTGTGGACAAAAACACAGGACGACGAGGGCTGAGGACAACGTCGAAGGGCCCCACCTTGCGGTGGGGCCCTTCGACATCGTGCCCGGTGAGGCACTGGCGGAGGATACGAGATTCGAACTCGTGAGGGGTTGCCCCCAACACGCTTTCCAACTGTCCGCGCGGCCGTACGGAGCCGTTCGTAGGGGTTCAGTGGGCAGGTCAGAGGGGCCGCACGTACGGCGGCGAACGATGGCGGCCGTTGGTGCACTGGACAAAGACCAGGACAACGAGCGGTGCCGAAGCGTTGCTCTCGTTCGCAAGGCAAGCTGTCGTGGTTCTCGACACTTCGCGCAGCCCCGGTGATCGCCGTGTGTGTCGGTGCCGGCATACGAAGGACCGATGAGGTGCTGGCAGCAGGGTGGAGTCATCCGTCGCCCACCCGTGCATCGGAGCCTGGGCTCTCAGCACACAACCAACCGTTACTTAAACCTTCGCGCCACACCTTCACCATATTGAGTCGATCACCATCTGCATCTACACTCAGCAGGCTTCTACATGTACAATTATTAGTTCTAGACAAATGATCATGACTGAACGATTGGGGGATGTGTGAAAATTTCTAAAAACGCACTGCTACCCCATTTCGAACGACAGGCAGATTATTTTGACTATTTCTCCGGAAGCGAAGTTCCGGATGTTCAGCAACTTCAAGACAAGCGTTTGAAAGCTGGCCTGCAAAAGACGTATCTATTGGAAACTGTCGACGGGGGTATCGTAGAGAGCAGGCCCTCAATTGCGGAAATCTTTCAGCGAAGCGAAATTCGTATCGATGGCCTGACTGGCGACGCTGGAGCGTATACACTTTATGCGCCAACGGGAGAACGTGTAGCGGTCCTAGAGGAGATCGACTCCAGGTATCTTGCCTTGTACACGTTGCTACCTTCGGTGGAATCAGACAAGCTTGTTAGGGAAGCCGTAACCGCGAATCCCTTCCTCGACCACCTTTGGCTTTCATCGCAAAGTTTCCTTGCTCTCTGGACGAAAGTCCTGAGAGATAACAATAATAAACGTTACGGGAAAATCACCTTTGAGCATGAGTCGATTTATGAGACTCCCGAGGGTGATGAGGAATATTTCCAAGATGAGCGCAGGACTTCGCGTTTTACGATGGTGGACAAGCTGGAAGTGATTTCCCAGAAGATGGATCCACTTTCCCAAGAGTATGCGCCATTGGCTTCAATTACCCAGCTTCGAATTCCTGCTCAGGGGCGGGGAGGTCACGATCTCTACTACGACGGCAAGTTGACTAATCGGAGCAGTTCGTTTCTAGATCATCGTGCCACCGTTCGTGGAGTTGTGGACTTGTATCGCGCGCTGACCAAGCGAGTGGAGCAGCAACTATGGGTTTCTGCATCGGGTCCTCACGGCATCGCTGACGGGAATTTTGGATCGATTGCTGAGATCGTCTTCAGTAAGAGCCTTCCTGAAGACGTCTTTAAGCGATGGGTAATGAGTCTCTTCAATAGCAGGCGCAATCGATTCAGGATTACCGGGTATCCAACCTGGCTGAGTGATAAGAAAGTGCACGCCAATGCTATAGATCAGCACCTTTGGCAGCCTCTAGTGCTTGAGATGACTCCAGAACGGGTCATCGCTGTTTTGCCTCATGGCACCTGTGGTAATTCTATCAATCGACTGGTGTCAAACATTCAGCGCTTCGTCGACCCTAAAGTGACAGCTTACATTGGCGATCAAGAATACGGGTCTTTGATCCAAGGGGTAGCAGTCTGAGCCCAGGGGGGGAATTGCTTACTCGTGACCCGGTATTTCAGGTCAATAGTTGCTTGTGGCTGGTCGCCAAGTCGACCCCGGCTAAAGATGGAAAGCGACCATTTTTTGACGCAGGATATCGGTTGCGCTCGCTGGGGTCCAAACTAGCATTCAGCCTTGAAGCGCGTGCGAAAGTCGCGCAGCGTGGATGGGGGCCCAACCCCCCCGAGCCAGACTTGCTATTTCATCACCTTGCTTCTGGTGACCACCTGGTGTTGGAGTGCAAGGCCTCCAGTTTCAGTACAGCGTCGAGTACGGCTGGACAAGCTCGTAAACTCTTGATTTCTTGTGCAGATTCCAGCACGGCAGTCGGGGTTGACGGCCAAGCCGTCGTTGTTTACGTGCTACCCAGCGAGGACTGCTCACTTCAGACCGAGACACTAGCCGAGATATCGGACGAGCTGGCAGAAGATGGATTCGTCACAGCGCTCTACGGAGTGCTTGGTCTGAAGATTGATGATGACGGCCTGTGGGCTGAATTGCAGATCAGTCAAGATCCGTCACCACATTTGGCGGAACTAGTCGGCCGTACCTTGATCGTTGCCGGAGCTTCTAGCGAAGCTCGCCCCTTGTATCTGATTCCTTACGACCCTGCGGCTGCCGATAATCAATCACGCGAGGAGCGGGAATACTGCCACCGCGTACTGCTTGAACGGTTTTACTTGGCCGCCGTTCAAGTCATTGGAACGGCAGATGTTCCCGAATGCGTCGTCATTAAGGCCGACGATCTTTTCCGCCAAGCTACTTATGGTATATCAGACAAGTGGCAGACAAAGGATCTCAGCCCGCTCAAGAGTAAACTCATCCGTGGTATGGCAACTCTGCTTAATAAGAAGACCTTGCAGGGAAAAGTGACTGTCAACAATAACCAGGTGGAGCTATTACTGAGAGACGAGGATGATAGAGATGCAGCGATAGGTAGACTATTGAAAGCGAATACAACGCAACTAGCGTTGAATGCGTCCAGTGGGCAGACAGATATAGATCACATCGACTGATGCGAAGCGATTCACCTCCGTGTAACTGTCCACATGTCTGCGCTGGGCGTTCGTAGGAGTTCACGGGACAGGGTCAGACGGCTGGTTCGTACGACAGTGAACGATAGAAGCCTTCAGCGTACTGGACAAGAACTGAGGTCTCGGTCCATCCGGGGGACTGAGCGGAGAAGGTGCCGGCTCGCACCGCTGCGGCGGGGAGCTGGCACCTCGTGGCTGGGCAGTCAGTTTCAGGCCGTAAACGACTTTTGCCGCTTCAGGTAAGCATCGTCCATTGTGAAGAGGTAGAAGAATTCAATGAAGTACGGGAAAGTAACCGAGTGAGAGACCTGATCACTCCGGGCGAGGAGTATCGAGATTGCGTGTCGCGCGATCCTAGCGCAGAGGAAGGTTCCTTCTTTGGCTACGTATTCGCTTTCGTTCGCTGCCTGAGCTGCGGCAGCGAATCCGTGAATGGGTGAGCCATCCTCAGACTCGAAGCGAATACTCGATACTCTCCCCATGTGGGTATCGAGATTTTGTGCCCATTCGGTGTTGCGCCAAGGGCGCTTCCGTTTGCTTATGAGTAGCTTCCCTACTTCGGTGAACCAACGTTCCACTGGGTCTTGAGTCTTTTCTTTCCCTGTGAGTACGTCGATGTTGTAGTAGCGTGCGCCGATTGCGAAGTCCGAGAGAAAGGAGATAGCTGCATCGGTCAGGTCGGTGTCTGGCAGTTCCCATACGTGCGCTGACGGGTCAAGGCGATTTCGGACATCTGCAATACCTGCAAGAAGGTCAGTTAGTTTGTGGCCGTACTTCTTCGTGTATTGCTGATTGCTTGGAAAATTTCCGTTCTGTGCGACGTAGTCAACGATCAGGGTCAGCTTCATGATCCGTTCGAGACCGATGGTGTATTGGAAGAATCCGCAATAATAGACATGCGGATCGGCGTAGTTGGCCTTTCTGAGACTTGCTAGGCCACCCCTTAGCGAGTACGAGGCGAGCCCGGCCTCATGGGCGAGCGGCCGCCACTCCGGCGTGATCATGACACTCTCTTTTCGCGTTGCTCACTGCTGTTAGTCCAACACGGATTGTGCCTGGGGAGAGGTGTCGTTCGCATCGCTTTTTTGGACTGTGCTCAGGTGCAGCGCGCAGGTGCAGACGAGGTGGTGCTCTGCTCTTAGCCACGTGACGGAGGCCAGGTCACAGTGCTGTGTGGTCGTGGGACCCTTGGTATCGGGCGATTGCGTTACGTGAGAGGAGTCGAAGTGCCGGAGGCTAGTCCGCGCGGAACCTACATGGTTATCGCGGAGGCGCTGCGAAGCAGGATTCAGGCGGAGCACGGCCTAGAAACCTTGCCATCCGAAGCCGAGCTGATGGACTCGCACGGCGTCTCCCGAAACACGATCCGTCGCGCGCTCAAGGTTCTTGAAGCTGACGGGGTTGTCGAGTCCGCTCCTGGGATCGGGTGGCGCGTAGTCCGGGGAGGTGACCGACGGTCGCTCGCGCAGCGCATGACGGACGTGATCGAAGAGGACTCACTCTCGGTCGGGGACACGTACCCGTCCGAAGCGAAGCTGTGTGCGCGGTTCGGCGCGTCCCGGACCGCCGTGCGCCGCGTTCTGGCACAGATGGAAGGAAACGGCCTGCTTGCCACCGTGCACGGCAAGGGGCGAACCGTGCGCGCTCTCCCGACTCCCGCCGCCCGGCCGTAGTCTTGGCCGCCATGGGACTGACTGAGTGGGCGTACACGCTCTCCGAATCGCTGCTCTCCGAACCGCTCCCACGCCGGTGGGAGCACTCACTAGGGGTCGCCAAGCGCGCTCGCTCCCTGAGCCCGATCCTGGGGGACGACGCGGAGCTGTTGGAAGCGGCGGCCGTACTGCATGACATCGGCTACTCGCCGGCCATTGCTGCCACCGGCTTCCATCCCTTGGACGGCGCGCGGTTCCTCAGGGATCAGGAAGGCGCGGACGAGCGGGTTGTTCGTCTCGTGGCCCATCACTCCTGTGCCTTGCTGGAAGCAGAGGAACGCGGACTCCGTCAGGTACTTGAGAGCGAGTTCGACCTAGAGCGTCCCGACCTAGTAGACGCCTTGCTGTACTGCGACATGACGACGACGCCGGACGGGACACAGACGACGGCGACTGAGCGGCTGGACGAGATCGTGCAGCGATACGGCGCGGACACGATCGTCGGGCGGTTTATCCAGCGTGCGGCCCCCGAGATCCATGCAGCGTCGAAGCGCGTCGGGGAGCGGATGGCCGAAGTCTCCGGTGATGGTCAGCCGATGTAGGGCCCTCGCCGCGTGTGATCGAGACCGTGCCGGATGCGCAGCATCATCGATGGGTGGATGTCCAGTCCGTCAAGGTCCGCCGGATCGATCCAGCGGACCTCTTTCGACTCGCTACTTGTGCGCAGCGAACCGCCGACCGCATGGGCCCGGAAGCAGATGGAGAACTGTTGCCGGACCTCGCCGTCGTCGTACGCCAACACGTGCTGAGGGTCGGTGTAGAGCCCCACAATGTCGTCGACCTCAACGTCGATGCCGGTCTCTTCCCGGACCTCGCGAACAACCGTGTCGGCGATGCGTTCACCGATGTCGTGGCCACCGCCGGGCAGGGCCCAAAGGTCGTTGTCCGTCTTGTGGATCAGCAACAGGCGTCCGGCATCGTCCCGGACCACCGCCGTCACCGAGGGGACCACCGAGTTGGCCTTCGGGGCGTTCGGGTCGCGGAAGTAGTCGATCCGGCTCATCAGCGCGTGCCTTCCCAATCGGCGGGTGAGGAGATCGGACGGGCCGACTCCCACACCTTCTCAACACTCTCAGCGTAGGCGTCGAAGAGTTCACCGCCCGGGATCCGTTGCAGGTGGAGGACGGGGGCCATGTAGGCACCGACCCCGTACAGGTGGCCGTTCGCCAACATCTCGTCATCGGCCCGGTAGATCGAGTTGTAGAGCGTGGTGCCGTGCAAGCGGAACTCGACACCGGGCAGGCCGAAGAGCGGGCCGTAGTTGACGAGGGCGTTTCGAATCTTGCCTGCCAACGCAGCGCCGATCCCTTCGTCCTCGCCGCGCATGGCCACGGCCGGCGACGTGGGCTCTCCCAGCATGAAGCGGATGGGCACTCCGTCGGCCGACTTCTCTTTCACGATGCGGTGGAACGACGCGTCTTCCGTGAGCCAGAACCCGGAGTACACCAGCAGGTCAAACTGACGGGTCGCCTTGGAGTAGAGGTTCGTCCAGAGGGTTTGCATCACGACGGAGCGGTGTGGATAGAGCCTGACCAACTCCGCATTGCCGGCGGCCGCGACCTCGGCTGACGTGCGCTCGTCCGGCCATAGGTACGACACCTCGCACCTCAACAATGATGCGGTTGCGAACTGGAATCGGCGATATGGCTTGCGCTCAGGTTCGTTGATCCATCGCTCGACTGTCTTGGCCGCGACCCCGAGTCGTTCGGCGACCTCATCGAGCGTCAGGCCCAAGTCCACTATCGCGCCGCGCAGTCGCTCGTTCGCCATGCCAACCTCCGACTTCCTGGGACGACTTGGTTCGACTTCACGGTAGCTAAGAACGACCTGAGCCGCGCAACCGCGAAGTCGAACGTCGTCGCTGCCGACGCCAGTCTGTAGGTACATCGAGCGCGAGGGACTCGCAGACCTCCAACAGCCGAAGGGCTTGACGGGGCGAACCTCCCTCTGCAAGATGAGGAACACGTAATACATGTTCCCCTTGTTCGGGTCGCTTCGGCGGGCCGATCGAGCGCACGACAAGAGGCCCGGGACAGAGCGGGCCGAGGGACCCGGACCCCTGGTCAACCGGAGGGCTCAGACCGAAAGGTCACGTCTCCATACGCCTGAAACGGGAGCTCGTGTTCCCGAAGGAGACAGCGCACTACCTCACGTCAACTCCCCGCTGCTTGCAGGGAGTTGGTTCGCATTCCCGACGCGGCGGCACTCCCGGACAGGACAGCCCGCCGCGCCCGGTCTCCCATCCCGACGCAGTCAGGAGTTCTTCCATGACCGAGCGCATCATCCCCGTGGACGTCGTTGGCCCGATCGCCCTGGATCTGGCGATGAACGCCGGCAGTATCCGCGTCGTCGGCGACCCCGAGCTGAAGCAGGCCCGCATGGTGCTGACGACGGAGGCCACCTCCGGCCCGTCGACCGACGCGATCCGCGACACCACCGCCAGCCTCACCGGGCAGAACCTCACGGTCCGCGTCCCGGACGTCGCCGGCGGAATGAGTGGCAGCACCACCATCCGCGTGGGCGGCAACACCATGACGTTCTCCGGCGGCAACGGCGTGCAGATCGTGAACGGCAACGTCCACGTCACCGGCCACGGTGGCGGCAAGGTCTTCATCAACGGCCGCGAGGTCACCGCCACCGGTCCGTCCGGCGACGCGGTGACGCCGATCAGCGCCGTTGTCCACCTGCCCGCCCGGTCCGTGGCGCTGATCAGTACGCACGCCGCGAACACCGTCATCACGGGCACGCTGGCTCGGCTGGAGTACGACGGCACCTCCGGCACCCTGACCGCTGAGCGCGTCGGTGACCTGGACGCCACGATCACCAGCGGCAGCGTCATCGTGGGCGACGTAACCGGCCCGCTGGACGTCAACCTCACCTCCGGCAATCTCACCGTGGGCGCCTACAGCGGCAGCGATGCGCGGCTGAACCTCACCTCCGGCAACGTCCGGTTGGCCGCGACCCCGCAGGCCACCGGCCGTCTCGCGGTCGGCGCCACCTCCGGCAACGTCCGCGTCACCGGCGCCTCTCACCTGAACGTCCGCCGCCGGGTGACCAGCGGCTACGTCCACATCAGCTAGCGCCCACGGCGTTCATCACCCCACTGCCTGACCCCTCGCGGGGCGGTCGCACTCCCGGACAGGACAGCCGACCGCCCCGCGCCCTTCCCGACGTAGCAAGAGGAGAGATCCACCATGCGCATGCGCACTTTCGTCGCCGGTCAAGAGGCCCACGGCGACTCGGAATTCGCGGAACTGGCGCTCGGTATCGACATCGAGCTGTTTCGTGGCCCGCTGGAGTCGGAGACGGCCAAGGAGCGGCGGGCCCGTAAGGACGTGGCCCGCGAAATCCTGCGGGACCTGCGGGAGATGGGCGAGGACGGTGACGAGGTCGCCGGTTGGGACGCCCTGTACGCCGACGCGCTGACCCGGACCGTGCCGTTCCTGCGTGCCGCCTCCGGTCGCCGGACGGGGATGGGGGAAGCGGCGTGAGCCTCAACCGCAAGGGGCGCGCCGCCCTCGTGCTGGCCCTGGTCGCCGTTGTCGTCATGGCGTTCCGGGTGTCGTGGAACGCGCTGCGGGACATCGCGGGCGCGGTCGGCGCGGACCACACGGCCGCCACCCTCTACCCGTTCGTGGTCGACGGCCTGATGGCTCTGGCCCTGATCGCCACCTTGGTTCTGACGGGCAAGGACCGGAAGTTCGCGCTGCGGGTGCTGGGCACCTACACGCTCGCCTCGCTGGTCCTCAACTACGTGCACGGTCTCGTGCCGGAGCTGCACGGCAGCACGGTCGACTGGGGACGGCTCGCGGACTGGGACCCGGCGAACTGGGCCCTGGTTCTGCTGGCGACGTCGCTTCCGGTCGGGTCGATCTACTTCGGTTCCGATCTGGTCGCCAAGGTGCTGCACCACCGCGCCGCACCGGCCCCGGACCCGATTCCGGTACCGGTCGCGAATGCGGAGGAATCTACCGAGAGCGTGAGCAATCGGTCTACCCCTGACCTGCTGGAATCGACCCCGCCGCCCGCCCTTCCGGCGGTGGTGCGGGTGCCCGATCCGGTCGGTTTCCTCAAGTCGGCTCCGGGTCTCAAGCCGATGCCGACCAGCACCCCGATCCCGGTACCGGTCAAGCCGATCGTACGCAGCGCAGTACCGGCCGCATCGGTTCGTCCGCGTCGGGCGACCGGTCGGGTTCCGGCCGTCGCCCGCCCGACCCGATCGAAGCGCACACCGGATCAACTGCTCGATGAGGCGCGGAAGGTGACGGCCGGTTGGCCGGACACCAAGTTGACCGCTGAGGGCATCCGCCTGGCGGTGCACACGTCCCCGGTCAACGCCCGGATGCTGCGCGACACCCTCAAGGCTGAGCGTGCCGCTACGGCGGTCGTCTGATGTCCGCCGCCTACGGCAAGTGCTTCGACCCGACCGGCGCCCGCTACGGCATCCCCACCTACCCCTGGAAGTACTGCCCCGACGACGACCAGTTCGCCACCCGCCGCCAGTTACGGGCGAGGGGGTTGCGTCCGGGGGGTCAGCCGATAGCGGCGCAGGTCATGCGCATCAACCGGCGGGCGGGCGGGGTCCGGGTCGCCTACCTCTACCGCATCGACCTCGCCAAGCCCGTGCGCCCGATGACCTCGCGGAAGTGGGGCGCGCTCGCGCTGGCGATGCTCGCCCGCCGCACCTGCCCGAAGTGCCAGGTCATCTACAGCTACTGCATGCCGCGCTCGCTCGGCATGTGCGTCCTGTGCGCCTACCCCGAGCCGACCCCGAGAGAGGCCTGACTGTGTCCAAGTCCGAGATCCGCCGTTTGGACCGTGAGATCCAGAAGACCGCCGTCAAGCTGGCAGCGGTCAAGCGGGGCGAGTCGTGGCCGCTGAACGGTGCGGAGCGCCGGGCCATGGCCCGAGCCCTGGCCGGCGGCTCCTACCAGGTCGTCCGGGGCAAGAGCACCGGCCGTGCCGAGCAGCAGATCGAAACCACCACGTCGAACGCGGAGATGCGGCTGAACGCCGAACTGACCGCCCTGCACGGCGAGAAGCAACGCCTGATCACCGAAGCCGCCCGCGAGAAGGCGGCAAAGAAGCGTTCCGGCTGGTTCTGACCAGCCCGGCGCCGGGGTGCCCGCTCTTTCCACGGACCCGACCACCCCGGCGCCCTCACTCCCACTCCCGCCCCCCAAGAGGGCAGTCAGGAGCACTACCAGCATGACCGAGAACGTCGTTCCTCTCGTCAAAAGCCCGCTCACCGGCGCTGAGCCGGAGGTTACTCCCACGGTGCTGACCGTGGTGCCCGACGCCCCGCCCGCGCCTCTGGTGCCGTTGTGGGTGCGCTCCGGACGTGCCGTCAAGACCGCCGCCACCCACGAGAACACCAAGAGCGCCGCTCGTGCGGTGGCCCGTCACAGCCTCTACACGTTCAACGGGGGCCGGATCGTGGCCCGCCGCACCTGGGACGGCAAGACCGGGGCCCGCTACGAGCGCATGATCCGTACGGCGGAAGCCGCGGGGAACGTGGAAGCCGCCGAGGAGTGGGAAGAGCGGCTCACGCGCTTCCGCCAGGCCCGCCACCACCGCCGCATGGACCTGCTCCACTCGCCCGTAGAGGCCGCCAAAGGCATCGCGGTCGGTACCGGGGTGAGCATCGGCGTGCTGGTCGCGCTCGGGGTCGTCATGGCGATCAACAACCACGACGTCACCGACGTCATCACCCCTCTGAAGGCAACGATCGAGTTCATCGCCCTGCTGATCCGGGTCGTGCAGGTCATATGGGGCCCCTCGCTCATCGTCGGCCCACTGTTCGCCCTGCTCGCCCTGTGGGCCGTGGGCAGCAAGCAGCAGGCCGCACCCGCGTGGGCGCTGCCCGCCAACGTCCGCAACGGCGAGGGCGAGCCGATCACCCCGTCCATCGTGGTCAAGGCCCTGCGGGATCTCGGGGTGCCCGCGCTGCGCAACGCCATCAAGGAGATGGGGGACGCCGGCGCGTCCATGCTGGGCCCGATCCGGATCGCCGGATGCGGTGTCGAGGTCGACGTGACGCTTCCCTCGGGGGTGTCGACGATCGAAGTGCAGAACCGGCGCCGCAAGCTTGCCGAGAACCTCAGTCGGCACGAACACGAGGTGTTCATCACCATCCCGACCGCCGCCCGCACGGTCCGCCTGTGGGTGGCCGACTCCGGGGCCCTGGACGAGCCGATCGGGCCGTCTCCGCTGGTCACGGACGGGACGATGACGGCCGACTACACCAAGGGCCGCGCTCCCTGGGGTCAGGACCTGCGTGGCGACATGGCGGCGCTGAGCGTGTATCAGCGCCACCTGCTGATCACGGGCTTGTCGAACCAGGGTAAGACCGTCGCCCTGCGCTCCCTCGCGCTGTGGCTGGCCCTGGACAAGTCGGTGCAGTTCTGGATCGGCGATCTCAAGGGCATCGGTGACTGGAAGATGTTCGACGGCCTGGCCAACGTGCTGATTCAGGGCCCGACCGACGACCACGTGATCCAGGTGACCGAGATGGTCGAGGACGCGGTCGAGGAGATGAACCGCCGTATCCAGGCCCCGCCCGGCACGGTGTTCCCCGCCTTGATCGTGATCGTGGACGAAGCGCAGATGGCGTTCATGTGCCCGGTCGTCGACGACGAGAAGCGCCCCTACGGCGGGTCCAAGGCCACCTCGCGGTACTTCATGGCCGTCCGCAAGATCCACAACCAGGGCCGTGCGGTGAACGTCCTGATGTGGCAGGGCACCCAGGACCCCACCGACCAGAACCTTCCCAAGCTCGTGCGCGAGGGCGCCCACACCCGTGCCTCGCTCGCGCTGGGCACGGAGTCTCAGGCGCGGATGGCGCTGGGGGACAAGGCCGTCGACGGGGGCGCGGCCCCCAACCTGCTGCGCCCCGGCCTGGACAGGGGAACCCTGGTCGTCGCCTCCGACGGCGTCCAGATTCCCGCCGGGCAGGCGTCCATCACGGTGCGCACGCACTACATCGACGACGACGCGGCCGAAGTCATCACCGCCCGCGCCAAGGCGATGCGCTCGGGGATCACCACCCTGCGCGTCGTCGACAAGGGCGAGGAACGGGACCCGCTCGCCGACGTCGCCGCCGTGCTCGGGGACGAGGCGCGTGTGCTCACTCAGGACGTTCTCAAGCGGCTGGCCGTACTGGACGCGGACGCCTACGGCGCCTGGTCGTTCATCGACCTCAAGCGCGTGCTGGACGGCACCGGGGCCGAGCCGTACAAGTCCGACGGCCGCATGGTCGTCGGCGCCGAACGCCTCTCCCGAGCCTTCACCAACCGCGACAGCGACGGTTCCGCTTCCGCCGCCGAGTGACAGGGAGGCGACCCCCGGCCGGGCCAGGGAGGCAGGGAGAACTCCCTGACCCCCTCCCTGACCCGCCTCCCTGGCCCTGACCTGCATAAATGATCGTCAGGGAGGCAGGGAGGCATCGCAGGTCGACCCCTGAAACCCCCTCCACAGCCACCCCGCCAAGGGGTGTCCCTGCCTCCCTGACCTACCGCCGGAAGGGATTCCGCATGTACCCCGAACACCCCACCACGAGCAGGCCCGTGACCGCCGTGGAAGTCCACCAGCCCATGCCGCTCGCCCCTGCCATGGTGGCGCCGACGCCCCTCGTTCCCATGCAGCCGGGCAGCGTACCGGCGGTCGCGAGCATCGTCCTTCCCGACGGCCGCGTCGTCACCGGATACGCCATCAACCCCGTGCAGCCGGAACCGGTCGCGGCCAAGCCGCCCGTCTCCCGGACGGCGGTGAACGTCGCGCTCGGGGGCGTCGGGTTCCTCGCCGTGTGCGGCGGGCTGCTCATGCTCACTGCGTTCATCACGGCGCTGACCGCGCTCATCACTCAACTGATCACCCTGGCCGCCGTCATCTTCGGAGGCTGGGTGGCCGTGCAGGTCTTCAGCACACGCGGCCACCAGGGCGGGACCACGGTGAACATCCGCAAGGCCGTCTTCAAGCGCAACCACTTCAACTAGCTACACCCGAGGGCGGCGGCACTCCCGGACAAGGACAGCCCGCCGCCCTCGGTCTCCGTATCCCGACGTAGCAGAACAGGAGACCTCAAGGATGACACCTGACTGCAAGACCCGGCGCCCCGGCGCTGCGAATCACCCGGACGTGAGCCACCTGCGTACCGCGCTGGACCTCGCGGCGGCGGGTGTGCCGTCGCTGCCCCTGCGGCAGGGGAAGGTGCCGTTCGGCAACTGCCGCACGTGCGCCGACAACGCGTGCGGTGGCCGACCGAACATGAAGACTCCTGGACCCTGCTTCTGCGCGCACCCGTGCCACGGCTGGGCCGCCGCCACCACCGACCCCGACGTCATCAACTCGCCTACGTGGGCGCGGGCTTGGCGGGAAGCGGGGGCCGTGGCCTACCACCCCGGCGGCGCCGGGCTCACCGTCGTCGACCTCGACAACGTGGAAGCCATCGCGTGGGCCCGTAAGAGCCTGCCCGCCACCCGAACCGTGCGCACCACCAGGGGTGAGCACTGGCTCTACCAGGGCGCCGTGCAGTCCGCCAACGCCGTACGGCCCGGTGTGGACATCAAGTCCACTATGGCCTACGCCCGATGGCTCGGCACCGGCACCGGCACCGTGACGGCGCTGCCGGACGTCGTGCGCGCACTGGCAGTGAAGGAGCCCGCCGCAGTTCGGCCGGCGGCCATCACGGTGCCCGCACTGGCCGGGGGCGGGGAGTGCCCTCACCGCACGCGCACCTACCTGGACCGTGGCATCGCCATGGCAGAGCAGCGCATCACCGCGGCTTCCGGTGGGGTGCACGCCACGGTCTACCGGACGTTCCTCGCGGTGCTGTCCACGCACGGCCGGTGCGGCTGCCTCACCGAGGCGCACACCGCGCGGCTGTTCACCGCCGCGCAGGCCAAGGGCGAGTCGCCCCGGCACTGCACCGACGCGTGGACCAACGCCCGCACCAGGTTGGGACTGTGACCATGGCTGAGGATGAAAAGACTCCCGCCCGCGAGATCATCACCGACTACGCGCAGGAACACTTCCGGTACTTCCGCACCCCGGACGGGACCGTGTACGCGCAGAAGAACGGCCACCCCGTGGCCCGTCCGATCCGCTCGCAGGGCACCACGGGCAGCCACCGGCAGGAACTCATGGTCGGCCTCTTCCGCGACGGGCGCGGCGTGTTCAACGGGTCCGCCCTCAAAGAGGCGTTGGACCTGATCGAAGCACTCGCGCTGTCCGAGGACGTACAGCCTGTGCACATCCGCGTTGCCCCCGGATTCGACGGGGCCACGTGGCTGGACCTGGGCCGCGATGACGGGAAGTCCGTCCGCATCCACCCCACCGGCTGGGACATTCTCACCCCCGACCCGCGTGAGGTGTGCTGGCGACGTACCCAGCTCACCGGCGAACTGCCCCTGCCCGTCAAGGACACCGACGGCAAGGGCATCGACCTGTTGATGCGGCTGTGCAACTTCGCCAACGCGGAAACCGAATGCCTGGCCATCGCCTGGCTGATCGGCTGCCTGGGACCGTCCGTGCCCGTCCCTGCCCCGTTCCTCACCGGCCCGCAGGGGGCGGGCAAGTCCACCGGTGGGCGGATGCTCGTGCGGATCGTCGAGGGTATGAGCGGTGACCTGCGCAGGGCGCCGAAGGATGAGGAGAACCTGATCGCGGCGGTGGCGGCGGGATGGGTGACCGCGCTGGACAACCTCTCCCACATGACGCCGGACCTGTCGGATGCCATGTGCTGCATCGTGACCGGGGCCGAGAGCGTCAAGCGTGCCCTGTTCACGGACGGGGACGTGTTCCGCGTCGGCTACCGCCGGCCGCTACTCCTGACCGGTATCGATGTGGGCGTCATCCGGCCCGACCTGGCGGAACGGCTCCTGCCGCTGCGTTTGGAGCGGCCCCGCGTGCGGCGGACCGAGGCGGAACTGTGGGCGGAGTACTCGGAGGTGTTGCCCGTCGTTCTCGGCTCGCTCCTGGATCTCACGGTCAAGGTCCGCGCAGCCGAGGCTGAGACCCCGACCGATCTGCGGATGGCCGACTTCGCGCACCTGTGCGCGCAGCTCGATGCGGCCACCGGCCTCGGGGCACTGCCCGCCTACCGGGCCAGTCTGGACGACCTGAACGACGACGTCATTGAGGGCGATCTCCTCGCGCAAACCGTCCTCAAGCATGCCGACTCCATCGATCCGGGGGCGGCACAGCGGATGACCTCAACCGAGTGGCTGCACTGCCTCAGCCGCCTCTACAGCGGCGACGAACCGCGTCCCCTGCCCAAGGGCTGGCCGACCACGGGCAAAGTCCTCTCCGATCGTCTCAAGCGTCTCCAGCCGACGCTTGCCGCTCGGGGTGTCCTTATCGACACGGGCCGTACCAGCGAAGGCCGCTACCTCGAAATGACCCGCCCGGCCACCCCGCCGCCACACGAGCAGAAGCGGGCGTTCTGACTCGCGCTCGCGCTCGCCCGGACAAGCAAGAAGAGCACCATCCGCGAGGCGTGCTCTTCTTGCTGTTCGGCGGAACGCCGCCCCAAGGTCGTGCCGCGCAGCGGCTCCTTCTTCACGCTGTGAGGCGCACTGAACTACAGCAGACACCCCCTCTCTTTTTCCTAAGAGGGAAGACGCTGCGTCATCTGCGTCATGCGGGCTGGCAAACGGCACCTGACCTGCGACTACAGGGATGACGCAGACGGCCGTGTCTGCGTCATCCTGCGTCATCTGCGTCATGGGCTACGTCACCGGATGACGCAGCCCATGACGCTGCGATGACGCACCCCTGAACCGCCGCGTCACACAAAGTCGCAGGTCAGAAGCCCGAATGACGCTGATGACGCAATGACGCAGAAATTCGAACCTCGGACAGACGCGCGCACCCGCGACCTCCGAAAGACCCTCAAGTCCCTTCCTACGGTCCTAGGGAGATCTCTGCATGGACACGGCCCCCGTCGACACATTCGACAACACCCTCGTGCTGCTCACTGTGGAGGAGGCTGCCCGCCGACTCCGTATCGGCCGCACCACATGCTTCGCACTCATCCGCACCGGCGAACTGGAGTCCATCGACATCGGCCGTCTCCGTCGCGTCCCCGCAGACGCACCCGCCGAATACCTCGCCCGCCGACGCGCGGCCAAACGAGTCGCTTGACCACGCCCGGGGCGGCAGCACTCCCGGACAAGGACAGCCCGCCGCCCCGGTCCCCATCCCGACACCAAGAAACAGGAGCCTGCCTGTGGCAGAGAAGAAGAAGGGAACCCGCCGCGCCAACGGCGAATCCGCGATCTACCTCGGGAAAGACGGTCGTTGGCACGCCCGCGTGCCGATGGGCTACAAGGACAACGGGGAGCCCTACCGCCGACACCTGACGCGCAAGACGCGCGAGGACCTGGTCGAGGAAGTCAAAAAGCTGGAGAAGCAGCGCGACGCGGGTTCGGCGAGCCAACCCGGCAAGCCGTGGACGGTTGAGAAGTGGCTTCAGCACTGGGTTGAGAACATCGCCAAACCGACCGTCAGCGAGAACACGTACGACGGCTACGAGGTCGCCGTTCGCGTTCACCTCGTGCCTGGTGTCGGCAAGCACCGCCTTGACCGCTTGCAGCCCGAACACCTGGAGAGCCTGTACCGCCGTATGCAGGCGAACGGGCAGCGCAAGGCGGGTACGGCTCACCAGGCCCACCGCACCGCCCGGACCGCGCTGGGGGAAGCCGTGCGGCGCGGCTACGCGGCGAAGAATGCCGCCGCGTTGGCGAAGCCACCACGGATGGAAGAGGACGAATCAGAGGTAGAGCCCTACTCCGTAGACGAGGTGCAGTGCCTGCTACTCGAAGCCAACAAGCGCCGGAACAGCGCCCGTTGGATGCTGGCTCTGGCGCTCGGACTACGGCAGGGCGAGACGCTCGGACTGCGCTGGTCTGACGTCGACCTGGGCAACGAGTACTTGAAGCTGCGTCGGAACCGTCTGCGCCCACGGTACGAGCACGGGTGCCCGGAGGCCTCGCCGTGCGGCCGGAAGGCGGGGTACTGCCCGGACAAGGTACAGGTGCGGCGCGAGACCAAGAACACCAAGTCCCGAGCGGGCCGGCGGGCGGTGCCCCTGCCGGGCCCGCTGGTCTCGATGCTCCGTGCGCATGCCGAGACGCAAGCGCGTGAGCGCAAGGCGGCCGGTGACCTGTGGACCGAGTCGGACTACGTGTTCACCAAGCTGCTGGGTGGCCCGTTGAGCCCGAACACGGACTATCACGACTGGAAGCGGCTACTCGAAGACGCGGGGGTCCGGGACGGCCGGCTGCATGACGCCCGGCACACGGCCGCCACCGTGCTCATGCTGCTCGGTGTCCCAGCCCGGGTCATCGACCAAATCATGGGATGGGAACCGGGAACCTCCGACAGCATGAGGGCACGGTACCTGCACGTGCCGGACGCCATGCTCAAGGACGTCGCCCGGAAGATCGCCGAAGCCATCTGGGGACCCCCGGAAACAGCCTCTGTGGACAAAAACCAGGACAACGAGGTCTGAGGACAACGAAGAAGGGCCCCACCTTGCGGTGGGGCCCTTCGACATCGTGCCCGGTGAGGCACTGGCGGAGGATACGAGATTCGAACTCGTGAGGGGTTGCCCCCAACACGCTTTCCAAGCGTGCGCCCTAGGCCACTAGGCGAATCCTCCGCGGCAAACAATACAAGACGTGGAGGAGTGCTAGCGAACTCGTTCCCCCCGCTCGGATCCTGTACCCTGTGCGGAGCCCCTCACGTGGCGCTATCTGACTGAACTCCCCCAGGGCCGGAAGGCAGCAAGGGTAGGTTGGCTCTGGCGGGTGCGTGGGGGGCGCTTGCGTTTGCTTCCACTACTTGTACGGGGCTTGTACGGGTGCGTGCAGGGGCCCGGGTCTCCGGGCGGTCCCTGTTGTCAGTGGGCGCCTATAACCTCGTATGCGTGTCGTCTCTCGCGCTGTACCGCCGTTATCGCCCGGAGTCGTTCGCCGAGGTCATCGGGCAGGAGCATGTAACCGACCCGTTGCAGCAGGCGCTGCGGAACAACCGGGTCAATCACGCGTACCTGTTCAGCGGCCCGCGCGGGTGCGGCAAGACCACCAGCGCGCGGATTCTGGCCCGGTGCCTGAACTGCGAGCAGGGGCCGACGCCGACGCCCTGCGGGGAGTGCCAGTCCTGCCAGGACCTGGCGAGGAACGGGCCCGGTTCGATCGACGTCATCGAGATCGACGCCGCGTCGCACGGCGGCGTTGACGACGCACGTGACCTGCGCGAGAAGGCCTTCTTCGGGCCCGCCGGCAGTCGGTACAAGATCTACATCATCGACGAGGCCCACATGGTCACGCCGGCCGGCTTCAACGCCCTGCTGAAGGTCGTCGAGGAGCCGCCCGAGCATCTGAAGTTCATCTTCGCCACCACCGAGCCCGAAAAGGTCATCGGGACGATTCGGTCGCGGACCCACCACTACCCGTTCCGGCTCGTGCCGCCGGGAACCCTTCGGACGTACCTGGGCGAGGTCTGCGGGCAAGAGGGCGCACCCGTCGAGGACGGGGTGCTACCACTGGTGGTCCGGGCCGGTGCAGGGTCCGTACGTGACTCCATGTCGGTCATGGACCAGCTGCTCGCCGGTGCGGGTGAGGCCGGTGTGACGTACGCGATGGCCACCTCGCTGCTCGGGTACACAGACGGCTCGCTCCTCGATTCGGTCGTCGAGGCCTTCGCCGCGGGGGACGGCGCCGCGGCCTTCGAGGTCGTGGACCGGGTCATCGAGGGCGGTAATGATCCGAGGCGGTTCGTTGCCGATCTGCTGGAGCGGCTGCGGGATCTCGTGATCCTCGCGGCCGTGCCCGACGCCGCGGAGAAGGGACTCATCGACGCCCCTGTCGACGTGGTGGAGCGGATGCAGGCCCAGGCGGGCGTCTTCGGCGCCGCCGAGCTGAGCCGCGCCGCCGATCTCGTCAACGAGGGACTGACGGAGATGCGTGGCGCCACCTCACCGCGACTCCAGATCGAACTCATCTGCGCGCGCGTGCTGCTCCCCACCGCGTATGGGGACGAGCGGTCCGTCATGGCCCGGCTGGACCGTATCGAGCGCGGTGTGAACTTCTCCGGCGGCGGGGGCGGCCCTGCCATGGGGTACGTCCCTGGGGCTGATGCACACGGACAAGGGCACGGACAAGGACACGGGCACGGATATGGGCAGGGGCAGGGGCTTGCGCCGGGTGGGGCGGGCGGGGCTCCGGCCTCGGCCGGCCAGGCCGGTCCCGCGGGCCAGGAGGAACCGCTGGGCCAGGCCGTTCCTCCTGGGGGTGGAGTCGCGGCGGCGCGGGCTGCGGTGCGCGCGGTGGGGCCTGAGCCGGTCATCGAATCGGCAGCCCCACTCGCCCCTCCCGCGGCCACCCACGCCGCTCCCCCCGTGGCCGCTCCTCCTGTAGCTGAGCAACCGCAGCCTTCGGCGCCTCCTTCGGCGCCTCCTGCGGCTCCCGCCGCTCCGCCCGCGCCCACCGCTCCGTCGGGCGGTGCTCCCGGCTCCTGGCCCACACCGACGGCCGCGGGCAGTGGCCGGCGTCCCGGTGGGTGGCCGACGGCGGCCCCCACGGGCGGGGCGCAGCCACCGGCCGCGCCCACAACCCCGGCGTCGCCGGTAGGTGCATCCGCCCCGGCTCCAGCCGCCGCCTCCCCTGCCGCCCAGGCTCCCGTCGGTGGGCCCGACCCTCGCATGCTGTGGCCGAACATCCTGGAGGCGGTCAAGAACCGTCGCCGTTTCACCTGGATCCTGCTCAGCCAGAACGCGCAGGTGACCGGATTCGACGGTACGACTCTGCAGATCGGCTTCGTCAACGCAGGCGCCCGGGACAACTTCGCTAGCAGCGGCAGCGAAGAGGTGCTGCGGCAGGCCTTGTCCGAGCAGTTCAACGTCCAGTGGAAGGTCGACGCCATCGTCGACACCTCGGGCGGCTCGGGCGGCCCGGGTGGTTCAGGAGGCTCGGTGCCGCCCGCTCCGGCCGGCCCCGGGTTCGGCGGGGGTTATGGCGGGGCACCGGCAGCCCCCCCCCCCCGCCCCCAGCAGCCGTCGGCCCCGGCCTCCCGCCCCGCCGCGTCGTCGGGTCCGTCCGCGAGCCACGCTCCGTCCGCACCCGCCTCGGAGTCCACCCGGGTTTCCGCCGCCCCCGAACCACCCCCGGTCGCCCCCGAGGACGACACCCCCGAGGACGACGACCCCGACCTCGTCGAGTCCGCCCTCTCGGGCTACGACCTGATCGTCCGCGAACTGGGGGCGACGGTGGTGGAGGAGTTCTCGAACGAGTAGCGAGCAACCGCAAGTACAGGCAGCGAGTAATGGGTAGCTAGTACGAGGCCCCGCACT
>NZ_JBHXMF010000009.1:52098-101703 GCF_042721055.1 Streptomyces sp. NPDC058470
CTCCCCGTACTCCCCGTACTCCCCGTACTCCCCGTACTCCCCGTACTCCCCGTACTCCCCGTACATCCGGCCACCCACCTTGGCGGATCCCACTACCCCCCGCTCCCCTCCTTCAGCGGCCCCCACAAAGGCACCCGCCCCCGGCGGATAGGCTGACCCCCGTGAAGGTCCTTGTCATCGGTAGTGGCGCCCGCGAACACGCCCTGTGCCGTTCCCTGTCCCTCGACCCCGACGTCACCGCCCTGTACTGCGCCCCCGGGAACGCAGGCATCGCGGAGGTGGCCGAACTGCACGCGGTCGACGCCCTCGACGGCGCTGCTGTGGCCGCGCTGGCCGCGGAGCTCGGCGCCGAGCTGGTGATCGTGGGCCCGGAGGCCCCGCTTGTCGCAGGGGTCGCCGATGCCGTGCGAGCGGTGGGGATCCCCTGCTTCGGCCCTTCCAAGGAGGCAGCGGAGCTGGAGGGTTCCAAGGCCTTCGCCAAGGATGTGATGGCGGGGGCGGGCGTTCCGACGGCACGCTCGTATGTCTGTACGACGCCGGATGAGGTCGAGGAGGCGCTCGACGCCTTCGGTGCCCCGTACGTCGTGAAGGACGACGGGCTCGCGGCCGGCAAGGGTGTCGTCGTGACCGACGACCTCGCGAAGGCCCGTGACCACGCCAACGCCTGCGATCGCGTCGTCATCGAGGAGTTCCTGGACGGCCCCGAGGTCTCCCTCTTCGCGATCGCGGACGGCGAGACAGTGGTCCCGCTGCAGCCCGCCCAGGACTTCAAGCGCGCGCTGGACGGCGATGAGGGCCCGAACACCGGCGGCATGGGCGCGTACTCGCCCCTGCCCTGGGCCGACCCGAAGCTCGTCGAGGAGGTCATGCAGACCGTCCTCCAGCCGACCGTCGACGAGCTGCGTCGCCGGGGCACCCCGTTTTCCGGCCTTCTGTACGCGGGTCTGGCGATCACCAGCCGAGGCGTACGGGTCATCGAGTTCAACGCCCGCTTCGGCGACCCCGAGACCCAGGTGGTGCTGGCCCGCCTGACGACGCCCCTCTCCGGGGTGCTGCTGGCCGCGGCGAACGGCACCCTCGCCGACCTGGCACCCCTGCGCTGGAGCGACGTCGCGGCCGTCACCGTGGTCATCGCCTCGTACAACTATCCGGACACCCCGCGCACCGGCGACCCGATCACCGGGCTCGACGAGGTGGCGGCCCAGGACGCCCCGTACGCGTACGTCCTGCACGCCGGGACGAAGCGCGACGGCGACTCGGTCGTCAGTTCGGGCGGCCGTGTGCTCTCCGTCACGGCGACCGGTACCGATCTCACCGAGGCCCGCGAACGCGCGTACGCGGCGGTCGCCCGTATCGGCCTCGACGGTTCGCAGCACCGCACAGACATCGCGGCGAAGGCGGCGGCAGAGGCATAGAGCCTGGTCAGCGCACTGGCCGACCATAGGCCGCCACTGACTTGTGCGTACCTCGTCAGCAGCACCCTGGGCCCCGGATTCCCCACGGAATTCGGGGCCTGATCATTGCCCACCGTCATCCACCTTTCCCCAAAGCCATTCCATCGAGTGACCGATGCCCCATCCGGCTGACGGGAACCGAGGCCCCAACTAGGGTGCGGCGAAAGCGTTCCGGCACTTGGCCCACCGGCATTGCGATGTCAGTGGCGGGTGCCACAGTGGGGGAGTGAGCAACGCCAGGACATCCGCCGGCGCGGGCTGCGTGACAGCCCGGGTGGGGCGGACCGTAGGGGGTGAGGTCCGGTCGTGACAGGTATGGGTGTGGAGGTGGGCGCGCAGTCGGCGCGCTCCCGGGCTCTCGCCGTGCTGCGCATCCGCAGCAGGGCGCTGGCCGTCGCCCTGCTGCCCGCGGCCGTCGCCGTCGTCCTGTTGGCCGGTGGCTCCACCGGCCACATCACCGGCGAAGGCTGGGACACCGCGCGCTGGATCGTGGCCGTCCTCGCCGCCCTCGTCCTGCTCGCCGCCGCGGGTATCGCGCTCGTCGTCGCCCGTGCCCGGCCCGCTGTGAGTCCCACGGTCGCCATCGCCGAGAAATCGGCGCCCGACCTCTACCGCATGGTCCGCGACCTGGCGGACCGCCTCGATGTCCCCGCTCCCTCGGCGATAGCCCTCACCCCGGACTGCGACAGCTGGCTGGAGGACCGCACCCACCTGTCGCACGGCCGACCGGCTCACGAGGACAGCAACGAAACAGAAGGAGCGCGGGGCCTGCGCGGTATACGCGGGCTGTCGACGCGTTCCCGCCGAGCCGCCTCCGCCGCCCCCGTCCTCGTCATCGGGTCGCCCTTCCTGTGGTGGATGCGGGTGGGAGAACTGCGTGCGGTCCTCGCCCCGGTCGTCGCGGGTACGGGCCCGTCGGCGCACCCCGACATAGCCGCGGCCCGTCGTTTCGTACGGGGCCTGGACGCGGCCGTGGCCGTGGCCGTGACCTCGGCGCCCACCCGCGGTCCGTTGTCCCGCATGGTCCTGGGTGGCGTCGGTTGGGTGACTCGTCTGCTGCTGCGCAGTTGTCGGGGCCATGCGGCCGAAATGGAGCGAGGCGTGGCGGCCGCGGCGGCCGAGCGTGCACAGGCTGTGGACTACGGCCTGCGGATCGTCGCGCAGGAACAGGTGGGACTTGCGTACGCGGGCTGGGACCGGCTGCTGACCCGCGTCGCGCTGCCCGCCTGGCGGATGGGCCGCTGGCCGAACAGGCTGGACGCCGGCGTCGTCGCGGCCCTCACCGAGCTGTCCCGCCGCGATCGCCTCGCCGAGGGGTTCACCTCACGGCTCGGCGAGCGCCCCGCCTGTGACCTGCTCGAAGAGCCCGGCACGGTGGACGAGGCGGCCTCACTGCTCGCCGCCCGCCTCTTCCATGGCGGTCCCGCCGAGGCCGGGCCCGACTGGGCGCCCGTGGACTGGTTGGACTACCCGGAGGAGGTCGTCGACCGCAAATGGCGCGCCGACGCTGCCCGCCTCCACCGGGTCCTGGACGCGCTGGGCGTCGGGCACTCCACGAACCCGGCGACGCCCGACGCGGGTGGTCCCACGCTGGCGCGGGTGATGGATCACCTGATGGCGTCGCCGGACGACCACAGGGACGCGTCGGGCGACGACGACACGGACGTATCAAGTCGGGACCCGCACCCGGCCCCGCACCCGCACCCGGACTCGGCAACGGACCCGGATGCCGCCGGCCTCCTTGCCGTCAATCCCGGGGGCGCGTATGAGGAGATGGGCATAGGCCTGGACGAGGACGACGCGGAGTTCGCCCTCGGGAACGAGCGGACGGCTGCGCTCGCGGCGGGGCTCAGTGCGGAGCTGGCGCGCGAGGAGGCGGCGGCGCCGGCCCTGGCGTCCGGGGCTCCGGCCGGGGGCGGCACCGAGCAGCAGGGCCCCGACCTGGCCTTCTGGGACGACGGACTTCTTCCCCTCTTTCCGCTTCAGCCGCCGCGGACCGGTCGTGAGCTGTTGGCCGATCATGTGACGGCCATGGTGTGCTGTGCCGCGATGGACACGGCGGGGGCTGCGCCGGGGCTCGACTGGCTCGACGGGCCGTCTCTCATCGTCGACGGCGAGCGTGCCGCCGATCTGAGTCCCCGTGTCCTCACCCTCGTCGAGACGGGTGACCCCGCCCCCCTCCGCGACTGGCTCCGGCACCTCGGCGTCCGCCCCGAGAAACCGGTCCGCCTGATCTGACCCCAGCGGTCGCCTTCCCGGCGTGCGGGGGATGGTTTTCCTCGCCCCCTCCGCCCCTACCCATCCCGTACCTGGGGGCTCCGCCCCCAGACCCCCGTATCGCGCCGAACGCGCTCGTCCTCAAACGCCGGACGGGCTGAAACGCCCTCGCCCAGCCGGAGTTGGAGAGTGGAGCTCCGCGGGTTGGGGGTTAAGAATTTCCCCCGGCCGGGGCCGAAGGGTGGGACAGCACTGCCCCACCCTCAAGCGTCGGACGAGCCAAAACTCTCTCGGCGCCCCGCCGGAGCCGAAGGGATGACGACCGCCGGGCCGGAGCCGAAAAGCATTGCCGCCGCCCACGGCCCGCAGCCGAACGACGGCGGAAGGGGGCGTGCCGGTACGTCCAGATGCCCGTCGCGTACGCCCGCGTCACCGGACCCCCACACCCTTGCCCAAGGCCTGATCCGTCGGCGACGGGCGGGACGTACCGGCACGCCCCCGACCCACCCACCGGACGACCCACGCACCCGCACCCGCACCCGCACCGGACGGCAAACGCACGGGCACCCGCACCCGCACCCGCATCCGCACCGGACACCACACACCGATCACCGATCACCGGACACCGGACACCGGGCGGAGCCCCCCGTTCCACTCCTGCCAATTAGCGACGAACGGTGACGGTGTGCGTGCGTAATGTGATGTGCTGGGACCGATCGCGCACATGGCAATGGCTGACAAGGACGACGGGGGCAACAGGGAGGGGAGCTGGCATGGGGTCGGAGCAGATTCGCCGCTGGGAGTCGGGAGCACTCGCTCACGCGGTCACGGACCCCTTCGGCCAGGGGCCCGTTCCCTGGCTCCGCGGTGACGAACAATACTTCGACGACACCGGCCACATGGTCCCGTGGTACATCGACAACGCCCCGGGCGCCACCCGCCTCCCCGAGGCGGAACGCGACGCCAGGCGAGACCCCGGGCACGACCGCAGGCCCGCGACCTCAGCCCACACCCACACCCACACCCACACCCACACCCACACCCACACCCACGCCACCAAGGGACCCATCCCCCACCCCCGAGCCGGAGGCCCCCGCTCGGCCGACGACGTCCACCGCCAGATCAAGGGGTTCGCCTCCACCGGCGCGGCCGCTCCCGGCGAGTCCATCGACTTCCACATCACGGTGGACCCGCCCCAGGAATTCGGCGTCGACATCTACCGCATCGGCCATTACGGAGGCGACGGAGCCTCGAAGATCACCACCAGCCCCCGCCTCTCCGGCATCGTCCAGCCCCCGCCGCTCACCGCCGACCGCACGGTCTCCTGCCACCACTGGTGGCTGTCCTGGCGCCTGCAGATCCCGAGCTACTGGAACATCGGCGCGTACGTGGCCGTACTCACCACCGCGGACGGCTACCGCTCCCACATCCCCTTCACGATCCGCGACGATCACCCGGCGGACCTGCTCCTGCTCCTGCCGGACATCACCTGGCAGGCGTACAACCTCTACCCGGAGGACGGTCACACGGGGGCGAGTCTCTACCACGCCTGGGACGAGAACGGCCGTCTGCTCGGTGAGTCCGACGCCGCGACGACGGTCTCCTTCGACCGCCCGTACGCGGGCGCGGGCCTCCCCCTGCACGTGGGCCACGCCTACGACTTCATCCGCTGGGCCGAGCGCTACGGCTACGACCTCGCCTACGCCGACGCCCGCGATCTGCACGCCGGCCGGATCGACCCCACCCGCTACCGCGGCCTGGTCTTCCCGGGCCACGACGAGTACTGGTCGCCCGCGATGCGCCGCACCACGGAACTCGCCCGCGAGCACGGCACCTCGCTGGTCTTCCTCTCGGCCAACACCATGTACTGGCAAGTGGAGTTGGGCCCGTCCCCGTCCGGCGCTCTGGTCTTCGCCTCGGGAACCTTCGCCTGGTCCCCGGCCCTGGACCGCCCCGGCCACGTGGACCCCCGCATCCAGCGAGCCACGGCCAATCTCCTGGACCGCATCTGCAAACACGACTGAAGGCGCACGGCACCTCTGTAATCACGACTGAAGGCGTAAGGCCCTCTCATATGGGCCCCTCGCAAGGCCCCCCTCGTGGGGCCCGCACCGCGCACCCCGCGCACCCCACGTACCCCCTGGCCAGAGCCACTCCCGCCATACGGGAGAATCGAGCCAATCAGACAGAACCACGGGGAGGAACCGTGTCCGGATTCGTTGAAAAGCCCGAGCCGCTTCAGGTTCCGGGACTGGTGCATCTGCACACCGGCAAGGTGCGCGACCTGTACCAGAACGAGGCGGGCGACCTCGTGATGGTCGCCAGCGACCGCATCTCCGCCTTCGACTGGGTGCTGCCCACAGAGATCCCCGACAAGGGCCGCACGCTCACCCAGCTCTCCCTGTGGTGGTTCGACCAGCTCGCCGACCTGGTCCCCCACCACGTGCTGAGCACCGAACTCCCGCCGGGCGCCCCGGCCGACTGGGCCGGCCGCACCCTGATCTGCAAGTCGCTGCGGATGGTCCCGGTCGAGTGCGTAGCCCGCGGCTACCTCACCGGTTCGGGCCTCGCCGAGTACAAGGAGACCCGCACGGTCTGCGGCCTCGCCCTGCCCGAGGGCCTGACGGACGGCTCCGAACTCCCCGCGCCGATCTTCACCCCGGCCACCAAGGCCGCGGTCGGCGAGCACGACGAGAACGTGTCGTACGAGGAGGTCGCCCGCCAGGTCGGCGCCGAGACCGCGGCCCAGCTGCGCCAGACGACCCTGGCCGTCTACAGCCGCGCCCGCGACATCGCCCGCGACCGGGGCATCATCCTCGCGGACACCAAGTTCGAGTTCGGCTTCGAGGGACGTGCCGAGAGAAGTGCCGACGGAGGCACCGAGGCCCAGACCCTGGTCCTCGCCGACGAGGTGCTGACCCCGGACTCCTCGCGCTTCTGGCCGGCCGAGCAGTGGGAGCCGGGCCACGCGCAGCCGTCGTACGACAAGCAGTTCGTCCGCGACTGGCTGACCTCGCCCGAGTCCGGCTGGGTCCGCGCGAGCGAGCAGCCCCCGCCGGCCCTGCCCCAGCACATCGTGGACGCGACCCGCGCCAAGTACATCGAGGCGTACGAGCGCCTGACGGGCACGAGCTGGTCGTAACGCTCTCACGCTCGTCGGAACGCATGCCAGAGGCCCCGGTCGATGACCGGGGCCTCTGGTTTCTCTGGAGCGGACGACCAGGTTCGAACTGGCGACCTCAACCTTGGCAAGGTTGCGCTCTACCAACTGAGCTACGTCCGCGCAGCGCCGTGGCGCGAGAGCAACTATACCCAACCCCGCTCGCGCGCGAGACGCACCGCCGTGTGCCGGTTCTCGGCCCCGAGCTTGGTCGCGGCGGACGACAGATAGTTCCGTACGGTGCCCTGCGAGAGCGCGGCCCGCTCGGCGATCTCCGCGACGGGCGCCCCGTCGGCGGCGAATTCGAGCACCTCGGCCTCGCGCGCGGTCAGCGGCGAATCCCCGGCGGAGATCGCGTCGGCGGCCAACTCCGGGTCCACGTAACGGTTTCCCGCATGCACCGTACGGATGATCTCCGCGAGTCGCTGCGCACTGACCGTCTTCGGGACGAACCCGCGCACACCCGCCGCAAGCGCCCGCTTCAGATGCCCCGGTCGCCCATGACTCGTCACGATCAGCACTTGGCACGCGGGCAGTTCGGTCCGCAGGGATGTGGCCACCCTCACACCGTCGGCCCCGGGCATCTGAAGATCCAGTACGGCGACATCGGGCGCGTGCGCCCGCGCCATCGCCAGGGCCTCGGGCCCGGTCGCCGCCTCGGCCACCACAACCAGGTCGTCCTCCAGGCCCAGCAGCGCGGCAAGCGCCCCACGGATCAGATGCTCGTCATCGGCGAGCAGAAGGCGTACGAGAGGAGTGGTCGGTCGGGAACTCATGAAGTGACCTCACTCACTGGAGCTGGAGCTGGAGCCGGAGCCGGAGCCGGAGCCGGAAGCCACCCGCCGTCCGGGTCTCTTTCCGAGAAGTCCGCCACAGGTGAAACAGATGCTGCAGATGCCACAGCTTCCCCAACTGCCACAGGCAGCGCCACCACCGCAGTCAACCGGAACACACCACCTCCGACAGGCCCCGCCCGCAGCACCCCGCCCACCTCCGTCAACCGTTCCCGCAGGCCCACGAGCCCGGAGCCCCTCCTGAGCTCCGAGCCCGACCCCTCATCCTGCGCCCCATCCGGCACCCCGTCGTTCTCGACAGTGAGCGTCACCCGTCCCTCCGCCACCCGCAGCGACACCGCGCACCGCCCCGCGTTCCCATGCCGCAGTACGTTCGTCGTGGCTTCCCGTACGACCCAGCCGAGCGGCGACTGGACCTGCGGCGGCAGCCCCGGAGCCGAGCCGCTGATCCGGCAGTCGATGCCGGCGGCGGTCAACACGCCCTGGGCACCTGCCAGTTCGCTGCCCAGGTCGGCCTCCCGGTAGCCGCGTACGACCTCGCGCACCTCCCGCTGCGACTCCTGCGCGATGCGCTGCACCTCGATCATCTGGTCCACGGCCTCAGGCCGCCCGCGTCGTGCCAGCTGCACGGCGAGCTCGCTCTTCAGGGCGATGACCGCGAGGTTGCGGCCCATCACGTCGTGCAGATCGCGTCCGAAGCGCAGCCGTTCCTCGGCGACGGCGAGGCGGGTCCGGGTCTCGCGGGCCTCGTCGAGCGCGTAGACGGTGTTGAGGAGCCACAGGGAGAGGACGGAGGTGGACACGAGGATCCCGCCGACGACCAACTCCGCGCCCGCCGCGCCCAGTGCCGCAGGCCCGGGGACGCCCGCCAGGAAGACCAGGCCGCCGACGCCGGCCGCGGCGCCCATCACCAGGGCGAAGGCGCGCTGCCAGTCGCGGATGCCGAGGGCGATGGTCCCGACGCCGAACGCCGGCACCGTCACGGACAGCATGGCCGCTGCGGACTCGGCCTCGTGGCCGCCGGACCCGTGCTCCGTGAGGACGACCGCGCCGACCGTGATCAGTACGGTCAGCGCGCCCAACGCCCACAGCAGACGTACGGGTCGGTCACGGGTACCCCGAGTCCAGTCGAGCGCCCGGGACGCGGTCAGGGCGCAGCACACACTGTGGGCGCACACCGCCAGCAGGGCCCAGCCCGCGAACAGGGCACCCAACTGACCGACCACCGGGAGCCCGATGCCGGCGATCTCGATCACCGCGAAGAAGTGAAACGACCACCGGGTGTACGTCTCCACCTTCGCCGGCGTGCTCTTCCCCCGCCACCAGACCCCAGGGTTCCGCATCCGCCCGCCCTTGTTGTCGCCCCTCACCGCCGAGGTTCCCATCGGAACCACCGTCGTACAGCAAACACCGCGAGGACCGTCCAGGCCACCGCCGTGACGAGGGCGCCCAGGGTGTCGTGCGCGGAGAGGTCGCCGGTCCAGCCGCCGCGTATCAGGGTGATCACCGGGGTCAGGGGCAGCAGTTCGCAGGCCGAGGCCAGCCGGTCGGGCATGACTTCGAGAGGAATGAAGGTGCCCGAGCCGAGCAGCGAGACCATCAGCAGCGGCATGGTCGCCACCTGGGCGCCCTCCACACTCCTGCTGAAACTCGCGGTGAGCGCCGCGAGCGGGGGCCACATCACGAGGCCCAACAGCAGCCCCAGGACAGCGAGATGGGGTGCCGGGGGCGCCCCCACGTCCAGGAGTACGGCGCAGGCGGCCGTCAGGACCAGGCACTGCACCAGCGCTATCGCCGCCGACGGCAGAGCGGCGCCCGCGAGGATCTCGGCGTCCCGCAACTCCCCGGTGCGCAGCCGCTTGAGGACGAGTTCCTCGCGCCGCGCCGCGTACACGGTCACCAGCGAGCTGTAGACCGCGAAGAGGAGGGAGAAGCCGATGGAGGAGGGCAGGATGACTGACCCTGCCGACAGCCCGGTGCCCTTCAGATCCATATGGTCGACGTTCGCACTGAGGCTGAACGGCAGCAGCATCGGCGCGAACAGCGCCGCGAGAAGCGTCGCCTTCGTACGCCCCAGCAGGGTGAGCTCGGCGCGCGCCAGGGCGCTCATCCGCCCCACGGCAGTGGTAGTAGCCCCCACCGTCTCCGCACTCGTCACAGTCACCGCGCTCACGCCACCGCCTCCTTGTCCGTGCGACCCTCCATACGCGCGTCTCCGCGACCTTCCGTACGCGCGCCCTCGCTCGCCCCCGTTCGACCGGCGCCCGTACGACCGGCCCCCGTACGACCGGCCCCCCTGCGACCGGCCCCCGAGCCACTCCCCGATTCCGCTCCCGCAGCACCCCCCGCCTCCCGAGCGATCCGCAAAAACGCCTCCTCCAGCGAAGCCGACCGCACATCGAGCCCCCGCAGCTCGACCCGCGTCCGCTCCGCCCACACCAGCAGTGCCGTGGCGGTCCGCTGGAGTTCGTGGGTGCGCAGCCGGACCGTGCGCCCCGCCGTCTCGTGCCCGGTGATGCCGAGCGCGGGGAGTGGGGGCAGGTCTCCGAGGAAGTAGCCGTCGGGCAGTTCGAAGGAGATCCGGGACGGCTGGGAGGCGGTCACCTGGGCCGGGGTGCCGGTGGTGGCGATGGCTCCCTCGTGGAGGATCGCCAGCCGGTCGGCCAGTTCCTCTGCCTCTTCGAGGTAGTGGGTGGTCAGCAGCACCGTCGTACCGCCGTCGCGCAGTTCCCGTACCAACTCCCAGGTGCTCCTGCGTCCTTCGGCGTCGAGTCCGGTCGTCGGCTCGTCGAGGAAGAGGACCTCGGGGCGGCCGAGGAGCGCGAGTGCCAGGTCCATGCGCCGCTTCTCGCCCCCGGACAGCTGTTTCACCCGTACGCCGGACCGCCGTGCGAGCCCGATCATGTCCAGGGCCTCCGCCGTGGGGCGCGCGCCGCTGGTGCAGCCCGCCCACATCCGTACGGTCTCCGCGACCGTCAGCTCGGAGGGGAAACCGCCCTCCTGAAGCATCACGCCGATCCGGGGCCGTACGACCGCCCGCTCCTCGTAGGGATCGTGTCCCAGGACCCGCACCCGGCCGGCCGTCGGGGGCGCGAGGCCCTCGAGAAGCTCGACCGTGCTGGTCTTGCCCGCGCCGTTCGTCCCCAGCAGTGCGAAGACCTCACCGCGGCCCACGGAGAACGTGACTCCGCGCACCGCCTCGAAATCGCCCCCGTACACACGTCGCAGATCCGTGACCTCGATCACGTCATCGTGCTCGTTGTGCTCATTCGTGTTCATGGATTCAGCGTCCCCGCCGACGGTCCCCGGCAGCAGTGCGCGGTGTCATCACTCCGCATGACATATGTCAGACGCCGACACGGAGGGGAGGACGGTGGAACGACAAAGGCCCCGGTCGATGACCGGAGCCTTTGCTTTCTCTGGAGCGGACGACCAGGTTCGAACTGGCGACCTCAACCTTGGCAAGGTTGCGCTCTACCAACTGAGCTACGTCCGCATTGCCTCCGACCGGCTCTCACCGATCGGCGCGGGCACCACCTTACCTGATCCAAATGGATGGTTGGTAAGGGATGCAGAGCGGGTGACAGGAATTGCACACTGCGCCTTCCCCCTGGAAGGGGGATGTTCTGCTACTGAACTACACCCGCGTGACCCCGTGAGGTTCGGCTTTTCGGCCTTGCCCCTCGGCGTGTTCCAGACTCTAGCTGATCAGCGGGGGGTCAGCGCAAGTCGGCTTCGTCCAGGGGCGGATGACCGGCCGGACGGAGGCCTCGGCCGGTCGGCGGCCGGTCAGTCGTCGGTCACCCGACGGTCGGCCGACGGTCGTCGGCCGACCGACGGCCGGTCACGGAGCCCCGGTTTCAGTGCGCCTCGGCGAACGCCTCGTAGACCTTCTTGGGGATGCGGCCGCGCGGCGGCACCTCCAGCTTGTTCGAGCGGGCCCAGGCGCGGACGGCCGCCGGGTCGGGGGTCAACGCGGTGTGCGTGTACGCCTTCCCGGACCTCGATTGCTTGCGGCCGGCCTCCAGGTAGGGCGCGAGCACCTTACGCAGTTTCTTGGCATTGGCTGGATTGAGGTCGATCTCGTACGACTTGCCGTCCAGTCCGAAGGCGATCGTTTCCGCCGCTTCTGAGCCGTCGATGTCGTCAAAGAGAGTGACCACGACACGCTGCGCCACGAATATCGGTCCCTTCGTGCGGCACCCCTGCGATCAAGCGTCATGACGTGCGGAGACGTCACGGAGTTGTCGAGGAGTTGCCGACTGTCCGGCTGTTATTGGGCAAAGTATCGGCTATTGCGATTTCCTTTGTACAGTGCCCGGCATTGCATTGTGAAGCCCGACTAAATCCTTCCGCGTGTCCGGAGGCAATGGGGTCCTGCCGCTCTTCTGCGGTTTTTCCCAGGATTTTCCGTGGAGGCCCCCGCGTCGATGCGAGATCGTGATCGGGCTCACGTAGGATTCTACGAATCTACGCGAGTAGAAATTTTGTGCGGGTAGTCTGAAGCGACCTGCTCAGCACCACACACCGGGAGTGCCAGTGGCACGCGTCGTAGTCGACGTCATGCTCAAGCCGGAGATCCTCGACCCCCAGGGCCAGGCGGTGCAGCGTGCACTGCCGCGTCTTGGTTTCGAGGGCGTCTCCGACGTACGTCAGGGAAAGCGATTCGAACTGGAAGTGGACGGACCGGTGGACGACGCCGCGCTCGCCCGCATCCACGAACTCGCGGAATCCTTCCTCGCCAACACCGTGATCGAGGACTTCACGGTCAAGGTCGAGGAAGTCGCGGAGGCAGGAAAGTGACCGCTCGTATTGGAGTCGTCACCTTTCCCGGAAGCCTGGACGACCGGGACACGCAGCGCGCGATCCGGCTCGCCGGTGCCGAACCCGTCGCTCTCTGGCACAAGGACAAGGACCTGAAGCAGGTCGACGCCGTGGTGCTGCCGGGCGGTTTCTCGTACGGGGACTATCTGCGGGCCGGTGCCATCTCGCGCTTCTCGCCGGTGATGGAGACCGTCATCGGACAGGCGAAGTCCGGAATGCCGGTTCTCGGCATCTGCAACGGCTTCCAGGTCCTCACCGAGGCGCACCTCCTGCCGGGCGCGATGCTCGGCAACAACCACCTGCACTTCATCTGCCGCGACCAGAAGCTGCGGGTGGAAAACGCGGAGACCGCCTGGACCGCCGACTACACGGCCGGCCAGGAGATCCACATCCCGTTGAAGAACATGGACGGGCGGTACGTCGCCGACGAGCGCACCCTCGACGAGCTGGAGGCCGAGGGGCGGGTCGTCTTCCGCTACCAGGTCCACGGCGCAGCCGCTGATGGATACGGCAACCCCAACGGGTCGCTCCGGGACATCGCCGGCATCACGAACGAGGCCGGGAACATCGTCGGCCTGATGCCGCACCCCGAGCACGCTGTCGACCCCCTTGTCGGTACCGGTCGTACCGACGGCCTACCCTTCTTCACGTCGATCCTCAAGAAGCTGGTCACCGCATGAGCCGCACGCCTCTGGACACGGTCGAGAACGCGGCCGCGACCCCCGACGTCGAGCTGCCCTGGGCCGAACTCGGCCTGAAGAAGGACGAGTACGAGCGGGTCGTGGAGATCCTCGGCCGCCGCCCGACCGGCGCCGAGCTCGCCATGTACTCGGTCATGTGGTCCGAGCACTGCAGTTACAAGTCCTCGAAGGTCCACCTCCGCCAGTTCGGCGAGAAGGCGCCCCAGTCGGACGCCCTCCTCGTCGGTATCGGCGAGAACGCGGGCGTGGTCGACGTCGGCCAGGGGTACGCCGTCACCTTCAAGGTCGAGTCGCACAACCACCCCTCGTACGTGGAGCCTTACCAGGGCGCGGCCACGGGCGTCGGCGGCATCGTGCGCGACATCATCGCGATGGGGGCCAGGCCCGTCGCGGTCGTCGACCCGCTGCGCTTCGGTGCGGCGGACCACCCCGACACCAAGCGCGTGCTGCCCGGTGTCGTCGCCGGCATCGGCGGCTACGGCAACTGTCTGGGCCTGCCGAACATCGGCGGCGAGGTCGTCTTCGACGCCTGCTACCAGGGCAACCCGCTCGTCAACGCCGGTGCCATCGGCGTCATGCGGCACGAGGACATCCACCTCGCGAAGGCATCCGGCTCGGGCAACAAGGTCATCCTGTACGGGGCTCGCACGGGCGGCGACGGCATCGGCGGCGCCTCGATCCTCGCGTCGGAGACCTTCGACGACGCCAAGCCTTCGAAGCGGCCCGCCGTCCAGGTCGGCGACCCCTTCCAGGAGAAGCTCCTCATCGAGTGCACCCTCGAAGCCTTCGCCGAGAAGCTGGTCGTCGGTATCCAGGACCTCGGCGCGGCCGGACTCTCCTGCGCCACCAGCGAGTTGGCGTCCAACGGCTCCGGCGGCATGCGCGTGACGCTGGACGACGTACCGCTGCGCGACTCGACTCTCTCGCCCGAGGAAATCCTCATGAGCGAGTCGCAGGAGCGCATGTGCGCGGTCGTCGAGCCGGCGAAGGTCGACCGCTTCCTGGAGATCTGCGACAAGTGGGATGTCATCGCCACGGTGATCGGTGAGGTCACCGACGGCGACCGCCTGGAGATCTACTGGCACGGCGGCAAGATCGTCGACGTCGACCCCCGCACGGTCGCGCACGACGGCCCGGTCTACGAGCGGCCCTACGCCCGTCCGGAGTGGCAGGACGCGCTCCAGGCCGACGACGCCAACAAGCTCCCGCGCCCGGCCACCAGTGCTGAACTCAAGGACCAGGTCCTGAAGTTGGTGGCCTCGCCCAACCAGGCCTCCAAGTCCTGGATCACCTCCCAGTACGACCACTTCGTGCAGGGCAACACGGTGCTGGCGCAGCCCGAGGACTCGGGCATGATCCGCATCGACGAGGAGACCGGACTCGGCGTCGCCATCGCCACGGACGGCAACGGCCGGTTCGCGAAGCTCGACCCGTACGCGGGCGCCCAGCTCGCGCTCTCGGAGGCGTACCGGAACGTCGCGACGACCGGCGCCAAGCCGCTCGCCGTCTCCGACTGCCTGAACTTCGGTTCGCCCGAGGACCCGGCGGTGATGTGGCAGTTCGTGGAGGCCGTCCGTGGACTGGCCGACGCCTGCCAGCAGTTGGGCACACCGGTGACCGGCGGCAACGTCTCGCTCTACAACCAGACGGGCGAGGTGGCCATCCACCCGACGCCGGTGGTCGCCGTCCTCGGCGTCATCGACGACGTGGCCCGCCGCACCCCGGTCGCCTTCCAGGAGGAGGGGCAGCTGCTCTACCTTCTCGGCGACACCCGCGAGGAGTTCGGCGGTTCGGCCTGGTCGCAGGTCGTCCACGACCATCTCGGCGGCCTGCCTCCGAAGGTCGACCTGGAGCGTGAGCGCCTGCTCGCCGAGATCCTGATCTCCGCCTCCCGCGACGGCATGATCGACTCCGCGCACGACCTGTCCGACGGCGGCCTGATCCAGGCGGTCGTGGAGTCGGCGCTCCTCGGCGGCAAGGGCGCGCGTCTCGTCGTACCCGACGAACTCGACGCCTTCACCTTCCTGTTCTCCGAGTCCGCGGGCCGCGCGGTCGTCGCCATCCCGCGCTCGGAGGAGCTCCGCTTCAACGACATGTGCGGGGCGCGGGGCCTGCCCGTCACCCGCATCGGCGTCGTCGACGGCGACTCCGTCGAGGTCCAGGGCGAGTTCACCCTCCCCCTGACCGAACTGCGCACGGCACACGAGGAGACGATCCCGGCGCTGCTCGCGTAGAGCCCTACAGCTGTTGTCGGTCGTCGAGGGCCCCGCCCGTTTCCGGAGGGGGCCCTCGACGTGCCCGTGACCCTCTTGATTGGTTCTACGTAATTACGTAATTTACGGTCATGGACCTGGAGCAGCGCGTCGCGGATCTGGAGCGGCGTCTCGATGCCCTGGAGAGTGCGGATCCCGCCGTGCCCGTTGCGTCCGGCGGCGACTTCTGGGCCCTCGAAGGGCTCAAGGAGCAGCTCGCCCAAGTGGCGGGCGGTGGAGTGCTGTTCACGGGTGCGGTGCGGCTGCCGACCGAGGAGCGGTACGAGTGGCAGTA
The DNA here is from genome assembly GCF_042721055.1 of Streptomyces sp. NPDC058470. Lineage (NCBI taxonomy): Bacteria > Bacillati > Actinomycetota > Actinomycetes > Kitasatosporales > Streptomycetaceae > Streptomyces > Streptomyces sp. NPDC058470. Next base: position 67,796 of record NZ_JBHXMF010000009.1, read on the forward strand.
CCAGCTGCTCACCGGGCAACTGCTCGACACCGACTGGAGCGAGGCGGCCGAGGTGTTCGCCGCGCTCGGGCACCCGCTGCGGCTGCGGCTGCTGCGCGAGATCCTCGGCGGCCGATGTACGGCCACCGAACTGGCCGGGCTCGACGACGTGGGGACGAGCGGTCAGATCTACCACCACCTGCGGCAGTTGACCGCCGCGGGCTGGCTGCGGCAGGCGGGGCGCGGCCGTTACGAGATCCCGGCGGGGCGGGTCGTCCCTCTCCTCGTGGCGCTGGCCACGGCTCGCCCGGCCTGAGAAACCTTCGACCATTCCGGCACATTGGGGGAACCGTGTTGGTCCGCAAGTCCGCGATGGTTGTGTACCGGTCGCTCCAACTGACCTTCCTGGCCATGGCCCTGGCAGAGCTGTTCGTGCCCGACTACCCGATCGACGGGCGGTGGGCGCTCCTGCCGCTCCTGCTGTCCGTCCCCCTCGGGATGGTCGTGAGCCGGAGCGGGCCCCCGCGCAAGCTCGCCGACCGTCCGCCGGTGGAGGTGGAGCCGCCGGTCAGGGGCCGCTGGACCGCCGTGAACAGCCCGGCCACCAGAGTGCCGAGCCATCGCACCCACGCGTACGGGCAGACGTACGCGATCGACATCGTGGCGGAGCCCGGGAGTGGCCCGCAGGCCCGTCCCGCCTTCGCCAGGCTCTGGCCGATCGCTCGCCGCAACCGCTCCTTCCCCGCGTACGACGAGCCGCTGTTCGCCGTGGCCGACGCCACGGTGGTGCACGCCGGCGACTGGATGCGCGACCATCTCAGCCGCAACTCCCTGCCGGCGATCGGCTATCTGATGCTGATCGAGGCCTGGGTCCGGGAGACCGGTGGCGCGAGTTGGATCGTCGGCAACCACGTCGTCCTGGACCTGGGCACGGGGTGTACGCGATGTACGGCCATCTGCGCGGCGGCTCCCTCACCGTCGGGCCCGGCGACCGGGTGCGCGCCGGTCAGCTGATCGCCCGCTGCGGCAACTCCGGCAACTCCACCGAACCGCATGTGCACTTCCAGCTGATGGACGGCCCGGACCTGGACGCGGCCCGCGGCATCCCCTTCACCTGGCGGGGCATCGGGGTGCCCGGCAACGGAGAGACGTTCACGGCGCCGGCGACCCCCTCCCTCGCGTCCGAGGCCCCTGCCTCCCTCTCCGACTAGGCTCACCGTCATGCCCCCGGCCAAAAAAAGACGCGCCCGTACGTACGACTCCGCCAGGATCCGCGCCGCGGTGCTGGCCCAGTTCGGGTACGTAAGGGAAGGCGTACGCGGCCTCGGTGACGAGGAGTTGGCGCGGCCCACGGACCTCGGGGAGTGGACCGTGAGGGACTTGGCCGCGCATGTGACCATGGCCGTGGAGACCGTCAGCCGGAACATCGACAGGCCGGAGCCAGGGAAGCGGGAACTCGGCCTGCTCGACTGGCCGTTCGCGGCCGCCGCGCGATCCGGTGACATCGCCGAGGGCACCCGCGAGCTCGCCGGGAGCAACCCCGACCTCGACGCGCTCTACGCCCGTACCGAGGAGCGGATCAGGGAGCGGCTGATCACGGCCCCGGACGACCGACTGGTCGCCGCCCGTACCGGAGCCATGACCCTTGGTGACTATCTCGTCACGCGCACCGTCGAGCTCGTCGTGCACACGGACGACCTGAACCGGGCCGTGCCGGGTCTCGACATCCCCTGGGACCGCCAGGCGCTTGCCGCCTGCACCCGGCTGCTCGCCGACGCGCTCGCGGTGAAGGCGCCCGGCGCCTCGACGGAGGTGCGGATTCCGCCGTACGCGGTGGTGCAGTGCGTGGAGGGCCCGCGGCACACGCGGGGCACTCCGCCGAACGTCGTGGAGACCGACCCGCTGACCTGGATCCGGCTCGCGACGGGACGTACGGAGTGGAAGGCGGCTCTGGAGGACGCCAAGGTCAGAGCGAGCGGGGAGCGGGCGGACCTGGGCGGACTGCTGCCGCTCATGGGCTGAGGCGGTCCCGAAGGACGGTCCCCCGGCATGAGCTGAGGCGGTCCCGAAAGACGGTCCCCCGGCATGAGCTGAGGCACCCGGAAGGCCACCCCCGTCACGACCTGGGTGGAACCAAGTACCCCACCCGCCCCGTCACATCGGCATGTACAGGCAGCGACTCACCCTCACCGTCCTGACCCTCATCCCGCTCGCCGTGGCCTGCGGCAATGAAACCGGTAGCGGGACCGGCGGCAGCTCGGTCGGCTCCGGCGCCCAGGCGGATGTCACCGGCGCCCACTGGACCATCGACAGCGTCACCGTGGACGGCACCAGTCACCCAGCCCCCGACGGAGCGAACGTCGAGTTCGGCGAGGACGGCAAGGTCCAGGGGAACTACGGCTGCAACCACTTCAGCGCGACCGCGACCTTCAAGGACGGCCGTATCGACCTCGGTGACCCGTCGATGACGGAGATGGCCTGCGAGGAGGTCCCCATGGAGTTCGAGCAGACCCTCGCGCGCACGCTCGCCGACGGCGCCCTCACCACGGCGGCCAAGGGCGACGAGCTCACCCTCACCACCGGCGCCGGCGACCGCGTCCACCTCACCAAGGAGCAGGCCGCGCCTCTCTACGGCACCAGGTGGAACGTCACGGCACTCGGTGCCGGGGAGGTGTCCCACTCCCTCCCGGAGGGTGCCGCGCCGTACCTCGTCCTCGACAAGGCGAAGGGCACGGTCACAGGCCACCTCGGCTGCAACGACGTGTCCGCGAAGGCCACCGTCCAGGGCGGACACATCACCCTCGGAACCCCGAAGACCACCCGCATGATGTGCGACAGCTCACTCATGGAGACCGAGAAGGCCCTGCTGGGCCTCTTCGACGGCAAGGTCGACTACGGGTTGGATCACCGATCCCTCACGCTGACCAGCGCAAACGGCGAAAATGTGACGGCTGTCGCCGGTAAGTGAACCGTCAGAGTCCCGTATCCCCAATTCGGACCGGTGGTCGATCTCGCCTACACTCGGTGCCGTGCCACGTGGTGACGGTCGACTCAATCATGATCTGCTCCCCGGTGAGAAAGGCCCCCAGGACGCTTGCGGCGTCTTCGGAGTCTGGGCTCCGGGCGAAGAGGTCGCCAAGCTCACTTACTTCGGGCTCTACGCCCTCCAGCATCGAGGCCAGGAATCCGCGGGAATCGCGGTCAGCAACGGCTCCCAGATCCTCGTCTTCAAGGACATGGGCCTCGTGTCCCAGGTCTTCGACGAGACCTCCCTCGGCTCGCTCCAGGGTCATATCGCGGTCGGTCACGCCCGCTACTCGACCACCGGAGCCTCCACCTGGGAGAACGCCCAGCCGACGTTCCGTGCCACCGCGCACGGTTCCATCGCGCTCGGCCACAACGGCAACCTGGTCAACACGGCGCAGCTCGCCGAGATGGTCGCCGACCTGCCCAAGCAGCCGGACGGCCGCTCCCCGCGCGTCGCGGCCACCAACGACACCGACCTGTTGACGGCGCTCCTCGCCGCCCAGGTCGACGACGACGGCAAGCCGCTGACCATAGAAGAGGCGTCCGCCAGGATCCTCCCGCAGGTCCAGGGCGCCTTCTCGCTCGTCTTCATGGACGAGAACACCCTGTACGCGGCCCGCGACCCGCAGGGCGTCCGCCCGCTGGTCCTCGGCCGCCTGGAGCGCGGCTGGGTCGTCGCCTCCGAGTCCGCCGCCCTCGATATCTGTGGCGCCTCCTTCGTCCGTGAGATCGAACCGGGCGAGTTCGTCGCCATCGACGCGGACGGCCTGCGTACGTCGCGATTCGCTGAGGCAAAGCCCAAGGGCTGCATCTTCGAGTACGTCTATCTGGCCCGCCCCGACACGGACATCGCCGGTCGGAACGTGTACCTCTCCCGCGTCGAAATGGGCCGGAAACTCGCCAAGGAAGCTCCGGTCGAGGCCGATCTGGTCATAGCGACGCCGGAGTCGGGCACCCCCGCCGCGATCGGTTACGCGGAGGCCAGCGGGATCCCCTTCGGCGCGGGTCTCGTCAAGAACGCCTACGTCGGCCGGACCTTCATCCAGCCCTCGCAGACCATCCGCCAGTTGGGCATCCGCCTGAAGCTCAACCCCTTGAAGGAAGTCATCAAGGGCAAGCGGCTGGTCGTCGTGGACGACTCGATCGTGCGCGGCAACACCCAGCGCGCGCTGGTCCGGATGCTCCGGGAGGCCGGCGCGGCGGAGGTCCACATCAGGATCTCCTCGCCCCCCGTGAAGTGGCCCTGCTTCTTCGGCATCGACTTCCCGACCCGCGCCGAGCTGATCGCCAACGGCATGACCATCGAGGAGATCGGCACCTCGCTGGGCGCCGACTCCCTCTCGTACATCTCCATCGACGGCATGATCGACGCCACCACCATCGACAAGCCGAACCTGTGCCGCGCCTGCTTCGACGGCGAGTATCCGATGGATCTCCCGGACCCCGAACTGCTCGGCAAACAGCTCCTGGAGACCGAGCTGGCGGCAGGTCCTGCCGCCACGGCCGCGGCCGACGCGATCCGTCGCCCGTAAGAGCCCCGTATCCCGACCCGAAAGATCCCAGGCAATGTCTGCTGAGTCCGATCAGCGTGCTCCGCACGCGGGCCCTCGTACCGGTGCCTCCTACGCGTCCGCCGGCGTCGACATCGAAGCCGGCGACCGTGCCGTGGAGCTGATGAAGGAGTGGGTGAAGAAGACGCAGCGCCCCGAGGTCCTCGGTGGCCTCGGCGGCTTCGCCGGCCTCTTCGACGCCTCCGCCCTCAAGCGCTTCGAGCGCCCGCTGCTCGCCTCCGCCACGGACGGCGTGGGCACGAAGGTCGACCTCGCCCGGCAGCTCGGCGTGTACGACACCATCGGCCACGACCTGGTCGCCATGGTCATGGACGACATCGTGGTGTGCGGCGCCGAGCCGCTCTTCATGACCGACTACATCTGCGTCGGCAAGGTCCACCCTGAGCGCGTCGCCGCCATCGTCAAGGGCATCGCCGAGGGCTGTGTGCTGGCGGGCTGCGCCCTCGTGGGCGGCGAGACGGCCGAGCACCCGGGCCTGCTCGGCCCGGACGACTTCGACGTCGCGGGCGCGGGTACGGGCGTCGTCGAGGCGGACCAGCTGCTCGGTGCGGACCTTATCCGTACGGGTGACGCGGTGATCGCCATGGAGTCCTCCGGTCTTCACTCGAACGGGTACTCGCTCGTCCGGCACGTCCTCCTCGACCGCGGACAGCTCAAGCTCGACCGGCACATCGAGGAGTTCGGCCGCACGCTCGGCGCGGAGCTCCTGGAGCCCACCAAGATCTACTCGCTGGACTGCCTGGCCCTCACCCGCACCACCGAGGTGCACGCCTTCTCACACGTCACCGGCGGCGGTCTCGCGGCCAACCTGGCCCGCGTCATCCCCGACGGCCTGCACGCGATCGTCGACCGCGAGACCTGGACCCCGGCCCCCGTCTTCGACCTCGTCGGCAGGACCGGCGACGTCGAGCGCCTGGAGCTGGAGAAGACCCTCAACATGGGCGTCGGCATGATCGCGATCGTCCCCGAGGAGTCGGCGGACGCGGCGCTCGCCACCCTCGCGGACCGCGGGGTGGAGGCCTGGATCGCCGGCGAGATCACCGAGCGCGGTGAGCACGCCACGGGCGCCGCCCTGATCGGCGACTACAGCAAGTAAGCCCCTCAGGCTCAGGGCAGCACAAAACCCGGTCCGGGGTGAGACCACCCCGGACCGGGTGAGGTGCAGATGCTATGAGGCTCTACGAGAACGCCGAACCTGCTGAGCCCGCTGCCGACGCTACGCGCCGCGACGTTGCGACTGGGGACCGGACTCGTCGCCCTCGTCATCATCGTCGTCGTTATAGAGATCCGCGTACTGCGCGTACGGGTCGTCTTCTTCCTCGTCGTCGTCCTCGAACGGCTCGCCATTCGGCGGCTGTTGCGAAGTCGAAGCGCCCAGCTCATTGGCCAGACGCGAGAGGTCAGTCCCGCCGCTGCTGTACTTCAGCTGGCGGGCGACCTTCGTCTGCTTGGCCTTTGCCCGGCCGCGCCCCATGGCTCGACCCCCTCGGATACGGGGCTCGGTGGCCCCAGAGTCTTGACACGCGTTCATGATCTGGAACGGGCTCTCCGTGAAGAGACCGGTCCGTAGGGCTTCCACGGTACCTGCTCCCGCGCCCATACGGTACGTCGCCCGCAGGACGCGCGTGTGCGCAGAACCTGCGAGGAGCCCCGTCCTCGCTGGTCAACCGCGATTTTAACCCCTTCTTGGCGGCCGACCCGCCGACAGACGTGAGAGTTCTCTCCCACACCCGCCGACGGGTACCTCCCGGAGCTCAGCCCCGGCGCGCCTCGGCCATCCGCTGCTCGGCGATCCGGTCGGCCGCGGCGGCCGGCGGAATCCCGTCTTCCTTCGCACGTGCGAATATCGCCAGCGTGGTGTCGAAGATCTTCGCGGCCTTCGCCTTGCACCGGTCGAAGTCGAAACCGTGCAGTTCGTCGGCGACCTGGATGACACCGCCGGCGTTCACGACGTAGTCGGGCGCGTAGAGGATCCCGCGGTCCGCGAGGTCCTTCTCGACGCCCGGGTGTGCCAGTTGGTTGTTGGCGGCGCCGCACACGATCTTCGCGGTGAGCACCGGCACGGACTGGTCGCCCAGTGCCCCGCCGAGCGCGCAGGGGGCGTAGATGTCGAGGCCGTCCACGCGGATCAGCGCCTCGGTGTCCGCCGCCACCGCGACGGACGGGTGCTGCTCGACGATCCGCCGGACGGACTCGTCCCGCACGTCCGTGATCACGACCCGCGCGCCCTCGTCGAGCAGATGTCCGACCAGGTGGTTGCCCACCTTGCCGACGCCCGCGACGCCGACCGTGCGGTCACGCAGCGACGGGTCGCCCCACAGGTGCTGTGCGGAGGCCCGCATGCCCTGGAAGACGCCGTAGGCGGTCAGTACGGACGAGTCGCCCGCGCCGCCGTTCTCCGGGGAGCGCCCGGTCGTCCAGCGGCACTCGCGCGCCACGACGTCCATGTCGACGACGTACGTGCCGACGTCGCACGCCGTGACGTACCGGCCGCCGAGCGAGGCCACGAACCGGCCGTACGCGAGGAGCAGTTCCTCGCTCTTGAGCGTCTCGGGATCGCCGATGATGACGGCCTTGCCGCCGCCGTGGTCGAGGCCGGCCATGGCGTTCTTGTACGACATCCCGCGGGCGAGGTTCAGGGCGTCGGTGACGGCTTCCGCCTCGCTCGCGTACGGGTAGAAGCGCGTACCGCCGAGGGCGGGGCCCAGGGCGGTGGAGTGGATGGCGATGACGGCCTTGAGGCCGCTGGAGCGGTCCTGGCAGAGCACTACTTGCTCATGACCGCCCTGGTCCGAACGGAACAGGGTGTGCAGTACATCAGCAGGAGCGCCGGATACGTCGGTCACGGTGGTGACTCCAAGGTAAAGAGCGGCGGTTGACGTGCGGGTCCCGTACGGGTGGCGGGCGCCCGTGGGCATGAGACTAGAGCCTGGGCGGGGCCGTCATCCGCGCAGTGTTCAGGATCACCCTCTCCCGGAGTACGGTCCTCCTCGGCCGTGGCACGATTTGCCGTGGTTTCCCGGTCGCTTGTGCGTGGGTTGAGCGGGTTTCGAGCCCGGGTTTCACGTCCGGCCGGTTGGGGAGGGAGCAGGCGTGCCCAAGGTGTCCTCGGTGATCGTCCCGTACGCGTCCTATCTGCGCGTGTACGAGCCGTTGGCCGCCTTCCCCGAGCCGGAGCGCGGTCACTGGGCGCGGTACGCCCGCCGCCCCGAGCGCCCCTCGTACCAGGACGAACTGCGGCGCTCCCTGGCCGACTTGCTGCCCACCCCGCCGGTCGCCGTGCCGGTGCACGAGAGCGGCGACGCCTTCGTGGTCGAGGTCGACGGGGTGGTCTGTGTGTGCCCCTGGCGCACCCGGCTGCGCGGCTGGCAGGCCCTGGGCGAGCTCGGCGAGGAACTGCCGGAGCCGGTCCTGGACGCGGTCCTGCCCCCGCTCGTACGCCGCCAGGCGGCCCTGGACTACGAACGCTGGCTGGAGCGCAACCCCGACGCCCGCCCGTGGATCCGCACCTCGACCTGGCAGGTGCCGCTGAACTGGTTCGTGCTCGTCTCCGACGAGGAGCGGCTGTACGAGAAGGGCGCGGCGCCCGACGGAGCCGCGCCGGCGCTCAGGTACCGGACGCCGATGGTGCAGGCGCGGCGGCGGACCGCGCGGGCCCTGAAGACGCTCAAGGACACCATCGAGGACGGGCCGCTCATCGACGGCCTGCTGGAGGTGGGGCGCTGGTTGGAGGAGTTCCACCCGCGCTCGCTGGTCGAGCTGGACTACGGCGGCCTCGTGCACGTCCTGCCCGCCGGGGAGCTCGAGGGCGACCACTCGGCCGCGGACGTCCACGAGGGCATCGAGGCGCTGCGTACCGGGGACGGGGCCGCGGCGGGCGAGGCGTACGGGCGGCTGGTGGAACGCTGGCGCTCGGTGCGCGACCGGCAGTCCGCGAACTGACGTACCGTCGGGGCATGCTGTCGTCACATGCCGGACGACTACGGCGTCGTCACGCACCGATGAACGCTCACTACGGGACGTAAGTCCCGATCCGGGCTTTTGCGTCAAGGGCGTGTCAAGCGTGACGGATGGCACTTTCCTGGCCCTTGCGCCCCTTACCCCTCCTCGTGCCAAAATAGGACAAGGAGCCCGGGGGAGGGCTCCGTCCGCCCACGTATGGGTGGAATCTCTGCATTGCACGCTATGGGGGGTCTGTTGACTCCTGATCGTCCTGTGACTGATCGTCACAGCGGCGTGACTGTCCGCTATGGCATGGTCCATCGGCTTCCGTCGCTGATGAACACCTGGGAGGGCAATTCCATCGGTTTGGCCGACGTGGCTGGACGGATGGTGTAGTTGTAGTGCCGAGGACAAGCCGTTCGTCCTATAACCGACTCGGCCCGCGTCCGCCATTTCGGGCAACGCGGGTCAAGGTGCAGAATTTAGAGGAATGAACCGAGAAGGTTCGGTTCTCCCGAGGAGGCCGCTCATGACCGCTCGCACCCCTGATGCCGAGCCGCTGCTGACCCCGGCTGAGGTCGCCACGATGTTCCGCGTGGACCCGAAGACGGTCACGCGGTGGGCGAAGGCCGGCAAGCTCACGTCCATCCGCACGCTCGGCGGGCACCGCCGCTACCGCGAAGCTGAGGTCCGCGCGCTACTCGCGGGTATCCCGCAGCAGCGCAGCGAGGCCTGAACAAGCGCATAGCCGGGCAATTCGGCAGGCCCCCCAATCTGCCGTTGTGTCCGAACCACAGCTCCAAGCGACGCGGGTCCTGCCCCAACGGGACCCACGCCCGACCCAATTGAACAAGCGACAAGGGTGCGTCGTAGATCGCGCTGGACTCCGCCGGGTCCAGCGCGATCTTTTTTGTGCGCTGATTGTGGGTCGCGTGGGGGGTCTGTGCGTGACCTTGTCGGAGTCTGGGGAGGGCTGTCGGATCTCCTGTGGGCGGCCCCCTCAAGGCAGTGCAATTGCACATATTAAATTGACCAGTTGTAGGTGAGGTGTAAGTTCCGATGTTTCAAAAACTTATGCCGTGACACCCGTCACATGCCACAGTCCTTGTCGCCTGCGCTGCTTCTGCGCTAAGGGAGTTGGGGCTCTGCGGCGGCTTCGTCCTCGGCGACGCCCTCGACGTCCTCGGCGTCCTCCTCGCCGTACGGGGCCGGTTCCATGGCCAGCCGCAGCAGCCGGTGGCAGATCGGGCAGTGGCGCGTCAGATGGCGGTACCCGGAGGCAGCCGCCAGATGGGCGCGGAGCAGGGCGCGCGTCTCGTGCCGGGCGGTTGCCGCCATGTGCACCTCCAGGAGGCCTCACGGGGGCGAGGGCCCTGGTTTCTGGGTACCGGCGGAATGTGACGACGTCAAGACATACGAAAGGCCCGGAGCTTGAAGCTCCGAGCCCCTGAACGCGAAGGGCCCCGCATCCGGCACGGATGCGGGGCCCTTCATTCACTGCGGTCCTGACGGGATTTGAACCCGCGGCCTCCACCTTGACAGGGTGGCGAGCACTCCAAGCTGCTCCACAGGACCAGGTTTCGCAGCCACTTGTTGGTGCGCTGGGCTGCGAAAAGAGACTGTACAGGAGGGGCGGCCCCGGGGTCGAACTCACCCACCGTACCTACGCCGTTACGGGGCCAGCGTGTCGATCGCCTTCACGATGCGCTTGTCGGAGACGGGGTACGCCGTGCCGAGCGCGTGGGCGAAATAGCTGACGCGGAGCTCCTCGATCATCCAGCGGATGTCCAGGACCGGCTGGGGGACCGGCCGGCCCTGCGGAAGCTGCTCCAGGAGCCAGGCGTACTCGTCCTGCATCTCGTGGACCTTCTCCATGCGGGAGGTGTCCCGCTGGACGTTCGTCGGCATCTGCTGGAGGCGGCGGTCGGCCGCGACCAGGTAGCGCATCAGGTCCGGGAGACGGCGCAGCCCCGTCCCGGTGACGAAGCCGGGCTTCACGAGGCCGTCCAGCTGCGTCCGTACGTCCGTGAGGTTCGCGAGCAGCGTCGGGCTCCTGGTGCCCTTCAGGCGGCGCTCACAGGCCTGCCAGGCGGCGAGGATCTGCTGTACCTGGCCGACCGTACGGACCGTCGTGTCGACGATCTCGGCGCGCACCTTGTCGTAGAGCTTGCGGTACGACTCCTCGTCCCACGCCGGGCCCCCGAAGTCGCCGATCAGCTTGTCGGCCGCCGCCGTCGCGCAGTCCTCGAAGAGGGCCTGGACGGAGCCGTGCGGGTTCGCGGACAGGGCGATCTTCTGGGCGTTGGTCAGCTTGTCCGAGGCGAACTTGCCCGGGTTCACCGGGATGTTGCGCAGGATCAGCCGCCGCGTGCCCTTCCACATCGCCTGCGCCTGCTCGGCCTCCGTGTCGAAGAGCCGTACGGAGACGGTGTCGCCGTCGTCCACCAGCGCCGGGTACGCCTTGACCGGCTGGCCGGCCCTCCGCGTCTCGAAGACGCGCGTCAGCGAGCCGATCGTCCAGTCGGTCAGGCCCTTGCGCTCCAGGGACTGCCCGCCCTCGCGCTCCGCCGTCGCCGCCGCGGCCTGCGAGATCGCCTGCCGCGCCTTCGGCTTCAACTGGAGCTTGAGCGCCTCCAGGTCCTTGTCCTCGGCGAGCTTGCGCCGCCGCTCGTCGACGATCCGGAAGGTGATCTTCAGGTGGTCGGGGATCCGGGACCGGTCGAAGTCGTCGGCGCTCAGCGGAACACCGACCATGCGCTTCAGCTCGCGCGCCAGCGTCACGGGCAGCGGCTCCTGCTGTGACACTGGGCGGCCGGAGGCCGACGGCACGGCCCGCTCCAGGAACTTCGTCGCGTAGTTCGGCGCGGGCACGTAATGGCGCCGGATCGGCTTCGGGAGCGAGCGGATGAGCTCGGTGACGACCTCTTCCCGCAGCCCCGGGATCTGCCAGTCGAAGCCCTCGTCCGTGACCTGGTTCAGGACGTGCAGCGGGATGTGGACGGTGACGCCGTCCGCGTCCGCGCCCGGCTCGAACTGGTAGGTCACACGGAACTTGAGGGGACCCTGGCGCCACGAGTCGGGGTAGTCGTCCTTGCTGACGTCCCCCGCCCGCTCGTTGATGAGCATCGACCGCTCGAAGTCGAGGAGTTCGGGCTCCTCATGCTTCTGGTGCTTCCACCACGAGTCGAAGTGCGCCCCGGACACCACGTGTTCGGGCACCCGCTGGTCGTAGAAGTCGAAGAGCGTCTCGTCGTCGACGAGGATGTCGCGGCGCCGCGCCCGGTGCTCCAACTCCTCGACCTCGGTGAGGAGTCGGCGGTTGTCGGCGAAGAACTTGTGGTGCGTCCGCCAGTCGCCCTCGACGAGCGCATTGCGGATGAAGAGCTCGCGGCTGGCCTCCGGGTCGATCCGCCCGTAGTTGACCTTGCGCTGGGCGATGATCGGTACGCCGTACAGCGTGACCTTCTCGTACGCCATCACCGCGGCCTGGTCCTTCTCCCAGTGCGGTTCGCTGTACGTCCGCTTGAGGAGATGTCCGGCGAGCGGCTCGACCCACTCGGGCTCGATCTTCGCGTTGACGCGGGCCCACAGCCGTGAGGTCTCCACCAGCTCGGCGGACATCACGAAACGCGGGGGCTTCTTGAAGAGGGCCGAGCCCGGGAAGATCGCGAACTTGGCGCTGCGGGCGCCCAGATACTCGTTCTTTCCGGTGTTTCTCCCGCCTTCCCCCCCGGTCTCCTTCACGTCCTTCATGCCGATGTGCGAGAGGAGTCCGGCGAGCAGGGAGATGTGGACGCTCTGGCCGGCCGCGTCCTCCTCGTTCGGATGGATGCCCATCTGTTTGGCGACGGTCCGCAACTGCGTGTAGATGTCCTGCCATTCGCGGATGCGCAGGAAGTTCAGGTACTCCTGCTTGCACATCCGGCGGAACGAGGACGAGCCGCGCTCCTTCTGCTGCTCGCGGACGTAACGCCACAGGTTCAGGTACGCGAGGAAGTCGGACGTCTCGTCCCGGAAGCGGGCGTGCTGCTGGTCCGCCTGCGCCTGCTTGTCGGCGGGGCGCTCGCGCGGGTCCTGGATGGACAGCGCGGCGGCGATGACCATGACCTCGCGTGCGCAGCCGTTCTTGTCGGCCTCCAGGACCATCCGGGCAAGCCGCGGGTCCACGGGCAGCTGGGCGAGCTTGCGGCCGCTCTCCGTGAGCCGCTTGCGCGGGTCCTTCTGGTCCGGGTCCAACGCGCCCAGTTCCTGGAGGAGTTGGACGCCGTCGCGGATGTTGCGGTGGTCCGGCGGGTCGATGAAGGGGAACTTCTCGATGTCGCCGAGACCGGCGGCGGTCATCTGCAGGATGACGGAGGCGAGGTTCGTACGGAGGATCTCGGCGTCCGTGAACTCCGGGCGGGCGAGGAAGTCGTCCTCGGAGTACAGGCGGATGCAGATGCCGTCGGACGTACGGCCGCAGCGGCCCTTGCGCTGGTTGGCGCTGGCCTGTGAGACCGGCTCGATGGGCAGTCGCTGGACCTTGGTGCGGTGGCTGTACCGGGAGATACGGGCGGTGCCCGGGTCGATGACGAACTTGATGCCCGGGACGGTGAGCGAGGTCTCGGCGACGTTGGTCGCCAGAACGATCCTGCGCCCGGTGTGTTGCTGGAAGACGCGGTTCTGCTCGGCGTGCGAGAGGCGCGCGTAGAGGGGGAGGACCTCGGTGAAGCGGTAGTTCTTCTTGGTCAGCGCGTCCGCGGTGTCACGGATCTCGCGCTCGCCGGAGAGGAAGACGAGGATGTCGCCCTTGCCCTCGCCCTGGAGTTCCTCGACGGCGTCACAGATCGCGGTGATCTGGTCGCGGTCGGAATCGTCGCCCTCTTCCTCGAGGAGGGGGCGGTAGCGCACCTCCACCGGATACGTACGGCCGCTGACCTCGACGATCGGCGCCTCGCCGAAGTGCCGGGAGAAGCGCTCGGGGTCGATGGTCGCGGAGGTGATGACGACCTTGAGGTCGGGCCGCCTGGGCAGCAACTGGGCCAGGTATCCCAGCAGGAAGTCGATGTTGAGGGAGCGCTCGTGGGCCTCGTCGATGATGATCGTGTCGTACGCGCGCAGCTCGCGGTCCGTCTGGACCTCGGCGAGCAGGATGCCGTCGGTCATCAGCTTGACGAAGGTGCCGTCCGGGTTCACCTGGTCGGTGAAGCGGACCTTCCAGCCGACGGCCTCGCCCAGCGGGACGTCGAGCTCGTCCGCCACCCGCTCGGCGACGGTCCGGGCGGCGATACGGCGGGGCTGGGTGTGCCCGATCATGCCGCGGACGCCGCGGCCGAGCTCCATACAGATCTTGGGGATCTGGGTGGTCTTACCGGAACCGGTCTCGCCGGCCACGATGACGACCTGGTGATCACGGATGGCGGCCGCGATGTCGTCCTTCTTCTGGCTGACCGGGAGCTGTTCGGGATAGGTGATCGCGGGCACGCGAGCGCGGCGCTCGGCCATCCGGGCCTCGGCCTTGGTGACCTCCGCGTCGATCTCGGCGAGCACGGCGGACCGGGCTTCGGGCTTGTGGATCTTGCGCGCGCCTTCGAGCCTGCGCCCGAGCCGGTGCGCGTCGCGCAGGGACAGCTCGGCCAGGCGGGCGGCGAGATCGCCGAGGGCGGGGGCGGGGTGTGTAGACATACGCCGTCCAGGATCTCACCTCGACGAAATGACTGGCGAACGCTTTTGTGTGCCGGACGCCGGACGCGCCCTTGGCAGGCACCCCGGAGGGCGTACGGCCGAGCCGACGCACGCCACGGGCTTGAGCGGCCGGGAGACGCCGAAGACCCCGCCTGTGAGGACGGGGTCTTCGGGGAGGTGGCTGGGGCCGGGATCGAACCGGCGACCTATCGCTTTTCAGGCGATCGCTCGTACCAACTGAGCTACCCAGCCACGAAGTTCCTTGCGGAACTTCAGCGGTCCTGACGGGATTTGAACCCGCGGCCTCCACCTTGACAGGGTGGCGAGCACTCCAAGCTGCTCCACAGGACCAAGCTGTTGTGTGCGGCTGCGTAAGACAGTGTCGCACACGGTTTTGCGTGCCCCCAATGGCGCACACGCAGATGGTTGCAGGTCTGACCAGCGGTGTCCAATCGGTATCGGGTGACTCGTGACGGAGGGACGTTTCGGGCACCACCACCGTGAGAGCCGGCTCACAGCGCGGCGGATCGCCCGGCTGCGCCGCCCTCGGTGAGCCGCTGTCAGAAGCGTCTGCCGGCGTCGTCGCCGCCCAGTCGCCTCCGTAACATCTCGAACTCGACGTCCGGCGTGAACTTGGGCTCCCCGCCGTCGTTGCGGACGAGCCGGGTGAGTGTCCCCGCGTGCCACCAGTAGACGTCCGGGCTGACCGGGCCGACGGCGTCCTTGAAGTTGGCGGCGGCGAAGACGGTCATGCCGTAGAGCGTCGGGAGCAGGGTGGCGTCCCGGCCGGTGGTGATGGGGCGGAGCACCAGTTGGTGGCGGTTCGGCATGGCCACCAGGGCTCCGTCCGGACCGAGGCCGCGCCCGGTGAGGTCCCGGGCGAGCTCGTCCGTCGCCAGGACACGGCTGGAGGTGAAGAAGGAGTCCCCCGTCACCACGTCGAAGCGCATGTCCTGCGGTCCGTGCAGGACGGTGTGGGTCTCCACCGGAAGCTCACGGAGGTTGCGCAGCGCACGGATCCGCAGGTCGACGATGCCGCCCAGCGGTTCCAGCAGGTCGTCGGGGAGCGTCATCACACTCTCGGGCAGGTCCAGGGCGAGGACCTCGCACAGGCCGGGTGCGACGACGCGGGCATGGACGTACCGGGCCGGGTTCGGTTCGAGGACGTCCCGCGTCACCACCCAGGGGCGCAGCCGGGCGAGGAGCTGGTCGGCCGTGAGGTGATGCAGCGGGGACGGTCCGTCCAGCACCCGCACCATGCGGCCGACATGCCCGCGGATCAGCTGGGGCCACCACCGCCGTCCGCGGGGGTCGTTGTGGCAGATCGCCGCGATGTTGCCCAGACCGAACGGGCGCCCCGCGCTGTCGCTCACCGCACCCGCGTGGAGGGTGACCTCCAGCCCCTGCTCGGCGAAGGCCTCACGGACCTGCGCCCGGAAGTGCGCACCCTCGTCGACGGAGAAGAAAGGGTACTCGGCGTCACGGGAGACGTGACGGGAGACGTGACGGGAGACGTCACGGCGGTCACGTTCCGGCGAGCGATGAAAGATCCACATACGGCGGCCTTTCCGGTCGGGTCGACGAGGTGATCGAGTCCCTTGCTGTCAGGGCACAACGTGAGCTGTCGCGAGAGGGTTCAAACGGTCCGGCCGCCTGCGCGCCACCTCGCCGGAGGGCGTACGACGCCTTGGAAGAGGCGTTCGGAGGGCGTGGCGTTCCGTGTCGCGCGGGTGCACCGAGTACGCCGGGGTCCCTGGCCGGACCCCGACTGAACCGTCCCCGGGCGTGTCCCGTGGTGGCCCTGCGAACCGTGGTCGGCGGTGGAGCCCGCGGGAGGTGCCCGTCGCGGACCCGTTCGCCACCACGCGGCACCGACCACGGAGGTCCGCCTTGCCCTTCCCGCCCCGCACACCGACACCTGCCGCCGACGGGCCCGCGCTCGATCGGATGCCGGGGCGGGACCGGGTCCGGGAGGTCGACGTCCTGCGCGGGTTCGCGTTGCTGGGCATCCTCATCGTCAACGCGCTGTTGATGGCCGGGCCGCACGTGGGAGCGGTGGGGTCACGGGTCGACCACGTGGCCGGCTGGCTGGTCACCGCCCTGGTCAGCGCCAAGTTCTATCTGCTCTTCTCCTTCCTGTTCGGCTACAGCTTCACCCTCCAGAGGGCGTCGGCCGAGCGCGCCGGAGCGGCCTTCGCGCCCCGCCACCTGCGCCGACTGATCTGCCTTTTCCTGCTCGGTCTCGCCCATGGGGTGCTGCTGTTCTCCGGCGACGTCCTGATGGTCTACGCGATGCTGAGCCTGCCGCTGTTCGCCTGCCGGGACCTCGCGCCGCGTACGGCGGTACGGGCCGCGCTCTGGCTGGTCGCCGCTACCGCGGCGTGCCTGCTGGCCTGGGGGCTGGTCACCGTCGCCTACGCGGCTCCCGTACTCCCGCAGGAGGTCACGGCCGCGGTCGACGACATGGTGGCGGCCCGGCGGGGCGATCCCGGCTCGGTCGTCGGCGACAACGTGCGCCGGCTGGGCGACTCGCTGGGCTGGAACATCGTCTACGCCGCCGACATGCTGGCGGCGTTCCTGGTGGGCCTGGCCGCGGGCCGGCGCGGGCTGCTCGCCGACCCCGGCCGCCACCGCGCGCGCCTCGTGCCGGTCATCGTCCGCTGCCTGCCGCTCGGCCTGGCCGGCAGCGTGTTCATGGCGATCTGCCGCAACGGGCCGCTGGACCCGCGCTGGTACTACGTCGGCTCGGCCGCCGGTGTGCTCACCGCTCCGGCGCTGACCGCCGCGTACGTCTGCGGACTGCTGCTTCTGCTGCCCACCCGCCCCGGCCGACTGCTCGGTGACGCGCTGGCCCCGGCCGGCCGGCTGGCGCTGACCAACTACCTCACCCAGTCGCTGGTCATGGCCCTGGTCCTGACCGGATACGGGGCGGCCTGGTACGGCCGGTTCGGCACCGTGGTGGTCCTGGGCGGCTGCCTCGTCCTGTACGCGGCTCAGCTCGCGTTCAGCCGGTGGCTGACGCGGCGCTTCCGGTACGGGCCGGTCGAGTGGCTGCTGCGCGCGGCGACGCTGGGGCGGAGGCCCTGAGGGAAGCGGGGGCCCGCGGGGTCCGGCAGGTGCGCCGGTTCCGCGGGCCGGTTCGGTGGGGATCTTCGGAGCCCGCTATCTGTCGGTGCCCTTGCGCAGGGTCACCGCTTCCCGTTGCCATCTGGACAGGCCCTCGGTGATCCGGGCCCCGGGGGTTCCCGCCCATGAGCGGGCGGCCCGTTCGGTGATGGCGGCCACTTCCGCCTTGGCCGCCGCCGAGATCGGGCCCGCGTTGGGCTCCTTGTACCAGGGGCGCAGCCGGATCAGTGCCGGCCGTACGCCGGTGGCCAGGAGCAGGGCGGTGCCCTTGGGCAGGGCGCGGATCCTGTCGGCGGGCAGCACCGGGTCCAGCCGGTAGGAGTAGGAGCGGGAGGTGCCTTCCCTGCTCCGGGAGATCGACGGGGTGCGGATGTCCTGGTTGCCGACGAGCTTGGAGATCTTCTCCACGAAGTCGGCGTCGTCCAGGCCCGCGCCGAGGAGTTTGATCGTGGCCGCGCTCCACAGGGCGTCCATGCCGGCCTCGCCCCACACCCGGCTGCCCTGGCGATAGCTCTGGAGCAGGGTGACGACGTTGATCCCGCGTGAGCCGAGGTGGCTGTAGAGGTCGGGCAGGTCGGAGATGCGGCAGACGTTGGCGGCCTCGTCGAGGACGGCCGTCATCGGCGGGTCGAGCCGGCCGCCGGTGCGCTCGGCGGCGACCACCCCGGCGCGCAGCGTCGCGTCGGCGAGACCCGCGATCACGCCCGCGGCCGAGCCGCCGCCGTCCTTGGACAGCAGATAGAGGGTGTCCCGGCCCAGGACGTGCACGTCCGGCCTGAACTGCGGAAGGTGCGGGTCGGCTGTCACCCAGGCCACGATCTCCGGGTCGAGCAGACAGGCCACGCACTGCCGGGCGGTCTCGTATATGCCGTCGCGGGTCTCGACCGCGCCGCGGAC
Source organism: Streptomyces sp. NPDC058470 (assembly GCF_042721055.1). Lineage (NCBI taxonomy): Bacteria > Bacillati > Actinomycetota > Actinomycetes > Kitasatosporales > Streptomycetaceae > Streptomyces > Streptomyces sp. NPDC058470. The sequence continues at coordinate 86,002 of NZ_JBHXMF010000009.1, forward strand.
CGTGCCCTGCAACTGCTCGGCCATGGCGACCATGTCGACGTCCCGCAGCAGGTCCACCGGCGTGCGGTCGGCCGGGTCGGCGAGCCAGGCCAGCAGGTCGAGGACGGAGGCCCCGCCGCGGGCCGCGGCCAGGAACAGGGCGGTGAGGGTGTTCTGGGCCGCGGAGATCCAGAAGTCCTTCTTGGACTGGTCGTCGTTGACGGAGGCCACGAAGTGCCCGGCAAGGCGCCGGGCGCCCTCGATGGTGTGGCAGTCGGCGAGGATGTCCCACCACATCTCGCGCGGGGCGTGCGCGATGCCCTGCGGGTCGAAGGTCCACACCGTGCCGGCCTTCTCGCGTTCGGCGCGGGTGACGGCGTACACGTCGGACTTGTTGGAGGTCAGCAGCACCGCTCCCTGGGCGCGCAGGACGCGAGGGACGGCGATGCCCGTGGACTTGCCGGCGCGCGGGGCCATCAGGTCGAGTTCGACGTCCTCGTAGGAGGAGCGCAGTTCGGGGCCGTCCGGGTCGAGGTCGCCGAGGAGATTGCCGGTCTCGTCGGGATGGAGGTGCTCTCGGCCCTTGAGTGAGGGGCGCAGCTCGCGGGCGCGGGCCGCGATGCCGTTCGGCGCCATGCCGGCCAACTCCCGCCGTCCGGCAAGGCCCTTGGGCCGGGACAGATGGCGCATCACCCGGCGTCCGGCCAGTATGCCGAGGACCACGACAGCGCCGTAGAGCAGGCCGATCCCGGTCAGTACGCCGGTCGGTGACGCGCCCGGCCACAGCGTTCCCGGGCCGCCGGTGAGGAAGGTGCCGAACGTCCTCAGGTCGAACGGCGGGGGGTTCCAGCCCGAGCCGGTCATGGCGGCGCCCAGCGACCCGCCGAGCCAGACGCCCCCGAACATCACCAGGAACCCGCCGGCCACCAGCACGATCGCCCACGGCAGCAGTTCGCTGCCGTACGACTGGCCCCTGGGTGAGCTGCCTGTCATGGAGAGAACCTCCTGGCGTCGACCGCGGTGTCGGTCATGGGGAAGTGCCTCGTGGCTTCGGCCGCGGTGTCGGTCACCGGGAGGTACTTCCTGGCTTCGGCCGCGGTATCCGCCATGGCGAAGTACCTCCTGGCCTCGATCGCGTTCGTGGTCACGCGGCTCACCTCCGGTCCGTTGCCGTTTTGGAGAGGTCGGGGAGATGTCCGTAGGGGTCGTCGGGGATGTGCTCGAAGCCGCCCTCGTTGGCCGGCTTGTTCGCCACCCAGCGCTTGTTCGTGTCGTGCAGGTGCCGTTCGGTGTCGGTGATGGCGACCTGGATCGGGATGCCGGGGCGGCCACCGACCTTGATCAGGAAACGGCCGCGGCCGGGCGGCTCCTCGCGGTCCCCGTGCGCGGCCCAGCCGGGCGGTGAGGACCAGGAGGAGACCAGGTTGATCTCCCGGCGGGACAGGCCCACGATCTGGCCGAGCTCCTCCATCTCCTGGCGCGGCAGCCCGGCGACCACCACCATGCCGGCGCGTTCGACGAAGCCGCGTGCCTTGACGCGGTCGGTGTCGCTGCCCAGCGACTCGGCGTCCTTCAGGGTGTGGGTGATCTTGGCGTCGCCCAGGCCGAGGGTGCGGTTGAGGCGGGTCAGCGCGTCGATGCGGTCGACGATGCCGGAGGCCGCGCGCAGTGGCCGCCACAGCTCGTCGAGCACCGTGAAGAACCAGCGCCGGGGCGCGAGTCCGGCGTCGGCGAGGGCGTGCGAGGCGGCCACCGTGCCGAGCCCGTCGGACCACGCCGCCAGCATCGCCGCCGCGGTGAGCTGGGTGTCGGCTTCGCCGATCCGGGAGATGTCCATGCACACGGCGGAGGAGTTGAGGTTGATGCGGGTGGAGGTCTCGGAGGCGAAGGTGTCGCCCAGCGGCCCGTCCAGGATGCCGAGGAGCGAGCGGTGCAGTGGGTCCACGGCGTCGCGGTAACGGGTTTCGTCGCCGCGGTCCAGGGTCACCGCCCGTACCCGGTCAGGCCCTTCGACCAGGATCCTCACCAGGTCGGGCAGCAGCGGGGCGCGGTCCGGCGGGGTGCGTTCGCGCAGATGGTGCAGGGCGGCGGACAGGACGGACTGCTCGTGGTCGTCCATGGGGCGGTCGCGCACGATGGTGATGAGCGCGGCGACCATGTTGAGGACGCGGCCGTGGGTCTCGGCGTGCAGCACCCGTCCGGCCTCGCCGCCGATACGCCGGGCCGCGGCGCCCATGGCACCGGGGTCCAGGACGTTGATGCCGCCCACACCGCGCCCGATGGAGATGACCTGGCCGCCCAGGGCGCGCACGGTGTCGGCGTAGTCGGGCTTGAGGTCGCCGAGGACCAGCGGCACGACTCCGGTGGCGGCCAGGCCGATCAGCATGCGGTTGATCAGGGTGGACTTGCCGAGGCCCGGCATGCCGAGCATGAAGAGGGACGGGTTGGAGATGTAGTGGGCGCGGGTGAACCAGGACAGCGGGTCGCCGCAGACGGTGGCCCCGGTGTAGAGGTGCTGGCCCAGCGGTACGCCGGTCATGGGGGCGCCCGAGCCTGCCGCGAACGGCCACAGTCCGCAGGCCTGGACGGTGGTGGCCCGCCACATGGTCGGCGGGTCCATGTTGGCGACCTGTCCGCCGCCGGGTCCGTACCAGCCTCGCGGGGGCGCCAGTTTCTCCTTCGCCTCCCTGGGCTTCTTCCTGGCCTCCGCCTTCTTCCGCTCGTTCTTCCGGTCGTTCTTCCTGGGGGTGAGGTCCGGGCCTTCGTCCTTGTACGTGATCGGGGCGTCGTCGTCCTCGTACGCGCCCTTGTTTCCGGCGCGCGTGTTCTTGGTCCTCACAGGGCTTCCTTCAGTTCGCGCGGCACCAGCGTGTGTTCCCACGGGAGGATTCCGACCGGCAGCGTGCAGCTGAACGCTGCCGCCTGCATCCGGTCGGCCGGGCGCATCAACAGCCGTGCTCCGGCCAGCAGGTTGCGCACGGTCACGTTGGCGTCGCCCAGGTCGGCGTCGGAGTCGACCGTGACCGTGACCATCAGCGAGAACTCCACCAGGCCGGCGCCGGTGGCCTCCTCCACCGCCGTCTGCTCGGCGGCACGCACCTCGTTGGCGGCACGCGCCTGCACCATGCCGCGTTTGGAGGTGGCCATGAACTGCGCGGCCCGCCGGTCGGCCTCGACGATGCGCGCCGAGGTCGCCGGGTCGATGGGCCGGTAGAGCAGCGCCACCCGCTTGCGGCGGGTGCCGGGCGCGTCCTCCAGCAGGGCGCGCAGCACCTGGGCGCGCACCGTGCCGCGCGGGGCGAGGGTGAGCATCCAGGTACGCGACACCCCCGAGTCGTGCTGGTAGGCGTTGACCTTCTCGACGGCCGCCGAGGGGCCGGCGTCCTCCCATTCCAGGCCGGTCCCGCCGTACAGGGCGCGGGCTTCCAGGACATCGGCGGCCACGGCCGGGTCGTAGGCCACGCGTACGACCTCGGCGATGCGCTCGGCCGACAAGGGGGAGGCGGGGCCGCCGCCCGCGCCCACCACTCCCGCGAGCAGGCCGGGGATGCGGATGGCGAGGTCGGTGAGGATGTCGTCGGTCCTGCGCTTCTGCCCCGGGGGGATGCCGTAGGTCAGGGCGAGGTAGGTGTGCATCTCCGAGGATGCGCTCGGGTACCGCTGCACCACCTCCTCCATCACGGCCCGTGCGGCCGGCGGGGCGTCGGGGGTGATGCGTGGCAGCACCTCGTTGGCCAGCCGGGTGCCGGTGTCCGGGGCGGTCTCCACCACCACGGAGGCCCCGCGCAGACCCGGTTCACTGGACAGCCGGGCCAGCCACTGGCCCCAGGACGCCACCCAGTTGTCTATCTGGTCGGGGTCGACCAGGGATCCGCCGTCGGGTTCGCAGCCGAGCACGATGGTGTAGAGGTTGCGGCTGCGGTGGTGCAGCACGCCGAACGGCTGGTCGTAGGCGTCCGTGCCCTCGATGACCTTGACCTGGCTGAGCAGCCCGGGCGGGCGGAACTTGCCGCCGGGGCGCTGGGACAGCGGACCGGAGAGGTAGGCGTTCGAGCCCTTGGCCTTGCGCCGGAACCAGCTGATGCGCACGGCGAAGAGCTGGTAGACGTTGCGCCCGTCCTGCGTACGCACGGCCAGCGGCGCCAGGAAGAGGCTCTGGATGACGATGACGACCAGCGTGAACTGCAGCGAGATCAGCGACACCATCAGGTCGAGGACGAGCCCGCCGAACAGCACGATGGTGCCGAGGAGACCGAACGGTCCGAAGCCGGGTCGCCTCGGCCTGCGCCAGTTCCCGTACGTGGGGTCGACGGCAGCGGCTGGGATGGACATGGGGTACCTGGTTCCTTTCCTTTGGGGGAACTCGGGTGTGGGGGGAGAGAGTTGACGCTGCGTCAGCTTGGGGTGAAGTGAAGTGAAGTGGAGTGAAGTGCGGGGTGCGGCCCCTGTGTCAGGGGGCCGCCTTGCTGTGGCCCGGGGCGCGATTTCCGTGTGTCCCGGGGTGCGGGCTTCGTGTGGCCCGGGGTGACGCCTCCGCCGCACATACCGTGTGTGGCGGAGGCGTCCAGGGGAGGCTCACGCCGTACCCGGTCGGGTGACGGTCAGTTGCCGTCTCCCTGGTTGCCGCTCTCGACCCCGCTCTTCATGACGTTCACGGCTCCGCCGGCGATCTTGCCGGCCACCTCCGCGGCGGCGACCATTCCGGCGAGGGCGGGGTTCGCCGCTCCGGCTGCCTTGCCGGCGCCGCCTCCGCCGCTGCCGCCTCCTCCGCCTTCTGCCGAGCCGCCTCCTCCGCCTCCCTCCGTCGAGGACCCGCTGCCCTTCGCGCCGCCGCCCCCGCCTCCGTCGCCGCTCGCGCCGGAGGGGCCGCTCTCCTTGGCACCGGAGGGTCCCTTGGAGCCGGAGTCTCCTCCGCCGTTTCTGCCGGCCGCGTCGGCCAGGTTCTTCGCTCCGGAGGCGAGGCCGCCGGCGACGCCCATGGTGGCGTCCCCGACCGAGTCACCGCCGAGGGCGGCCGTCGCGGGGACGATGATTCTCATCAGCGCCGGCAGCGCGACGGCCGAGAGCAGCAGCAGGCCCATTCCCGCGATCTGTGTGTCGGTGGTGCTGTGGGCCTCCGACGAGTCGACCATGATGGCGCCGGAGTACAGCACGAGACCGACCGTGGGTTTGTACAGCAGCCAGGCGGTCATCCAGCCGATGTGCTTGCGCCACCACGTGCCGCCCCAGTCCGTCATGGAGGCGGCGGCGGCCATCGGGAGCGTGCCCATCAGGACGATCATCACGCCGAGCCGAACCCACATCAGGAGCGCGTGGATGATGCCGGCGATGATCAGCAGGCACCCGATGACCAGCAGCAGCATGTCCGGAATGCCGCCGTTGCAGTCGATGCCCTCCATCAGGTTGAGGAGGCTGCCCCTGAGGAGGTGCTGGGAGTACCGGTCCATGAGGTCGACGAACGTGCCGATCATGGCGGTCGCGGCGGTGCTGACCAGAATGATGCGCAGGATGCCCTTGAGCGCGGTCTGGCCCGATTCGCCGCGCCGGTCAAGGGCCATCTTGGCGGAGGCGAAGAGGATCGAGCCGCACGCGAGGTACACGGTGATCCACCGCGTCTGGTTGCTGATCGTCCCCGACGCCGCCTCGTTGGTCGAGGCGATGCCTCCCACGGACATGAAGATCCCGATGGCGCCCTGGATGATGATCTTGGCGACCATTCTGATCATCGAGCCGATGGGGTCGGTGAACATCCCGAAGAAGTCGAGACCCCCGTCGCATCCTTCGCCTGCTGCGGCCAGGAACATGTCACGCTCCCCACATGATGAAGCCGTTGGGCGTCGCCTGGTTCTTCACGGACGGGTAGAGGGACCCGTCGTCCAGGAGCGCCACCTTCCAGTCGCCGTCCCGCCAGCGGACCGACACCGACGTCGACAGGTAGCCGCCCATGGGATTGGTGAGGAGCAGCCGTACGGTCGCGGAGTCGCCCGAGTAGGACGCCACGGAGAAGCCCACGAACCTTCCGACCGCGCTCTCCTCCAGGTTCTTCTCCTCGGCCTGGGCCTTGTTGGCGACGAACGAGTCGCGCGCCTCCCCGGGCACGACCTGCTGCTCCGCGACGATGCGCCAGGAGACGCCGCTCAGCTGGACGGGAATGACGTGCGCGGCCAGCACCGCTCCGGTGGGTGTGTGGGCGAAGCACCACCACATGGTGGCGTCGGTGTGGAGGGGCCCGGCCGACGGTGAGGTGGGCGCCATGATGGCGAGGAGCTGCTGCCACTTCACATCCGTCGGGGCCGTGGTCGGCCGGGCGGTGTCCCGGTCGTCGGTACGGCAGTTCTCCGGCCGGCCACCCGGCCCCGTCCGGACATGCTGTGGGTCGCCGGGTGACAGCGGGCCGCCGAGGCCGGTGAGGGTCTCCTCGCTGCTCGCCGTGACCTCGGCACCCTTCGGGTCGACCACGAGGGCCACCAACGACATGACGACGAAAAAGCCAAGAAAGAGGGCTGAGTTGATCCATCCAGGCTGTTTGTAGAAAGGCCCGTCAACCGGGTCCTTTTTTCGTTCTGTGCCGAACACGTCGATGGCCTCTCCTGCAGTCGGACTCTTGTCGGACTCTGTTAGAAGAGGAATTCGACCGTGGGCCCGGCGGTGGACACGAGGACGCAGCCGCCCAGGACCATGCCGAGACGGCTGAAGTGCTCGGAGCCTTCGCCGCGCTTCATGGAGACGGCCATCATGATTCCGGTGATGATGATTCCGCCCACGCCGGCGGCGGTGCCGGCCCACGCGGCGATGCCCAGTACGGTGTTGACCGCGTTGGCGAGGTCCCCTGGAGCCTTCATCTCCGGGTCGGGGACTCCGGTGGCATCGGCGGTGCCACCCGTGGAGGCCAGGAAGGTCTGGCCGTTTACGTAGAGGGAGAGCAGGGTGTCCTTCATCGGGATTCTCCAGTTATTGCGACCAACAAGGATTTGTCTGGCTGTCAGAGAAGTGGCACCAACACGAAATTGACGAGCGGTCCGGCAGTACTCCCGATGACGCAGGCGCCGACGACGAAGAACGCGCCCCTGAAATAGGTCGCGCCCTCGCCCATTTCGCCACGGCGCAGTTGCATGGCCATCTGGATGCCCACGGTCATCAGGCCCGCCACCGCGCAGGCCGTCACGATCCAGGTGAGGTTGCCGAGCAGGATCTTGGTCTGGTCGGTCGGGTCGAAGGCGCCGTTGGGGCCGAAGGTCGCGGGGTCGATGAGCTGTCTGGTGGGGGTGGGGCTGGAGGTGGGGCCCTCGTCGGCCGAGAAGATCATCGCGACCTCCTCGTACGACCGGCCGGAGCCGGGACGAGCCGTCGGGCCAGTGCCCGGACCGCCCGCGGCAACTGGTCGACGTCCTCACCGAGGCGCCAGGCCGGCACCCACGGAACGCGGTGGACCTCGGCCGCAGAACGCAGCACGCGGACGCGCCGGCCGAGCGCGCGCGGCAGTTGTCCCGGCGCATCGGCGACCAGCACGATGGCGAGGAGCTCCACTCCGGCGGGGTGGTCCCCCTTGCGGAGTGCGTTCAGGGCGTGGGACGCCGCCCGCATGCCCGTGTTGTGGGTGCGGGCCACCAGCAGCACCTGGCCGGGTTCGCCCTTGGCCGGGTCGGGCCACCGGTGGCCGACGTCCGCGCCGCCCAGCACCCGGGCGAGCGTGCTCGCCCCGGCCCCGCCGTGCGTGGTGACCCAGGCGACCTGTTGACCCTGGTGCCGCGACGGCGAACTACCGGCCGGCGCGGGGGGTTTGGGCAGCGCCGTACGGGCCGCGGGCCGCGCCGGCCTGTCCGGCCTGGAGGGCGCGGTGGGAGTCGGTGCTGTTTGTGCCTGCGCCTGTGTCTGAGCTGGTGCTCGTGCCGTAGGTAGGGCCTGCGCCTGTGCTGGTGCTGGTGCCGTAGGTAGGGCCTGCGCCTGTGCTGGTGCCGTAGGTACGGCCTGCGCCTGTACTGCCTGCACCTGTGTTGCCTGTGCCGCCTGTTGCTGTGCCGCCTGTTGTGCGGTCGGCCCGCGGACCCACATCTGCGAACCGGCGGACGTTGCCGAAGGAACGCCCATGCGCATCCACCCCTTCCCTCATGTCGCGTACTGCGACGGATCCCGGATTGAACTGATGGGCCGTCGTGTCCGTTGCGGCGTGCGTGCCCGCGGTGATCCGTCGGGCAGCGACTACGGGAAATCGGGCGACCTGGTTCAAGGGGTCCGGGGACGCATGTCCGGCAGACGAGGGCAAGGGGTGTGACGGGTCGTGGCCGCAAGTGGGGGTGGGGACTCCGGGAGTTCCGCCGACGCGCAGAAGTACGCCACCTACATAGCCCTCGGCATCGGCGGGGGGACCGTGGGCTGCGTCATCGCCTTCGTGCTCCTGCTGCTGATCATCGCCGGGACGCTCGTCGCGTGCGCCCTCGGGTGGATCTTCTGGCCCCTCATGCTCCTCTGCAAGATCGGCATCCTGCACTGCGGCGACGACAGCGGCGGCGGCAGCCCCGTGGACACCGAGCAGGTCGTGTCGGCGTACTCCAGCAACGGGCGGGGCCCGCTGAACGACAGCGCCGTGCCGCCGGAGTACCTCGCGCGCATCGAGGACGCCGGGGCGGAGTGCCACCAGATGGGCGCCATGGTGATCGCCGCGCAGATCCAGACGGAGTCCCAGTTCAACGAGAAGCTGATCGGTCCCGACGGCGCCGAGGGCATCTCCCAGCTGCCGCCGGACAAGTTCAAGGAGTTCGGCAAGGACGACAACGACAACGACAAGACCTCGGCCCTGGACGCCGCCGACTCGATCATGGCTCAGGGCCGGTACATGTGTTCGCTGGCGGACGAGATCGACACCCTCATGGCCAACAACGAGGTCAAGGGCGATCGCCTGGACCTGATGCTGGCGGCGTACGACGGGGGTCTGGACGCGGTCAAGCAGGCGAAGGGCGTGCCGGACAACTCGCGGGCGCAGAGCTACATCGTCAGCGTCAGGTCGTCGTTCGCCCTGTACTCCGCGGACGTCGACCTGACGGACGGGGAGGAGTACCCGACGTTCAGCCCGCGTCCCATGCCCAGTTACTGACCAGCACAGCAGGGAGGCACGACGTGTTCAGCAAGCGCATTCGTCAGGACCTACCGGACCCCACCGCACAGGACCACAACACACCGGACGACCCCGCGCCTACGGCGTCCCCCTTCGACGTACTCATCGACCACGACGGAAGTACGGCGGTCGACGGCGAGCCCCTCCAGGTGCCGGAGGGCGAGCCGGTGCACGTCGTGGTGCTGGACATGATGCACCGTCACGCGCAGGCCCGGGGGGAGTGCGTCGAGGCGGTGATCTTCGACAGGCAGGGAGGTGAAGTCACCCTCGTCGAGGTCGCACCCGACGGTTCGAGCCGGGTCCTGCTGCACGAGAAACATGATGAGACGGGGGAGCCGGAACCCCGTTCGGAGGCCCCGCCGTCAGCTGCCGCCCCACCTCAGGCTGCCGCTCCGCCTTCGGCCGTTGTCTCGCCGCCGGCTGCGCCGTCGACTGCGGTGCCAGCTCCGGCGGTTGCTCCGGTGCCGACTGTCGCCCCGTCTGCGGCCGTTGCTTCGCGGTCAGTTGCCGTCTCGTCTCCGACTGTCGCTCCGCCTTCGGTAGCTGTTCCGCCGTCGGCCGCCGCTCCGCCGTCGGCCGCCGCCCCGCCTCCGACTGCCGCTCCGCCCCCGACTGCCGCTCCGGCCGCGGCAGTTGCTCCGCCGCCGGTCGTGGTCCGGTCTCCGGCCGTGGTCCCGCAGACCGGGCGGGCGCCCGCCGGAGCCGGGCGCCCGCCGGTCCCCGAGCCTCCCCGCTCCGGCCGAACACATCCCTCGGTCGTGGGCAGGCCGGTTCCGGAGGCCGTCCCTGAAGGGGTACTGGAATCGGCCCCGGGACGGGTTCCGCAGGCCGTCGTTCCGGAGGAACTCGCCGAACTCGTCGCGCTCGTCCGCCACTCCGTGGACGCCGGTGCGCTGGAGCAGGCGGCGGCGCTCGCCTTCCGGCTGCGGGAACACACCGCGCGCGCCTTCGGCCGCGAACACCCCTACACGCTTGAGGCCCACGCGCTGGAGGCATTCGTCGCCCACCGGAGCGACAACCACCGTCTCGCCGCGGCCACTTGTATCGAGCTCGCCCGGATCCGCCACCGGCAGGGCGACCCCCGGGTACGTGAGGAGCTGACCCGGGCGGCCGCCGCGTGGCTGTTGGTCGAGGACGTGCCGTCCGCCGTCGGCCACGGCCGCGCGCTGCTCGCCGTACTGCTCGCCGTGTCGTCCACGCGGGGCGAACAGGGCGGCCGGACCGTGGTGGACGCCGCGTTGCCGCGGCTCGTCAATCGTCGTATGCGCGCCCTTACTGAGGCGTCGGACGCCCGCGTAACCGGAGCGGCCTGAGGGGAAAAGACCAGCTCAACGGTGTGACAGTGGCGGGGAATGCCCGGTGGGGGCGCCCCCGCCGCTACGGATGCGCGGCCTCCGGTTCCGGCGGGATCCAACGGCCGCACGTAAATCGCTCGTCAACTCGACGTGGAACACGGCTCGCGAGACTCCCGGTGATCGGGGCTGTTGAACCCGGCCTCGACGCCCGACCTTCGCCACGAGGTCACAGAACGAGGGAGTACGACCTTGAGTTGGACCGTGATGGGATCCAACGGAGCCGTCGCTGCCCGGGAACGAGCGATGCGCACGCTGTACGACGACCACGCGAGGGACCTGTACCACTATGTCCTGCGGCTGCTGGGAGGCGATCGGCACAGAGCCGAGGACGTGGTGCAGGAGACACTGCTGCGCTGCTGGCGCACGCAGAGCATGGAGGACAACCAGCCCCTGCGGCCATGGCTGTTCAGAGTCGCCCGCAACCTCGTCATCGACGAGTACCGGCTGCGGATGGCCCGCCCCCAGGAGGTCGACGGCACCGCCTGGCTGGACGAGTTGCTGGCGAAGTCCGACGACGTCGACCGGCTGCTCTCCTCGATGATCCTCCAGCAGGCGTTCAAGTCGCTCTCGTCCAAGCACCGACAGGTGCTGTACGAGACCTACTACACCGGCAGGTCGACACGCGAGGTCTCCCTCGCGCTCGGCATACCGCCGGGCACCGTCAAGTCCCGCCTGTACCACGCGGTACGGGCGCTGCGCATGGCCCTGGGCATCGTGGAGACCCCCGACGAAGTGGTCGCGGGGAAGCACCCGGCCCAGTGGCACACGCCTGCCGCGTGACCGGTCGGGCCCGCTTCGGCGGACCACCGAACGGCCCCGGTCTCACCTGGCCGTCCGGGTCTCCCGCGTCTCCTGCGTCTCCTGCGTCTCCTGCGCGGGGCGCTCCCAGGACGGCATCGGACGCCGGGTCCGCACCCTGCCGGGCGGGCCCGCCGGGGCGATCTCCCGCAGCGGCTGTCCGCCCGCGACGCGGGACGCCTCCAGCCGCGCCCGGTGTTGTACGGCGGCGGTGAGCGCCGCGCCGCCCTCACCCGGGATCTGGTTGCGCAGCCGGACCACGGCGACGGCGGCGGACAGCGCGGGGTCCAGGTCGGTGATCTGCAGCCAGAGAGCCTGGGCGCGGGCCGCCGCGGCCTCGGCCCGCTCGCCGTCCCCCTGGTAGTGCCAGCGCTCGGCAACGTCGCGGAACAGCTGTACGCCGCCGAGGGCGTTCCCGGACAGGGCGGTGACCCGGGCCCGGATCTCGCGGATGCGCAGGGCGTCGGGGTGGGAGACCCCGAGAGTGCCGGCGGCCTGCTCGTCCAGCCGCGAGGCGAGCGAGGCGGCCCTCCCGACACGCCCTGTCCGAAGAAGCTTCGTGACGAGGGCCAGGGACTCGGCGTACTCCACGGGATCTGTTCGCGGGTCGGTTTCGGGCTCGTGGCCGACGTGGCCGACATGGGCTGCCGCCGGACCGAGCCGACGCGAAGCGACGACCACCGCCGTACTCGGTCCCGGCCGGATCGGCACGGCCGTCACCGGATGCCCGGTCGACGGAGGCCCTGGTGAGTTCCGTACGGCGATGGTGCCCCCGCCGGTCTCTGCCGGCAGCCGTGGCGCAGCCGACTCCGCGGGCCGGGCCGGGGACTTGTCATGGCGCTTCTTCGTCGCCTTGGCCTTGGCGCGCTGTCCGCCGCCCGGGAGTTCCCCCACCGCTCCCTCGGGCGAAATGACCAAATGCCATACGGTGCCGTCCGGTTCGGTGGCCTCGGCCCGTACGGGACGGCCGAGGCGGGTGGCCGCCGCGGCCACGGTGTCGATGGCCGAGGCGCGGTCGGGATGCCCGTGCGCGGGCACCGACGGGCCGGAGGCTTCGACCTGGCCGCCGTCGTGCACGGTGAGGGCGTAGACCGGCCACGCGGGCACCTCCGCGTCCTCATACGTCGTGGGCATGAAATCCCTCCGGGCTAGGGGACATTGACGTCGGCGATACGCCACGCGTCGTCGGCTGCCGTGCGGGTGAGGTGCACATACGCCACGACGGTGGTGGCGTTGCCCGTCCACCCGTCGCGGCCGAACGGGGCGGCGGTGACGGTCCACTGCCGCCACGCCTCGGTGGTGGTGTCGCCGGGCTTGGCGGCGTCCTCGGCGTTCCGCACCGTGACGACGGTGTACGCGCCGTGGCCCGCCCACTCCCGCCACTGGGCGCCGGGAACCGAGCGAGGCCGGTACGCACGCAGCCGTGCCACGTACGCCTTGGTCAGCCAGCCCGCGTCCGCGGCACGCACCATGGCGTCCTGCGGGCCGCTGTCGATGTCGGCGTCGAAGGTCCACATCACCTTGAGCGCACCCCGGCCGACCGCGTCGGCGTCCCGCTGGTCGACGTCGGCGGGCCGGGTGACGCCTCCCTTGGGGGTGCCCTTGGCGCCCACGGGCAGGGGTGCGGCCTCACGGGCGTCGGACGGGGTCGGATACGGGCCGGTGCCGGTCGCGGCGGGAGCCGACAGGGGGTCGGCCGGCCCCTGGTCGCCGCCGGAGCCGCACCCACCCAGGGTGAGGGCGAGCGCGAACACTGTGCCTGTCACTGCCACCTTCACCTTCACCTTTACGGTCATGGCGGCGGTGTCCCGCGAGCTGGGCGGAGTCATCCGAACCGCCTCACTTTCTGGGTCTTCGAGGTGTAGTAGGGGTCGTCGAGGTTGCTGATCCTGACGACGTCTCCGGTCTTCGGGGCGTGGATGAACTGCCCGTGGCCGAGGTAGATGCCGATGTGGTCGTAGCTGCCGTTCAGCTTGAAACCGATCACGTCGCCGGGCCGCATGTCGTCGCGTGCCACCGCCTTGCCCGCGCCGACCTGGAGGTGGGAGACGCGCGGCAGGAGCAGTTCGCCGCCGCTGGCCTGGTAGACCGCGTACTGGACGAGGCTGGAGCAGTCGAACCCGATCGTGTTCGCGCCCTGGGCGAATCCGCGCCCGGGGCCCTCCGGTCCGCCGCCGCCCCACGAGTACGGCGTGCCGAGCCACTTCTCGGCGGCCGCCACCACGCGGTCGCCGAACGCGCCGCCCTGGTCGGCCGGTTGGGCGCCGGTGAAGTCGGCCATCGACTCGATGATCCTGGCGACATAGGCCTGGGTCTCCGGGTACGGAGGCACGCCGCCGTACTGCTGGACCGCGCCGGGGCCCGCGTTGTAGGCGGCGAGCATCAGCCGGGTCGGGTCGCCCTGCGCGCCCATCGCCTTGACCTTGTCGGCCAGCCAGCAGTCGTAGCGGGCCTGCGTCATGATGGCGTCGCCCGGGGTGAACGGGTCGGCCACGCCGTCCGGTTGGGGGCTGCCGTCCCGGCTCGCCGCGTCCACGCCCCAGGTCGCCCAGGTGCCGGGGATGAACTGGCTGAGCCCCTGGGCGTCGGCGGGACTCACCGCGGTCGGGTCCCAGTTGGACTCCGCCTTGATCTGTGCGGCCACCAGAGGAGCGCTGACCTCCTCGCACTGCCGGCCTGCCCGTTCGATCCACGTCACGTACTCCGCCGGAACGCCCTTGGCGTCGAGCGTGGTGGCGAACCCCGCGGGGGCGGCGGCCTGTTCCTGGTCCACGGAGCCCAGCACGGACAGGCCGACCAGCGAGCCGATCAACGCCAGGACGCTGCAACCCGTCACCAGCATCGTCGATCGGGCCTGCGCGGTATGGCCGGTCATCTGCATCCCCCCGAATAGACCTGCGGTCCCGGAACCGAGTGCTCCGGGAGGCGCCACGAAGCGCTCCCTGGAAGAGCCTCAACTCGCCCTGAATTTCGCATTTCTGATAAGTCATTACTTGTGTTGTATTGCCAACTTATGTGTACTATCGGCGTGTTGGGTCAGTCGAGTCAGCAGTGGAAGGAGTTGCCGTGGCGGGTGAGGTACCGGTCATCAATCCCTGGTTGCCGCAGTCACGCCCTTCCGGGGGCAGCAACGGGAAATCCCTGCGATCGGTTCAGGAGTTGTCGACAGGGCTCACCGGCCCGTTGGCACCCCAGGGCGCGGGAGTGCCGCGGCCCGACCGGGCGCTTCCTGTCGCCCGGCCACGGCCCGGTACCGATCACGGCTGGTGGTGGCTCGGCGTGCACGGCGGCGCGGGTGTCACCACGCTGGAGCGGGCCGTGCCCGGCGGCCGGGACGCGGGCCTCGCCTGGCCGGTGTCCGTGGAGTCCCCGTCGGTCGTGCTCGTCGCCCGCTCCGGCGCGAACGGCATCGAAGCCGCGCAGAACGCCGCGCGGCAGTGGGCCTCGGGCATGGTCCCCGGCGTCGACCTGCTCGGCCTGGTCGTCGTCGCCGACGCCCCCGGCCGGCGCCCCCGGGTGCTGCAGAACCTGGTGCGGCTGGTCTCCGGCGCCGTGCCCCGCCTGTGGGAGGTCCCGTGGGTGGAGCCTTGGCGGCTCGGCGAATCGCCCACGGAGCACCTGCCCAAGGAGTGCGCGCCGCTGGCGCGCGACCTGTCCCGACTCACCCGACCCGCTTAGCCCGACCCGCTTAGGGAGAACCCCGTTGTCCAGCCTGCTGGCGGTCGTTCTGGACGCCTCACCGCACATGGCCCCACTTGCCCACCTGGCCGCCGCGACCCCCGTCCCCTCGGGGCCGCCGGACGTCGGCGGGGGCGAGGCGCCACCCGGCGCCGAAGGACTGCTCACCGTGCTGAAGTGGGTGGCCTGGAGCGTCACCGCCCTCTGCGTCGCGGGCATCTTCGGCGTGGCCGCCAGGATGGCCCTCGACCACTCCCGGGGCGGCGCCCGCGAGCACGCCAGGGGCCTCGGGTTCGTGTTGGGCGCCTGCCTGCTCGTCGGCTCCGCCTCCGGCATTGTCGGCGCGCTCGTCTAGGCGACCGGGGGCCGGCCAGGAGCCGACGCGAGCTGAAAGCCCGTACGGCGATCGTGCCTTCCGGCGACCGGGCCACCCGACCACCCATCACCCGGCTACTCGTCCCCCGCCCGCCCGCTGTCCGCCTGCTCGTCCCCCGACTCCCCGTCACCCGACAACTCGTCCCCGGCCACCCGCTGTCCGCCTGCTTGTCCCCCGACTCCCCGTCATCCGGCTACTCGTCCCCGGCCACCCGCTGTCCGCCTGCTCGTCTCCCGCCCGCCCGCCACCCGACTCCCCGCCGCCCGGCCACTCGTCCCCGGCCACCCGTCATCCGGCTACTCGTCCCCCGACAGTCCGCCACCCGACTCCCCGCCGCCCGACTCCCCGCCACCCGACAACTCGTCCCCGGCCACCCGCTGTCCGCCTGCTTGTCCCCCGACTCC
>NZ_JBHXMF010000009.1:101802-149089 GCF_042721055.1 Streptomyces sp. NPDC058470
CCCGCCACCCGACTACCCATCACCCGACAACTCGCTCCCCGTCCCCCGCCACCCGTCAGTCGTCACCCCACAACCCACGAGGATGAGGGAGGGAAAATGGCAGAGTCCGGCGACCGCGCGGTGGTCGGTGAGCCGCGCAGTCCGTGGTTGAGTACCGGCTTTGTCCTCGCCGCCGCGTTCATCGGCTTCATCGCCGTCATCGGGACAGTGCTCGCCGTCACCTCGGACACCTCCGCGAGCGGCGGCTCAGGCACGGCGGAGACACCCGCCGCCCGTGCCGCAGGCCTGCCGTCCGGATCCGTGACCGACGGCGCCGCGTGCCCCGAACTGGCCGACAACGAGCAGGACTTGCCCACGTCCGCCCCCGCGGACGTGACCTGGACCCTGTACGGCAGCGTCGCCCTCCCCTCCTCGAAGGAGGCGGGCCCGGCCGCAGCCGGCAAGGACGTGGCGCGCTGCTACGCGCACACCCCCGTCGGCGCCCTGCTGGCCACCAGCCAGATCAGCGTGCGCTATCTGGCCGCCGACGACTGGCTGAAGGTGACCCGCACCCAGACCGTGGGCGCGGGCCGCGACGCCTACATCACCGACCGGACCGAGGCGGAGGAGACGGCGACCTCGGCCGGGGACGGCGGCTCCCACGGGCAGATCGCCGGATTCAGGTTCGTCACCTACAACGACACCACCGCGGTCATCCAGACCGTGTGGCGGTTCCCGGACGGGCAGATGCAGGCCGCCACCACGACGGTGCTGTGGCAGGACGGGGACTGGCGGCTGGAGTACCCGGCCGACCCGGCCGACCCCGCCCCGGTCGACTCGCTCGCCGGATACACCCAGTGGGGAGGCGTCTGATGGCGGGCTGCGACTTCGGCTGGGTACCGCCCACGGTCGGCGGTTACTGCGTGGGGAACGGAACCGGGACGACGGCCCCGAAGGACCTCGGCGACACCGGGTTCGACGACATAGCCGAGAGCGCCGCGCAGGCGGCGAGCACCACCGTCAAGGCACTCGGCAGCGCCTGGATGGACCTGGGCAGTCCCGACCTGGGCGAGGACGGCGGCCCGGTGGCGTTCCTGCGCGGCTCCACGCTCTGGTTCACCACGTTCACCGCCGTACTGTGTCTGCTCGTCGCGGCCGGGCACCTCGCCTGGCAGCGCCGCGGCGAGCCCGCCCGGCAGGCCCTTCAGGGGCTGCTCAACCTGGTGGTCGTCTCCTCCGCCGGGGTCGCCACGGTCAATCTGCTGGCCGAGGCGGGAGACAAGTTCAGCGTCTGGATCATCGACAGGTCCACCGGCTGCCGGCAGATCAGCGCCACCGGCGAACCAGTGGCGAGCTGCGTGGCCGAGTTCGGGAAACGCACCTCGGCCATGCTGGCGCTGGGTGAGGCGGACTCGTCGTTCCTCGTCCTGATCATGGCCATTCTGGTGATCGCCGGCAGTGTGGCGCAGATCGCGCTGATGATCGTACGGATGGCCATGCTGGTGATCCTCACCGGCACGCTGCCGCTGGCGGCGGCGGCCAGCTCCACCGCCACCGGCCGGGTCTGGTTCCGCAGGTCCGTGGGCTGGCTGCTCGCCTTCGTGCTGTACAAACCGGCCGCGGCCGTCGTGTACGCGGCCGCGTTCTCGATGTCCGGCCAGACGCAGGACAACGACGTCGTCTCGATGGTCTCCGGCGTCGTCCTGATCGTCCTGGCCTGTTTCACGTTGCCCGCGCTGATGCGGTTCGCCGCCCCCGTCGTACAGGCGGCGGTGTCCGGGACGGGCCGTGCGGGAAGGGCGTCCGCCGGTGCCGGTGCCGGCGGCGCGGCCGTGGCCACCGGGGCGCTGCCGGTGCCCATGCTGCGTGGCCCGGCCGCCGGGCGGTCGGTGTCCGGGGCCGCCGTGAACCCGGACGGGACGGGAACCACCGGCGCGCGCGCCACCGCGGCCGCGAAGGCGGGCGGCCCGGTGCCGCCACGGGGCGCCGACGGGGCGCGCGGCGCACCGGACGGCGAGCAGACCGCGAGCGACGCCGCCCGGCCCGTACGTCCGGAGGACAGCGGAGAGACAGAGCCCGAGCCCCGGTGGGAGGCGACGGCGCCCGTGTTGTTGCCCGCCGGGCCGCACACCCACGACCAGCAGGAGGAGTCCCGTGGCAGTCACTGAAGCGACCCAACCCCGCACGTACGGCAACTTCCGCAAGCCCCGTACCTCCGGCCTGCGGGGTCTGTCCCTCGGGGCGACCCTGCTGCTGTTCGCCGGGCTGATCGCCGTCGTCCTGGCCACGCTGGTCTCCGTGTGGGCCGCACTGGTCCTGGGGCTGGTGCTGGTGACGGTGCTGGCCCCGCTGGCGCTGCGGGACCGGCACGGCCGCACCCTGATGCAGCGAGGCGCGGTCCGGCTGGCCTGGCGGCGCACCACCTCGTCCGGCGGCCATCAGTACCGCTCGGGTCCGCTGGGCCTGACCGGCTACGGCACCTGCCAACTCCCGGGCCTGGCGGCCGAGTCGACCCTGACGGAGGCGCGGGACGGCTACGGACGCCCGTTCGCCGTGATCACGATTCCGGCGACCGGCCACCACACCGTCGTCATCTCCTGCGACGCGGACGGAGCCGCCCTCGTCGACGAGCAGCAGGTCGACATCTGGGTGGCCCACTGGGGTCAGTGGCTGTCGGCCCTGGGCGCCGAGCCGGGCCTCGTCGCCGCGAGCGTCACCGTGGAGACGGCCCCCGACTCCGGCGTACGGCTCCAGCAGGAGATCGCGGCCAACGCCGTCCTCGGGGCCCCCGACCTGGCCAGGTCGATGCTGCGGGAGGTACTGGCCGCCTATCCCGCCGGTTCGGCGCAGATCGCCACGCGGATCGCGCTGACCTACTCCGGCGCCGCCCGCGAGGGCACATCCCGCCGCAGCGTCGAGGACATGGCGCTGCACATCGGCACCCGCCTGCCCGGTCTGACCGCCGGGCTGTCCATGACCGGCGCCGGCACGGCCGTGCCGATGACCGCGACCGAGCTCGCCGAGGCGGTACGCGTCGCCTACGACCCCACCGTGGCGTCCCTGGTGGAGGAGGCGCGCGGCTCCGGCGGCAGCGGGCTGACCTGGGACCAGGCCGGACCCATGGCGGCCCAGGAATCCTGGGACCACTACCGGCACGACGGGGTGTTCAGCGTGACCTGGGCCATGACGGAGGCTCCGCAGGGCGAGGTGTTCTCCAACGTCCTCACCGCCCTCGTACAGCCCAACCGCGACATCGCCCGCAAGCGGGTCACCCTGCTCTACCGCCCGCACACCCGGGCCGAGGGCGCCCGGGTCGTCCAACAGGACTACAAGAACGCCCTGTTCACCGCCCAGCAGTCGCAGGTCGGTCAGGCACGCGACGACGCGGAACTGACGGCGGCACGCAGGACCACCGAGGAACAGGCCCAGGGCCACGGGGTGATCCGCTTCGGACTGCTCATCACGGCGACCGTCAACTCCGCCGACGAACTGGCGACGGCCGCCGCCACCGTGGACAACCTGGCACCCGCCGCCCGCATCGCGGTGCGGCCCGTCTACGGCTCGCAGGCGGCGGCGTTCGCCGCGGCGCTGCCGCTGGGGCTGGTACTGCCGCTGCACACGGCGTTGCCGCAGACGGTGCGGGACTCGATGTAGATCGCGGCGCGCGCCTCGACCCAGAGCAACTCGATCCAGAGCAACTCGATCCAGGGCAACTCGATCCAGGACAACTCGATCCAGGACAACTCGATCCGGGAACAACTCGATTCAGTGCAGGGGAAGTTCAATGGCACGCACGACCAGGGAACCCCGAACGCCGCGCGCCACGTCCCGGGGCTGGCCCGGCCATGGCGGCGGCATGGTGGGGTACGTGGATCCCGCCCCGGAATGGCGCGGCACCTCGGTGCAGGTGTGCGGGCTGTGGCCGTTCGGCGCGGGTGCGGGGACGCCCATGGTCGGGGTGCCGCTGGGCCGCGACCTCGACTCGGGGGCCACGGTGTGCTGTGACCCCGTGTCGTGGTTCACGCGTACAGGCCTGCTGGCCAACCCCTCGATGTTCGTGCTGGGCCGCCCGGGCCTCGGCAAGTCGACGATCGTACGACGTATGGCACTTGGGCTCTCCGGCTACGGCGTTCACCCGCTGATCTTCGGCGACCTCAAGCCCGACTATGTGGACCTGATCAGGGCGATCGGCGGACAGGTCATCAGCCTGGGCAGAGGCCGCGGCAACCTCAACGTCCTGGACCCCGGCGCGTCGATCGAGGCCGCGTCCCGGCTCACCGGCGACGCACGTCACCGGCTCCTCGCCGACATCCACGGCCGCCGCCTCCACATGGTCTCCGCGCTGATCACCATCCTGCGCTCGGCACCGCCGACCGACCGCGAGGAGACGATCATCTCGGCGGCGCTGAACGTCCTCGACGACCGGCACGGACCGGGCGACATACCCGTACTCGGCGACCTGGTGCGGGTCATCAAGGAGGCCCCGGAGTCGGTGCGGGCGGTCGCCCTGGACCGTGGGGACATCACCCGCTACCAGGACATCACCGAGAACCTGGAGGCGTCGCTGACCGCGCTGCTCGGTGACGGCCGGCTGGGCGGCACCTTCGCCCAGCAGACCACCGAGCCGATGAAGCTCGACCGGCCGGTCTGCTTCGACATCAGCGGCATCGACGACAGCGAGGTCCTGCTCCAGGCCGCGGCGCTGCTGTCCTGCTGGTCCTACGGCTTCGGCGCGGTCTCCGCGGCGCACGTGCTCGCGGACGCGGGACTGGAGCCGCAGCGCAACTACTTCCTCGTCATGGACGAGTTGTGGCGGGTCCTCCAGGCGGGCCGGGGGCTCGTCGACCGGGTCAACGCCCTCACCCGCCTGGACCGGCAGCGCGGAGTCGGCCTGGCCATGATCACCCACAGCCTCGACGACCTGCTCGCCCTCCCCACCGAGGAGGACCGCACCAAGGCCAAGGGCTTCGTCGAACGCGCGGGCATGGTGATCTGCGCGGGCCTGCCCCCGGCCGAGATGCCGCAGCTCGCCCAGATCGTCGAGCTGACCGAGCCGGAGAAGCGTCTCCTGGTCGACTGGTCCACTCCACCCGCCTGGGACGGCGCCAACGGCCGCCGCACCGACCCGCCCGGCCTCGGCAACTTCCTGATCAAGGTCGGAAACCGCCCCGGCATCCCCCTGCACGTGGACCTGACGGCGGCGGAGCTGGAGGTCAACAACACGAACAAGAGGTGGAACAAGTAGGGGACGCGCTCTCAGTGCGGCGTCAACCCCGCTGCCAACGGGGCGGGGCGGGGCGGGGCCGCGCTGACGCAGCCGCCTGGCCCCGTTTCGCCCCGCTCCGTTTCGCCCCGCCCCGCCCCGCCCCGTTTCGTTTACACGGTGAATCTGACGGCCTGCAACCAGAGGGAGTTGTCCTGGGTGCCGCCCCAGATGAAGTTGCCGGGCGCCTGGCCGGTGGGCTGGTCGCACGCCAGGCCGCCCCAACGGCCGTTGACGGCCGCGTTCTGGCAGACCGCGCCGTCGCCCACGTTGATGACGAAGCCCAGGATGTACGGGTAGTCCGCCTTGGTGGAGCCGATGTAGTTGTCGACGCCGTCGGCCGAACCGTTCCAGGGGGCCTTCCATTCCTCGATGCGGACCCAGGCACTGGAGGCCGTGCCCTTCGTACCCGCCGTCGCCGTGTTGATCGACTTGATCTTCTGGCTCTCGCCCACCCGCCCGGCCGTGGTGCCGTCGCACACCGGCTTCTGCCAACCGTCCTGGCTGAGGTACAGGCGGTAGCAGATGTGCCGCCCGGGATCCCTCGCCGCCAGTTTCATGACGGCCTCCGCGGCGGTCTCCTTGTGGGGCTTGGGAGTTGCCGGCGCCTTCGCCTCTGCTGTCGCCTTGGGCCTCGCCGTTGTCTTCGGTTTCGGTTTCGGCTTCGCCGAGGTGGACGCGGAGGGAGAGGGGGAGCGTGACGGTGAGGGGGACAGGGATGGCGATGGGCTGGGGGAGGTGGAGTAGCTCGGTGTGAGTTCGATCGGTGCAGGGGGAGTGGTGCCGGTCTCGGTATCGGTCGCTGTGGAGTCGGAGGCCTGGTTCTGGCCGTCGTCGCTCCCCGAGCCGCTGCCGAGCATGACCAGCGGGACGACGATGACTGCCGCTGCGACCACGCCTGCTATTCCGACGCCCAGGGGGCGTTTGAGGAATGACGGCGGCTCGTATTCGTCGTCCGACTGGCGGAGGATCTTCTTCCGGAGGGGGGCCAGGCTGAGAGCCGGGCTGAGAGTGGGAGTTGGGATCCTCGGCCTTGGGGGCTTCGGGGCGATGGGTACCGGGTCATCGTCGTCGTCATTGTCATCTGTGTGGTCGTGGTCGTGGTCGTGGTCATGGTCGTGGGCATCGGCATCGGCATCGGTGTCGTCATCGTCGTCGTCGGAAAAGTCGGCGTACGCGGCAGGCTCATCGGACCTGATCGGACCGGTCGGCCCGGCGGACTCCGTAGGCGTGACAGCCCCGGTACCTCCGGCGGCGGAGTCTCCCTGGTGCTGCTGATCGATCAGCTTGCTGGAGCCGTCGGGGGCGACCTCGACGATGGCCACGTATCCCGCGGACGGGTCGGAAATGGCTGCTCTCACGGAGGCGTTGCGGTTGCGGGCGTATCCGTGGAGCGTGTCGAGGATCGCGACGTCGACCGATTCGCCGCCCATCACGGGTACGGGGATGCCGTCGATGGAGGCGGAGCCGTCGCCGGACACGACCACGGGGATGGGAGAGCTCTCGGCCGTTGCCCCTACGAGCCCCTGTGGGCCGGAATCCACCGCTTCACCGGGTACGAGGTACTCGCCCCCCGCGAACGGCCCGTCGTCCTCTTCTTCATCCAGGCTCATGCCCAGCCCCTCCTCACGTTGCCGCCCGTGTGGCCCCGATCCGGATGCTCGACGAACCCGGGCCGTCCAGCCAGAACACGGACACGGTCCCTGCACAACGCCGCAACGTGGGCAGAGGGGAAACAGTTCAATCCGCGGCCGCGACCGGCCCCACCGAGCCGCACAGTGAACCACTCGGCTCCCTTTCCCGTGGAGGTGGCGAGGCCGCCGATCCCCCCGGCGACCCTCCAGTCGGCACCGGACCCGGCGGCTCTCATCCCGCGCCGCCGGGTCCGGTCCTCTGGATACGGGGCCTACTGCGCCGCCGAGATGTCGTAGCCGTATCCGCCTCCACGCCGACGCCACGATCCGGAGCCGCAGCTGTGGGAATTCTGAGACGTATGGGACGGGCGGCACGGTGGGTCGGCCGGCAGATATGGCGTACGAAGGGCGTGTGGGGGCCGACGCTGGTCATGGGGGTGCTGGCATTCGCCGTGCTGGCATCGCCGGTCGGGCTGGGGTTGGCTCTGCCGTTGGCAGCCGCGCTGGGTGGTGGGGGAGGGGCGCTGGCAGGGTTACTCATGGGAATGAGGTGGAAGACCCGTCAGCTGCAGCAAAGGGCGGCGTTGCAGGCGCAGGCGGCCGAGAAGTCATCGACGCAGACGCAGACGCAGACGCAGAAGCAGACGCAGCTCACGGAACCTGGCACACAGGCGAAGGAGTCGAAGGACCCGGAGCAGTCGAAGGAGTCGAAGGACCCGGAGCAGTCGAAGGAGTTCGAGAAGTGGCAGTTCGAGCAGCGGCAGAGGTGGAACAGGCCTTCCCCGTCCACGTCTCCCGAGTCACGACACAATCAGGCGGAGGGCATGGGAACCGGTCGGTCGCAGTCGCCGCCGCTGACACCACCGCCCTCACGGCCTCCGACGCCCCCAGGACCCGTAACGACCCCTCACCCGACACGACCATCGTTTCCGACTCCGGCGCATTCGCCACGGATAGCCGGGATGATGCCCTCCGATTTCTCTCCTGGCGGTTCCGGCCCGGAGAGCGGCGCAGGCGAGCAGTCACCTGAACGGGGCCGCTCACGCATGCGCAAGAAACGAAGTTCCCGGAGCTGACGGCGGCGACCCTTCCCCGCATCGAGGTCAGTTCACCACCTGCTGCGTGACAACGATGTGCCCGTCGTCGGGATTGAGGCTGCCACCGAGCCGGTCGAAGGCTCCGTCGGTCAGGTCGAGACACTTGGGTTCCTGGGGCGTCTGCGTGAACGTACCCCGGTCGTTGATGCGCACCACCAAGGACTTGCCGTTGGCCACATTGGTGACCTGAACCATTGTCCCGAACGGTAGCTGCGGCGGCCGGCTCAGCGAAGTGGCGGCCGTGTCGGCGTTGTTGTCGTAGAGCTCACCGCTGGAGGTGAGGGTACCGGTCGGCTGAGGTCCGTAGTGCGTGGCCCAGCACTGGTCGCCGACGGGTTCGGCGGGGCTCTGGGCGGCGGGCCCGCTGGACGCGATCCATTTCTGGTTCGCGGCGCCGGTGCACGTCCAGATCTGCAGGCGTGTCTTGTTGGCGCTGAAGTTGTTCCGTACGTCCAGGCACTTGTTCGCGGCCGGATTGACGATGTCGTGGGCCCCGTTGACCACCCACTGCTGGTTGGGGCCGCCATGGCAGTCCCACAATTGGACCGCCGTCCCGTCGGCGGTACCGAAGTCCACGGCGTCCAGACACCTGCCGAGTATCCGCAGGGTCCCGTCACCCGGGTTCGACACACTCTGCGCGGCGTTCCCGAGACAGTCGTAGAGCTGAACGGGCGTGCCGTTGTCACTACTTGAGCGATCCGCGTCGACACACCTGCCGGCAAGGCCGGTGATCGGCCCCGCCGGCGCGGACGTCTCACCCGCCGGGCCCAGCCTGACCGGCCCGACGGCGAACAACGGGGCGGCAACGGCGGCCGCTACGGCACCCACCGTGAGCCCGACGCGAACGATCTGCCCGCGCGAGCGCCGTCCGAGGCGGGGGGTGGACATCAACGTGTACGTCACTCCTTGGTCCTGTGGCGAAGGCGAAGGCGGGTTCGTCTTTCGCGTACGGCCCCGGAACCGAAGCTCCTTCCAAGCGAATCCGCTTCCGGTCCATCGGTCGCTGTACGGGCGTGACGGCCCTCTTGACGACAAGGCCGCCCGAGCCTGGCCCGACTGACCTTGGGCAGCGCGTGGTCAGCGCTGACGGGGTGGCCGAACGGGGGGTCGGTGAAAGAGCCGCGGCCGCTTGATGCGGCGGCGCTGTCGGCGGAGGACACACTCGGGGCCCGCATCACGAGTTCCGCCGGGCTACGGATGCGCCCCTGCCCCCACGGCATGGGCCGGTTGCTTCAACCGCATTGCGCCTGCCATAGGCCGGCTGAAGGGGGTGCGCGGCCAACGCTGGGACTCCGCCCAAACTGTGCAGATCCCATATGGCTATCGAGACCTACCGGCTCACCCGGACGGGAAACGCGTCGGCCGCACTCCGCGGCGCACGGTCATGGCCGCTCCGGCCCTGGAACGGGTCGCTGACTCGCTGGTATGGGCTTCGCGTTGGTGCCCGTTGCCGCATTGGGGGTGGATCTCACATCCGCCCTTCCTGGGCAGGGCCGGGCAGCCGGCGATCGCGGGTGCCCCGCGATCGCGTGTCGACGGGTCTGCGACGGGCCGACACGCACCGCCGGACGCCCTCCTCATCCGAGTGGATCAGTTCGCCGAAGCGGTTTCGCTGTGCAGATCAGCGACCACGGGCGGGGCTGGGGCTGCGGTTCCCCTTGCTCTGCGTGTTGTTGCCCTGGGCGCCGTAGTAGCCGCGCTGGTCGTTCGTTTGGCTGCTCTGGTTGCCGTAGTAGCTGCCCTGGTTGGTGTTGCTGGCGGTGTAACCGCTGTTGGTGAAGTCGGAGTTGTTGCCCCCGCTCATTACCGAGGGGCCCAGCGGCTGAGGTTGCTGCCGGACGCGGAGGTACCACTCAGCGACTTGCTGGTAGTGCTCGTTGTTCTGGCCTATACCTGCGTGCTGGCCTGTCGTATGGCCGCCGTGGTCGGCCCACCATCGGGCGTATTCCCGGACGTCGGGTTCGTACGGGCTGAGGGGGTCAGGGGCTGTGCGCCCCCGCCCCCTACGGGTCGCCTGGCTCTCTGCCGTCTGATCCGTCCCGCTGACATTCAAGGCGGTAGTGGAATGGACCAGTGAGTCCATTTCATAAACAGGCTCGCTTTCTTCGTCCTTCAGCTTTTGAGGACCGGGGTCAGTTGTTGCGTGGTACATCGTGCTGACGCCGGTCGCGGCCCCGCCGAAAAAGGTCCCCGCTCCATCGACAATCCCGGTCTTGGGGTCATCCTGGTTTCCGACCCCGCCGTAGAGGTTCATTCCCCCCGAGGCGTACCGGACCAAGTCCGTGGCCACATTGGTCATGTCGACCGGATTGCCCGCCAGGTAGTTCTGGCCCTCCGTAACCAGCCCCTTGCCGCCAAGGAGGAACTGGCTGGCGATTCCAGCCCCTTTGACGACCTTCTTGCCCGTTTCGTTGGGTATCATGGCCGAGCCGCCCTGCAGCAAGGCGGGAACCGAATCGATCAAGGCCTTCGCGATGCGCCCCTTGTTCCGCGCGACCTTTTTACCCCAACCCTGCGCCGTTTCGTTCCAGCGCTGTACAAACCCCTTCTCTTTGTCGATCGCGTAGAACCCCGCGGCGTCCGGGTTTTGGACGTACGCGCCCACTTTGCCTTCCGGGAGATCAGGTGTTTTCCCCGGGACCGCTGATGTTGATGTTTTGGCCTTCCCCTTACTGTCGACCCTGACGGACTTGAAGGAGCTGGCGGTCGACCGGGCGCTCTGGTAGGAGCCTTGGGTGGCGTCTGAATCCGGTGAGCCTGTTGGGCGCGGCGGTGTGGTCATTTTCACCCTTCCTTCTGGGTGTGCGGTCGCTCCGTACGAGCCTGTGGCGGCGCTGCGTTCGGCACCGTCGACCGGATACGTCCTCCGGTTGAGAGGCACAACGCTCCCGACGGGGTTTCGGTTCACCAAGCTTCCCGCCTCAGTTGCCACGAGGAACTAGCCCAACTGCGGTGGGGGAAAAGCCGACTGCGGTTGATCAGTAGAGCTCGGAGCAGGGCGGGCTCCCCGCCGACGAGCTGATCGACAGGGCGTGGGGGACGACAGGCGTGCCAAGGTGAGTGGTTCGCCGCTGAGGCCGCGACCGGTAGCCGGTGTGAACCGCACGCGGCGTGTGCACGTGGTGTCGGCGCACGGACCGAACCGAAGCCGCCTGGAGAAAACGAGGCTGCCATGTCCACTGAGACCGCCGAGCTCACCGGAGCCGAGCAGGGCACCGCTCCCGCCGAGAAGGCCGACGCGCATACGGGAAGCGCGGCTCCACAGGAGCCGCCTCCGGCACCGCCCCCACCTGCCCCACCACGCTTCATCCTCTACATGGAGGGGCCTGCATACGCCCAGACGCTAAGGCAGTTGACCCTGTGGACCCACCACGTACTGCTGCCGGTCTACGGCAGGGAAGTCACCTCCTCGGCCCCTTGGTGCTCCCGCTGGTGGGAACACCCCGAAGCGGTTGCCCAACTCCACGGCCTGTGGCTGGCCTGGGCCGATCTGACCGGTCCCGGCTCCGGGATGAGCGGGCCCGCGAACTGGAACCGTGACCACCTGGGGCCGGTGATGAGCTCACTGCGAGACCCGATGGGCCCCTTCGCCGGCTGCAAGCCCGGTGGCCACCGGGCGAAGGAGACTCCCCCCGTCGACGCCATGGATCCGTTCGGGCCGCCGCCCGGACCGCCCCCACCGCCGCCCCCGCCGCCCGCTCAGACCTGACAGAGGCACCGCGGGCAACCGCCCAACGGAACGAGCGGATGTGCGTCCCACCCGCACATCCGCTCAGCCATGCCGCCCGACCGCCTCAGCTCTTCGGGAAGCTCCACTCATGGTCGTCGTTGGCGTTGCACTCGAACACAGTCGCTTTGGCGGTGACGGCCTGTTTGCTGGTCCTGGCCACGTCGAGGCACATGTCGCCGCTCTTCTGGTTGCGGACCCAGTACGTGCCGTTGGGGCGCTTGTCGAACCACCAGAGCTGGTTGTCCGCGTTGGGCCTGCAGTGGTACACGCTGACCGGGGTCGTCGCCAGGACGGTGCCGTAGTTCGGCAGGTCCAGGCAGAGGTTGGAGCTGACGTTGCGGATCAGGTAGAGGTCGGCTCCGGCGGTGCCGCCGCCCTTTGAGACCAGGTCCAGGGTCCAGTCCTGGTTGTCGCCGGTCGGTTTGCAGTCGTAGTCCTGGACCCGGGTGTCCACCCCGACCGAGCCCTCGCCCGGAAGATCGAGGCAGAAGCCGTACTTCTTGTTCTTGAGCAGCACCCGGCCCGTGGGGATGGCGGGAGAGCGAGTGGCCTTCGGGGCCGTCTTCGGGGCCGGCTTCGCTTTTGCCTTCGCCTTGGCCTTTGGTGTCGTTGTCGCCTTCGCCTTCGCCGTTGTCTTCGGTTTTGGTTCTGCCTTCGGTTTCGCCGAGGTGGATGCGGAGGGAGAGGGGGAGCGTGACGGTGAGGAGGACTGGGATGGCGATGGGATGGGGGAGGGGGAGTAGCTCGGTGTGAGTTCCAGTGGGGTCGGGGGAGTGGTGGAGGCGGCTGTGGAGGAGTCGGCGGCCTGGTTCTGACCGCCCTGGTCCTGGCCGCTCCCCGAGCCGCTGCCGAGCATGACCAGCGGGACGACGATGACTGCCGCTGCGACCACGCCTGCCACCCCTACGCCCAGGGGGCGTCTGAGGAACGGCGGGGGCTCGTACTCGTCGTCCGACTGACGCCGGATCTTCCTCCGTACGACAGGCTCCCTGTCGAGGCCCAAGCTGCGTGCGGGGGTTGGGACCCTCGGCCGTGCCGACTCCGGCGCGACGGCCACCGCGTCATCGTCGTCGCCATCGCCATCATCGACGTAGTCGTCGTGGCCGTCGTCGACATCGACGTCGGACAAGTCGGGGTATCCGGGCGGCCGTTCGGCCCTGGGCGGCCCCGCGTTCCCGGGGAAACCCGTGGGCGGGACGGGCCCCGTGAGCCCCGCTGGCCCGGCGGGTCCGGCGTCCTCGGTCGACTCCTCCTGGCGTTGTTCGATCAACTTGCTGGAGCCGTCGGGGGCGACCTCGACGATGGCCACGTATCCCGCGGACGGGTCGGAAATGGCTGCTCTCACGGAGGCGTTGCGGTTGCGGGCGTATCCGTGGAGCGTGTCGAGGATCGCGACGTCGACCGATTCGCCGCCCATCACGGGTACGGGGATGCCGTCGATGGAGGCGGAGCCGTCGCCGGAGACGACCACGGGGATGGTGGACGGGCCGGAGGATCTCCCCGCGAGAGCCCCCGGGCCGGGGGTCACGTGTTCCCCGGGTGCGGGGTGTCTCTCCCCCCGGATCGGCTCGCCCTCTTCTTCGCCCGGGCTCATGCCCACCCCTTTCCGACATTGCTGTCCGCGTGGCCTCGGTGCGGGGGCCGCCGCGGCCCGTGAGCGGCCACGGACAGCGCGGCACAGCGGCCCCCGCACCCCGCAACGGGTTCCGGAGGGGAACAGTTCAACTCCGGCCCTCATCAGGTACGGACCCGGAAGCGGAGTCGGCTCCGTCGTTCCGTGAACGGCGGTGAACCGTATGCCCGTTCAAGCCGTCGTGGGTGATGACGGCGACGGCAGCACCCCAATCTCCCTCGCGGCGGCGGTGTTCGAAAACCGGCCGTCACGGCCGACCCGACCTCCACAGCCGGTACCCACGTGCGGACCTCGTGCCCGAAAGGCCCCTGGAGGTTCCCTCAGGGACCCTTCCCGCCGGCATGCCAGGGCATCAACTCCCAGCATGGAAAGGCCCGTTACATGTAACGGAAGGGCAGGTTCCGTGCAACAGCGGAACCTCGAACCCATCTGGTCCCCTCGTTCAAGGTGTGAACACAGCCTACGAGAACACTGGACCCTTAACTGATTCCGTTCGATTCGCTGTGCTGGGGCCGGTCCGGGCATGGCGCGGTGGACGGGAACTGGACCTCGGTTCACCACAACAACGAGCCGTGCTGGGGGCGTTGCTCCTGCGGCGCGGGCGTCCCGTCACGGTCGGCGAGCTCGTCGGCGCCGTCTGGGGCGAGGAGCCGCCGGCGGCGGCCGTTTCCGTCCTGCGTACCTATGTGTCGCGGCTGCGCAAGGTGCTGGAGCCCGGCCGTGACGCGGGCGGCTCTCCGCAGGTGGTCATCTCGGCCGCGGACGGATACCTGGCCCACGTTCCCGAAGACGCCCTGGACCTGGGCGTGTTCGAGCAGCGGGTCGCCGAGGCCAAGCGGCTGCGCGCCGCGGGCCAGGAGCCCGCCGCGGCGGAACTGCTGCACGCCGCGCTCGACGAGTGGGAGGGCACGCCGCTGGCCGGAATCCCCGGCCCGCTGGCCGAGGCCGAGCGCTCCCGGCTGCACGAGGCGCGGCTGAACATCCTGGAGACCCGCTTCGACCTCGACGTCCGACTCGGCCGGCACAGCGACGTGATCGCCGAGCTGACCGCGCTGATCGGCGAGCATCCGCTGCGGGAGCAGCTCTGCCAGATGCTCATGCTGGCGCTCTACCGGTCCGGACGGCAGGCCGACGCACTGGCGGCCTACCGCAGGACGCGGCGCATCCTGGTGGCCGAGCTGGGCATCGAACCCGGCGCTGCCCTGCGGGAGTTGCACGAGCGCATCCTGGCGGCCGACGCGTCACTCGACCTCACCTCGTCGGAACAGGGAGCCGACCCGCCGACGGCCCCGGCCCCAGCCCCACCGATGGCCCTGGCCCCGTCCTCCGTACCGACGGCGGGCCCCGCGCAACTGCCCGCCGACCTGGCCACCTTCACCGGCCGCCGCGCCGAACTGGAGCAGGCCCAGGCCCTGTTGCCCGACGAAGGGAACTACCCCGCCACCGTGTTGATCAGCGCGATCGGCGGCATGGCCGGTATCGGCAAGACCACCCTGGCGGTGCATCTGGCGCACCGGATCGCCCACCGCTTCCCCGACGGACAGCTCTTCATCAACCTGCGCGGCTTCGACCCGACCGGCACGATCGTGCCGCCCGGCGAGGCCATCCGTACCTTCCTCGACGCGCTCGGTGTCCCCCCGCACCGGATACCCGCGGGTCTCGACGCCCAGGCGGCGCTGTACCGCAGCCTGCTCGCCGGCCGCCGGATACTGATCCTTCTCGACAACGCCCAGGACACCGACCAGGTCCGCCCCCTGCTGCCGGGCACCCCCGGCTGTCTGGTCATCGTCACCAGCCGCAACCAGCTCAGCGGCCTGGTCGTCAACGACGGGGCGCTGCCGCTGACCCTGAACCCGCTGGCGCCCGCCGAGGCACACGACTTCCTGGCCAACCGTCTCGGCGCCGGCCGGCTGGCGGCGGAGCCTGCGGCGACACACGAACTCATCGCACACTGCGCCCGGTTGCCGCTGGCCCTGGCCATCGTCGCCGCCCGCGCCGCCACCAACCCCGGCTTCCCGCTCAGCGCCGTCGCCACCGAACTGCGCGACAGCCACGGCAGCCTCGACGCCTTCGCCGGGGGCGACCTCACCAGCGACGTACGGGCCGTCTTCTCCTGGTCGTACGAGGCACTGTCCGCCCCCGCCGCACGACTGTTCCGGCTGCTCGGCCTGCACGCCGGGCCCGACATCACCGCGCCCGCCGCGGCCGCCCTCGCGGGGCTCCCGCTCCGTGAGACCCGCGCCCTGCTCGTCGAACTCACCCGCGCCCACCTGCTCGCCGAGCACCTGCTCGGCCGCTACACCCTGCACGACCTGCTGCGCGTCTACGCCGGGGAGCGCGCTCACGCCGAGGAGACACGGCAGGAACGGGACCGGGCCGTCGAGCGGCTTCTCGCCTGGTACCTGCACACCGCGGATGCCGCCTATCCGTTCCTCACCCCGCATCGCAGACGGGTGCCCCTCGAACCCCTGCCCCCCTTGTGCCGGCCGCTGGCGTTCACGACCCACGAGCAGGCCCTGAGCTGGTGCGAGGCCGAACGGACCCACCTCGTCGTCGCCGTGCACCAGGCCGCCGCATCCGGTCGGCCGGGCATCGCGTGGCGACTGACCGGCGCCCTGTGGGGGTTCTTCTACCTCCGCAGCCACCTGCACGACTGGCTCGACGTCGCGCGTACGGGCCTCGCCGCCGCCCGGTCCGCCCGTGACCGCAGGGGCGAGGCGTGGAGCCTCGGGGACGTGGCCGCCGCGCTGACGCAGATGCACCGGTTCGACGAGGCCATCGACCACCTCCGGCAGGCGATGGCCCTGTGGCGGGAGCTCGGGGACCCGCTCGGCAGATCCCACTGCCTCGGCAACCTGGGCAACACCTACCTGCAGACCGGCCGGCTCGACAAGGCCGTGGAGTACAGCCGGCGGGCGCTGGCCGTCCACCGGGTCATCGGCAGCGCGTGGTCGGAAGGCATCATGCTGGCCAACCTGGGCGACGCCTACCAGCGGCTCGGCCGGTTCGACGAGGCCGTCGACTGCCTGGAGCAGGCGCTGACCGTCCTGCGTACCATCGGCAACCGCTGGGTCGAAGGCGTCACACTCGACATCCTCGGTACGGTCCACCACCGGCTCGGGCGCCACGACGAGGCGCTGGACCACTACCGCCGGGCGCTGGAGACGCATCGCGACGTCGGCAACCGTTGGGGCGAGGGGCACACGCTCGGGCATGTCGGTGAGGTCCAACTGGCCTCCGGCAGCCTTGAGGCGGCCCGCACCACCTGGAACCAGGCGCTGTCGATCTTCGAGGATTTCGACCACCCCGACGCCGAGGAGATGCGCAAGCGAGTCGGCAGCCTGAACGAGTGCCTTCCCGGCCGCCCGCCCGGCGTACGGCCGGAACCCGCCGTCGGCCGGCCAGCGCATCGCACGACCGGAAGGTGAAGCCGGGCATGTCATTCCCCGAACCGACTCCCGCCCGCGCTGCCGCCGCACCCAGCCGCGTTGCTCTCGCCCGTGCCCGGATTCCCGCTCTCGCCGTCGGCGTACTCAGCCGCCCCGTTCCCGCCCGGATTCCCGCTCTCGCCGTCGGCGTACTCAGCCGCCCCGTTCCCGCCCGGATTCCCGCTCTCGCCGTCGGCGTACTCAGCCGCCCCGTTCCCGCGCGAACCCTCGACCTCGCCGGATCCACAGCCCGCCCTGGCCGCCGCCACCGGACAGCTCACATCCATGGCCGCCACCCGGCGCGCACCGCTCATCGGGGAAACCTCCACTCATGACGTCCCGTGACGCCGCCATGACCCTCGCCTTGGATCACCCTCGTCTTGGATCACGACGCGACGACGGGTCGCACCCCGAAACGGGAGAGAGGCGAAAACGGTTCAACTTTCCTCCCCGCCGCGCGATCTCGCCGGGCCGCCGCGCCCTTCACAGGCCGTACGGCGGCGCCACCGCGGCATTGAACTGTTCACCCCGGCCGCCCGTTGTCCCTCCTGTCGGTGTCTCCGCCCCATGAGAGAAGGGCACCATGGCCGATTCCACACCGGGTCCCCAGGCACCGAAGGTGCTGACCAAGCCGCGTCCGGCCCTCTCCGAGCAGAAGGAAGACGCGCTCTGGAAGCGCCGCGCGAAGGATGTGATCAACGAGAACCTGGGGAAGACTTCGCGTTGGCGTGCCTTGTGGAACTACCTGAAACGGTTGTGGTCACCGCGGAAGGAGTCCGGTTCCTCGGCCGGTGAAGGGGTGTCTCAGGAGCACTCCGGCGGCCTTTCCGGTCCGGCTGACGCAGACGCGCCCGCCGCCGAGCGTCCGGCCGGCAAGGCGGAACAGCGCAAGCGCAAGTTCTCGATGGCGGACGTCGAGAACCTCTCGATCGAGGATGCCGAAAAGCTCACCGCCCAGGTGCTGGACCTGATCGTGAAATCACCCCCACTGCAGGATGCGTACGAGAAGCGCCAGTTGCCGGTGCTCGAGAGGCTGCTCGAGAAGACCGACCCCACGAAAGCAGGCGCGAAGACCGCTGCCGAAGGGGGCGAGCGGGTCGCGCCCAAGGAGGCCGAGCCGGGATCGCGCGAGCCGTCGGCCGATGCCGCGAAGAAGTACGAGCGGGGTCCGGTGCCGAAAGTCGGGGACCTGGGCGCCCCCCAGCGTTCCCGTAATGATTTGACGGTGGCCAGGGAACCCACGCCGGGTCCGGAGTCGGCGGCCGATTTCGCGTTTCTCAGCGGGGCGACACTGGTTGCCTCCCAGTTGCGGGAGTCGCTGGAATTCCTGGAACGGAACGGCCCGGAGCGCACTCGTACCGGAACCCTCGGTGACGGCGGCAGTCAGGAGCCCGTGTCCCCAGTGTCGGAACGGAGTCGGAGCGTCTCCCGGTCGCCCTCGCAGAAGCGCCGCTGACACCGCCCGCCCCGCGAGCCGACGGCACGGGCCGCGATCGTGTTCCGCCACGTGGTGTAGCCGATCAAGTAAGCGGAACGCCCAGGTCGTGGCGCTGATCGCCTTTGCCGGTGGCTCTGTCGGGGCTTAGGGAACCGGGACCGGCGATGACGGCCTGGCGGTCCAGGACGAGAGGTGCTCGCCGGACCCGGACCGGAGGTGACAGGTCATGATCGGCTACACCACGGCAGGGGACGCGGCACGGGCCGCACCGTTCTTCCGGTGCGGCCCGCCCTTGTTTCTGCTGCTGCCCACCCGTCAATGACCGCCGACGAGGGACAACCCCGGCTCAGTGCGCCGCACGGTAGGCGTTGCCGCCGGCGTTCGCGGACGTGCCGTTGTAGAGGCCGGTCGGGCTGGTCTGGGTGGAGAGGGCGAACCAGGCGTAGCGCTCCACGAAGTCCAGGCCGTCCAGCATGGTGGTCGACGACTGGATGAAGGCGGCCTGTTCCTGGTCGCTGGGGTAGCGGGGGGCGCCCTGGGACCAGTCGATGAGGGCGTACTCCGTCAGCCAGATCGGCTTGTGGTAGCGGTCGTGAACGCGCTGGAGATAGTCGGCGAGCTGGCCTGCGGCGGCGGGGCCGAAGTCGGCGCCGTACCAGTGCACGGGGATGAAGTCGACGCGCAGTCCGCGTTGGGCGGCTCCCTGCATGAAGCGGTCCAGCCAGCCGCCGGGGACGTCGGCCCCGGTGGCGACGGCCGGGGCGCCCATGCGCAGGCCGGTGCTCTGCAGCCGTGGCCACAGGTCCAGGGCCTGCTCGGGGCTCATGTTGGCCTGGCTGGGCGAGTCCGGCTCGTTGAAGCCGAGCAGGTTCTTGCCCTCTCGGGCGGCGTTGCCCAGTTCGGTGTCGGTGACCGAGCCGGGACCCCAGATCGTCGGGACGAACTCGGCACCGGCCGGCTTGGCGACCTCGCCGGTGGTGGAGGCCCAGTTGTGGTACCAGGTCGAACCGGAGTCGGCCAGCGCCTCGGCCGTGCCGGGGAAGGGGTTGAGGGCGACGCCCTTGTGCGGGCCGGACGGGGCGTTGTCGGTGTTGCGCTGGGCGACGGTGGGGACGGGGACGGGGCTTCCGGCGCCGGCGGAGCCGTGGAAGGCGACGGTCAGGCCGCTGCAACTGCTGCACTGACGTACGGTCTGGTTCCCCGGCTCGGTGTCCTGCTTGGACCACGCGTACGCCTTGGGGCACTGCTGGTTGATCGCGTTGCTGTAGGCGGTCTTCGCGTCCCGGTTCGGGTTGACGCACACCAACGGCTTGTTCGTGCCCTGCTCCCTCGTCAGGTTCTCCGGCGGGCAGACGGACAGCAGATCACCGGGGCAGCCCATCTCGGCGCACGCGCCGCCGTTCTCGGGGGGCGCCACATCATCGGGAGTGATGGTGATGGGCACCGAGACGGCGTTGACGTAGCTGACGTTGTACCAGGGCGCCAGTGCGTCGGCCGTGTCGAAGTTGAACTCGGCGAGGCTGGCGGGCTGTTCACCGACGGAGCATCGGTCGGCGAACGGTCCGCAGTCGCCGACGGCGCAGTGGAACGTACTGCCTACCTCACCGCTGCAACCCTGCCGGGCGAAGAACTTGCCGCGCCAGTGCCCGGCCCCCGAGCGCTCGGGAACGGTGATGGTGGCGGACTGGCTGGGGTCCAGCGTCGGCAGCCCGGCGAGCGGCGTCGAGCCGTCGGCGTTGACCGTGGCGCCGACCCAGATGCGGCTGTCCGTCTGGTTCTGGAAGGTGACGGTGTGCTCGGCGGCGGCCGCCGCCTCGGTGAAGCCGTCAGCGGAGTTGCCGGAACGGGCCTGGAACACCGCGGCTGTGGCTGACACGCCGACAACAACCATTAAGAAGGCGAAGAGAAGTGCCCGTACACGCATACAACATGCCTCTCCAGTCGGGCTTGCGTCGGATCGGCGACCCAGTGATCGCCTGCGCAGGCACGACGGATGTACGCAACGGAAGGTTCACCACGCGCCGACCCGCGAGGAAGGGTGTCGCTTACTTCCCCGACTTCCCCAGGGCGGCGATCTCCACGGACAGCAGAAGACGCTGTGCCGGGTCACGGAGCGAGAGGCCGAAGGTCTGCTCGGCCCTGCGCAACCGCTGCCGGAGGGTGTTCTGGTGGATGTGCAGCGCCGCGCTGGCCGGTACGACCTCGCCGAAGTGCCGTAGATACGCGCCGAGTGTCGCGAGGTAGTCGGTGCCGTGCTCCGCATCGTGCGCCGCGATGCGTTCGGCGGTCCCGGTCCGCAGGTCGGCGTTGTCGCGCACGGTGGCCAGCAGGCGTCGCAGCACCAGCTCGGCGTGCAGTTCGTGGGTGCGATAGACGCCGGGTGCCGCGCGTTCGTCGTGGAGGTGGTCGAGCGCGGCGTCGATGTCCTGGCGCGCCTCGCGCAGACCGGCCGGGGAGGCGACGTCGCCTGAGCGCACCAGCGTGTAGGTCCGGCCCAGCGACCGGCGTGCGCGGTCCATGAGGTGGTCGAGCAGGTGGTCCACCGGGACGGAGGCGGGGGACGCGGTCGGCAGCAGGGCGTAGAGCCGGTCGCCGATGAGGGTGGCGACCGGCTGGTGCCCGAGCGACCTTCCGTCCAGGGCGATCAGGTCGAGCATCCTCATCAGGTCGGCGCGCAGCCGCATGTCCTCGTCCACCTCCCCGGCGGTTGCCTGGTGGAGGGGCCGGGACGATTCGGCCAGGCCGAGCAGGACGGCGGGCAGCCGGATCCCGGTCCGGTGGTCCGGCGCCGCGCCTGTCTCGAGGGCGGACCGCAGCGCGCGGTTGCGGCTGTCCCGGTCGTCGTCTGCCTGCCTGCGCAGCGTGAGCATGTGTGGCGCCGCGACCGCGGCCGCTTCGCGCAAGGTCGCCTCGTGGTCGTCGGCCGGCGGCCGGTCGGCGTCGGCGAACGCCACCCACAGCGAGCCGAGCACGTCCTGGCCGGCCCTGATCACCACGGCCAGCCGTGGCAGGTCGCCGGGCCTGTTGTGCCGGATCACCGCGTCGCTGCCCCACAGTTCCCTGTCCAGGTGGTCGGCCACGGCGTCCTTCGGTACCCGGCGGCCCAGGATCCCGCGCCTGCGGGTCTCGTCGATGGGCTGGTCCGGCAGGTTGGAGTAGGCCACCAGGACCTGCTGGGTGTCCATGATCGCGACAGCGCCGCCGACGATCGTGGCGACCGCGTTGGCCAGGGCGAACAGGTCACCGCCGGGGAGTCGGCGATCGCGGGCCTCCGGGTCGCCGGGGCGTGCGGCGAGCAGCGCGGCCACCAGGTGCTGGATACGGGTCCAGGGCACCCGCGGGTCCACCGCCAGCACGGTGACTCCCTGCTCCGTCGCCCGTTCCACGAAGGCGGTGGGCGCGGGGAGCGCGCACTTCACGGCAAGAACACTCCGGTGATCGGCGGCGGTGCGCAGTGCGGCTCTGCCTGCCGTGTCATCGGCCGGATCGAGTCCCACGGCGAGCAGCAACTGCGCGGGCGGCAGGTCACCGGCCGCCTCCGGGCAGTCGAGGAGTTCGACCCCCGCCACGGCCTGCGCCCGGGGACCGCCGCCCGCAAGCACGGTCACCACGTCCTCAGGCATCGAGGTGACCAGCTGGGTCAACGGCAGCGACGCCATCCGTCCTCCTCACATCCGCACGGGTTCGCGTGGTGTTGGGTCCGGCACTCACACCGGTGTTGGGTCCGGCATTCACGCCGGTGTCGAGCCCGGCATCCACACCAGCGTCGGGTCCGACATCCACACCCAATGTCGGGTCCGACATCCACACCCGTCATCGAGTGTACGTTTCGACATTGTCCTGGGTGGTTCGTCGCCCCATGCTCAAGTCCAGTGCGCCGCGACCCGAAGGAGCCGGCGATGACCGTTCTGACGCACCCCTCAACCGGCCGGACCCCGGGATCCATGAGCGACGCCGAATGGCATGCGCGGCTCGAACTGGCCGCCTGCTACCGGGTTTTCGATCATCTGGGCTGGGTCGAAATGATCTTCAATCACATCACGCTGCGGGTGCCCGACGAGGAGGGCAGCCTGCTGATCAACCCGTTCGGCCTGATGTACCACGAGGTCACCGCGTCGAACCTGGTGAAGATCGATTACGAGGGGAACATCCTCTCCGACTCGCCCTGGCCGGTGAACGAGGCCGGGCTGCTGATCCACACCACCCTGCACGCGAGCCGCTCCGACACCCACTGCATCATGCACACCCACACCACGGCAGGCAGTGGCGTCGCCTGTATCGGCGACGGCCTGGACCCGGACAACTTCTACTCCGCCCAGCTGTTCGAGATGGTCGCCTACCACGACTTCGAGGGCGTCACCGTCAATCCGGAGGAGCGGCCGCGGCTGGTCGAGGACCTGGGCGACCGCAACCTGATGATCCTGCGCAATCACGGCCTGCTGGCGCTGGGGCCGACCCTGCCGGCCGCTTTCTCGGCCCTGTGGACTCTGCAGCGGGCCTGCGAGCTCCAACTCGCCGCGACCTCCACCGGCCGGCCGCTGGCCAAGGTCAGCCACGAGGCAGCGGTCCAGTCGACGCGGGAGTCCTTCCAGCTGGGGGACCGTACCGACGCGGGACGGGTCCTCTTCGAGGCACTGCGACGCAAGATCGACCGCATCGATCCGTCCTACCGGAGCTGATCGAACATTGCTGATCGAACGTAGCTGATCGATCCGTCCTACCAGAGCTGAGGGATGGCCTTGAAGATCACGATTGTCGGACCCGGCGCGGTCGGCGCGACCCTGGCCGCGTCGTTCACCGCGGGCGGCGCGCAGGTGTCCCTGCTGGGAGCGCCGGGCGCTCATCTGGACGCCATCGTCGAGCACGGGCTACTGGTGGACAGCACGGGCAGCACCGCCCGGTACGGCCTGGCCGCCGCCCACGACCCGGCGCTCCTCCCCGAGCCGGACCTGGTGGTCATCTGCGTCAAGAGCCAGGACCTGCCCGCGGCCGCCGCCCGCGTCCGGCCGTGGATCGAGGCCGGTGCCGACGTGCTCGTGGTGGCCAACGGTGTCCCGTGGTGGTTGCTGGCCACCGTGGGCGGCTTCGGTTACCAGGTGATCCGGAAAGTGGACCCGGACGGCGGTCTGCTGGACCTGCTGCCGCCTTCCCGGGTGATGGCCGGCGTCGCACACTTCAGCAGTTCTGTCCCGGAGCCCGGCCATGTGACGCATTCCGGCGGCGACTGCCTGATCATCGGAGACCCGTTCGGTGGGGCCTCCGCCCGTGTCGACCGGTGCGCCAAGGCGCTGTCCGCAGGCCCGGTCCGCGCCGAGGTGAGCGTCGACATCCGCACGGCGATGTGGGAGAAGCTGCTCGGCAACGTGAACCTCAACCCGGTCAGCGCGCTGACCGGCGGGACGGTGCTCGAAATCCTCCGGAGCCCGGATCTGCGTCAGCTGTGTGCCGACATCTTCAAGGAAACGGCCGAGGTCGGCACCAGGCTCGGCATCCCGACCACCATGTCGGCGGACGAGCGGCTCGAGGTCGCCGCCCGCCTCGGCAACTTCCGCACCTCGATGCTCCAGGACTCCGACCGGGGCCGGCGCCTGGAGACGGACGCCATTCTCGGCGCCGTACGCGAACTCGCCCGGCGCACCGGTGTCCCCAGCCCGGCCATGGACGCGGTCGACGGTCTGCTGTCCCTGCGCGAACGCGTCCGCCACCCGGACCAGGACCCGGACCAGGGCCCGGACCCGGACCCGGACCAGGGCCCGGGCCCGGACCCGGACCCGGACCCGGACCAGGGCCCGGACCCGGGCCAGGGCCAGGACCCGGGCCAGGGCCAGGACCAGGACCAGGACCCGGGCCAGGACCCGGACCAGGGCCAGGGCCTCGACCCGGGCCAGGGCCTCGACCCGGATCAGGAGCGCGGCTGATGCCTCACCCGCTCGGTACGACACCGTCGAAGATCATCGCCGTCCACCTCAACTACCGCAGCAGGGCGGCGGAACGCGGACGGGTGCCCGAACAGCCGTCGTACTTCCTCAAGCCACCGTCGTCGCTGGTCGGCAGCGGCGACCCGGTGCACCGCCCGCGCGGTTGCGAACTGCTGGCGTTCGAGGGCGAGATCGCCCTGGTCGTCGGCCGCCGTGCGCACCGGGTCGCCCCGCAGGACGGCTGGAGCCACGTGGCCTATGTGACCGCCGCCAACGACGCCGGTGTGTACGACCTGCGCCATGCCGACCTCGGCTCCAACCTGCGGTCCAAGGGCGCCGACGGGTTCACCCCGATCGGCCCGCGGCTGCTGGACGCACGCCGACTCGACCCGTCGGCCCTCCGGTTGCGGACCTGGGTCAACGGCGAGCTCGTCCAGGACGACACCACCGACACCCTGCTGTTCCCGTTCGGGGACCTGATCGCCGACCTGTCGCGACTGGTCACCCTGGAGCCCGGGGACGTCATCCTCACCGGCACCCCGGCCGGCGCGTCCGTCGTCTCGCCCGGCGACACGGTGGAGGTCGAGGCCGGCGACGGCACCGTCAGCACCGGACGGCTGCGCAACCCGATCGCCGAGGCCGGTCACGACCTGGAGGCCTGGGGTGCGATGCCCCGGGCCGGTCAGGGCGAGCGCGCCGCGGCCTGGGGCTCGGCGTACGAACCCGAACCGGTGCTGGACAAGCGGATCGAGCAAGGACTGCGGGGCATCGCGGTGGCCACGCTCAGCGCGCAGTTGCGCAAGCGCGGCCTGGTGCAGAGCAGCATCGACGGGGTACGCCCCACCCGGCCCGGCGACAAGATGGTCGGCGTCGCCCACACGCTGCGCTATCTGCCGCTGCGCGAGGACCTGTTCATGCGCTACGGCAACGGCATGAACGCCCAGAAGCGGGCCATCGAGGAACTGCGGCCCGGTCAGATCCTGGTCATGGACGCCCGCCGGGACACCACGGCGGGCACCCTCGGCGACATCCTCGCCCTGCGCGCCCTGCGGCGCGGGGCCGCCGGGGTAGTCACGGACGGGGCGCTGCGCGACAGCGCGGCGGTCACCGCGCTCGAACTGCCGGTGTACTGCGGCGGCACGCACCCCTCCGTCCTTGGCCGCCGCCACGTCCCCTGGGACACCGGCATCCCGATCGCCTGCGGCGGGGCCCTCGTTCAGCCCGGCGATCTGCTGGTCGGCGACGCCGACGGCGTGGTCGTCATCGATCCCTCGCTCGCCGAGGAGCTGATCGCCGACAGCGCCGAGCAGGAGTTGCAGGAGCGCTTCATCACCGAGCAGGTGCAGGCCGGCCGGTCGGTCGACGGGCTGTATCCGCTGGGCCCCGACTGGCAGGGACCGTACGAGCAGTGGCGTGTCAGGCACGCCCAGCAGGGAGAGACCCCATGAAGTTCCGCAGCGATCCGGCCGCGATCCGCGGTTCCATCGTTCCCGTCGTCACCCCGTTCACCGACGTCGGAGCCGTCGACCACGACAGCCTGCGCGGCCTGGTCCGCTGGCAGTTGGAGTCAGGCTCGCACGGCATCTCGCTGGGCGGTTCCACCGGCGAACCCAGCGCGCAGAGTGCCGCGGAGCGGATCGCCGCCATGCGCACCGCGACGGAGGAGATAGCCGACCGGGTGCCCTTCGTGCCCGGCACCGGATCGCACAAGCTCGACGAGACCCTGGAGATCACCGCCGCCGCCCAGGAGCTGGGCGCCGATGCCGCGTTGGTCATCACCCCCTACTACGCCCGCCCGACGCAGGAGGCCCTCTACCAGTGGTACGCCACGGTGGCCCGGGAGTTCCCCGACCTGCCGCTGGTCGTCTACAACGTGCCCTCCCGCACAGCGGTCGACATCGCGCCGGAGACCGTCGGGCGGCTCTTCGCCGACTTCGACAACATCGTCGGCGTCAAGGAGACCACCAAGGACTTCGAGCACTTCTCGCGGGTGCTGCACCTCTGCGGACCCGAACTCCTTGTGTGGTCGGGCATCGAGCTGCTCTGCCTGCCGCTGATGGCCCTGGGCGGGGCGGGCTTCGTCAGCGCCGTGGCCAACCTGGCACCGGCCGCGGTTGCCCGGATGTACGAGTTGTGGGAGGCGGGAGACCCCGAGAGCCAGGCAGCCGCCCGTGAACTGCACTTCCGGCTGCACCCGCTGGTCGACCTGCTCTTCGTCGAGACCAACCCGGCCCCGGCCAAGTGGGTGCTGCACCAGCAGGGGCGCATCGCCTCCGCCCATGTACGGCCACCGCTCATCACCCCCACCGAGCCCGGCCTGGCCCGCATCCGGACGTATCTCGCCGAGGGCACCGACCTGCTCCAGCCCGTCTGAGCCGCCGAACAACCTACGGAGGAGCCATGCCCAGCACGCGCCCGGCAGGACTGCCCGGCACCATCCGGCACTGGATAGGCGGCGAAGCCGTCGACAGCACCGACGGCCGCACCTTCGAGGTGATCGACCCCGTCTCCAACACCGGGTACGCCCAGGCCGCCGCGGGCGGCCCACCGGACGTCGACCGGGCGGTGGCCGCCGCCAGGTCGGCGTTCCCCGCCTGGTCCGGACTGTCGAACCGGGCCCGGGCCACCGCCTTGAACCGCATCGCGAACGCCGTCGAGGCACGCCAGCAGCAACTGGCCGAATTCGAGTCCTACGACTCCGGGTTGCCCATCACCCAGGCGCGCGGCCAGGCCCGGCGAGCGGCGGAGAACTTCCGCTACTTCGCCGATGTCATCGTGGCCCTCGGCGAGGAGGCGTTCCGCCAGGGCGGGGAACAGTTCAGCTACGTCGTACGCACCCCGGTGGGTGTGGCGGGGCTGATCACGCCATGGAACACCCCGTTCATGCTGGAAAGCTGGAAGCTCGCCCCGGCGCTGGCCTCCGGCTGCACGCTCATCCTCAAGCCGGCCGAGTGGACCCCGCTCTCGGCCTCCCTCTGGCCGGAGATCCTCGCCGAGGCAGGCGTCCCGGCCGGTGTGGTGAACATCGTGCACGGCTTCGGGGAGGAGGCCGGGCAGGCCCTGGTCGACCATCCGGACGTGCCGCTGATCTCCTTCACCGGCTCCACGGACACCGGCCGCCACATCGTCCGGTCGAGTGCCCAGCACCTCAAAACCACGTCGATGGAGCTGGGCGGCAAGTCGCCGGTCGTCGTCTTCGCGGACGCCGACCTCGAAGCCGCCCTGGACTCGGTGGTCTTCGGCGTCTTCTCCCTCAACGGCGAGCGCTGCACCGCCGGTTCACGGGTGCTGGTGCAGCGGCCGGTGTACGAGGAGTTCACCCGCCGCCTCGCCGAGCGCGCCGCGAACGTACGCGTCGGCCCGCCGTCGGACCCCGCCACCGAGGTCGGCGCCCTCGTCCACCCCGAGCACTACGCCCGGGTCCTTGACTACGTGGAGGTCGGTGAGAAGGAAGCTCGCCTGGTCGCCGGCGGCCGGCGGCCGGATCACCTTCCGGAGGGCAACTACCTTCAGCCCACCGTCTTCGCCGACGTCTCCCGGGACGCCCGGATCTTCCAGGAGGAGATCTTCGGCCCGGTCGTCGCGGTCGCCCCCTTCGACACCGAGGACGAGGCGGTCGAGCTGGCCAACGCCACCCAGTACGGACTCGCCGCGTACATCTGGACGTCCGACCTGAAACGCGGTCACCGCATCGCGCACGCCGTCCAGTCCGGCATGGTGTGGATCAACTCCCACAACGTACGCGACCTGCGCACCCCCTTCGGCGGCGTCAAGTCCAGCGGTGTGGGCCGGGAGGGCGGCG
Organism: Streptomyces sp. NPDC058470; assembly: GCF_042721055.1. Classification (NCBI taxonomy): domain Bacteria; kingdom Bacillati; phylum Actinomycetota; class Actinomycetes; order Kitasatosporales; family Streptomycetaceae; genus Streptomyces; species Streptomyces sp. NPDC058470. The sequence goes on from NZ_JBHXMF010000009.1 coordinate 129,725, forward strand.
CGCACAGCATCGACTTCTACACCGAGTCGAAGATCGTGCACGTGGCGCTCGGAGAGGTGCACACCCCCCGCTTCGGAGCCGTCTCATGACCACCCCGGCGCCTGATGTCGTCCGTTCCGCCTACGCCCAGCTCGTGGTCACCGACCTGGCCAGGGCCCGGTGGTTCTGGGTGGACATGCTGGGCTTCCACGTGCAGTACGAGGACGCCGGGAGCCTCTGCCTGCGCGGCACCGACGAACTGACCCACCATTCGCTCGTGCTGCGCCAGGGTGAGGTCGCCGCCCTCGACCACATCGCCTACCGCGTCCGTACCCCGGAGGACGTCGACAGGGCCGAGCGGTACTTCACCCGCCTCGGCTGCCCGGTGCGCCGCGTCCCCAAGGGCGCGGGCACCCAGGGTGTCGGTGACGCGGTGCGGGTCCTGGACCCGCTGGGCTTCCCGGTGGAGTTCTTCCACGACATCGAGCAGGCCGAACGGCTCATCCAGCGCTACGACCTGCACCGCGGAGCCCAGGTCGCCCGCCTGGACCACTTCAACATCTGCACCCCGGACATCCCCGCCGCGTACGCGCACTACAAGGCGCTCGGCTTCGGCTGCTCGGAGACCATCGAAGGCGACGAGCACGAGCTGTACGCCGCCTGGATGTACCGCAAACAGACGGTCCACGACGTCGCCTTCACCGGTGGCGCCGGTCCGCGGCTGCACCACGTGGGCGTGGCCACGCACGAGTCCCACCACGTGCTGCACACCGCGGACATCTTCGGTGCGCTCCGCAAGGAGCACCACATCGAACGCGGACCCGGCCGCCACGGCGTATCCAACGCCTTCTATCTCTACCTGCGTGACCCCGACGGACACCGGGTGGAGATCTACACCTCCGACTACTACACCGGTGACCCCGGCCACGAGACCTACCGGTGGAACGTCCACGACGACCGCCGCCGCGACTTCTGGGGAAGCGCGGTCATCGAGTCCTGGTACAAGGAGGCCAGCCCCGTCCTCGGCCTCGACGGCTCGCCGCAGCCGGTCACCGAGACACTCCTCGACGAGTCCGCCGTCCAGGTCGGTGCGGACGGGCTGGGCTGAGCGCCGGCCGATGGATCATGCCTGGGGATGCACGTCCGGGGAGTCGGCGAAGGTGACCTCGGCGGGCGTCTTCCGGAGCGAGTGGATCAACTCGGTGACGGGGCCGACGTGCAGCGTCCCGCTACGTACGGTGTCCGCGATCAGCGTCTGCCGGGGAGCCGACGTGTCCCAGGCCGGCCACGCCCCGCCGTCGGGGCCCCGCGGAACGCCGGTGCGGGCGAACTCCGTCCAGGCGTGCCGCATCACGTCGCCGATCCCGGCATCGGTCTCGTCGTACTCCTCGCCCGGAGCGATCCGGCGGAAGAGATACGGAAGCTCGGCCGTGTGGAAGGCGAGCAGGCCCGAGCGGCGGGCGGACGGTGAGACGCGCGCGAAGCGGTACGAGTAGCACGTACGGCCCAGGGCGGCGAAGCGCTCGTAGGAGGCCAGCTCCGGCTCGTGCCAGACGGCGCTGGTGGACAGTTCGGCCAGCGCCTCGTACGTCGTCAGTCCGCTGCCGTCGAAGTGGGCGAGGATGTCGTCGGCGCGGGAGCCGCCCAGCCTGTCGGCCATCGCGGCGAGCGTAAGGGGTGTGTAGACCTCGGCCGGGTCGAGACCGCGGCGGCCGTGCAGGCCGTCCGGCCGTTGGAAGAACCGTGCCTCGTCCTGGGTGCTGCCGAGCATCACGGGCAGGTTCGCGGGCCAGTTGGAGAAGTCCCGCGTCACGACCTCGCCGTCCACCGTCGGGTACCACACGAGGTTCGCGGGTGTGTGCAGCTGGTCAGCGGGCGCCGTGGTGCCGGCCATCGCCCAGGACGCCTCCCGCACCCGCTCGGCGGACAACTGCCGCAGCTCGTCGGGGTCTTGGCTGCCCAGGAAGCCGAAGACCTCCTCCGTCGCCCGCGCGGCACGCTCGTAGGACGGCGGGGCGACCACGGCGTAGTCCTCGAAGCCCGCGCTCTGGATGATTCCCCGGTGGAACAGGCCCCGGGCAAAAGGCGTGGACAACAGTGTGCGCACCGCGACGGCGCCGGCGGACTGGCCGAAGACGGTCACGTTGCCCGGGTCGCCCCCGAAGGCGGTGATGTTGTCCGCCACCCAGGTCAGGGCCGCGACCCAGTCGCCCACCGCGAAATTGGTGCCGGTCCGCGGATCGGTCAGGAAGCCGAAGGCCCCCAGCCGGTAGTTGAGCGAGACGACGACCACACCGCGGCGTGCCAGGGTCTCGCCCGAGAACGACGGATCCGACGCCGAGCCGCCGATGAATCCGCCGCCGTGGATCCACACCATGACCGGCAGGTTCGCCGCGCCGTCCGCTTCGGGGGTCCAGACGTTCAGGTACAGGCAGTCCTCGCTCTGCTCGGCGCCCAGGCCGGGCCCGCGCCCGTTGCCCGCCGTCTGGATCGCGGCCGCGCCGAACGCCGTCGCCGCGCGCACCCCGGACCACGGCGCGGGCGGGGCCGGCGGTCGCCACCGCAGCGCGCCGACCGGTGGGGCCGCGTAGGGCAGGCCCAGGAAGGCGTGCACTTCGCCGATCTCCTTGCCCGTCACCGATCCCTGCTCGACGCGCACCGTCCGCATGAGATGCCTCCCGAATTCCCAGGTAGCTGTCAGCCGCAGTCGGCTGTGAAGCCGGCGCTCTCGATGGCGTGCACTGCGCACGCCTCGTCCTTGTCGGGGTGATCTCCGCTGATCCCCACCGCGCCGATGATGTGCCCCTCCGCGTCGCGGACGAGTACGCCACCGGGAACCGGGGCGATCCGTCCCCCGGAGATGGCGCTCAGGGCCTCGAAGAAGGCGGGTGCCGTGGCGGCCCGCCGCGCCAGATCGCGGCCTCCGGCGCCCATGCCCAGAGCGCCCCACGCCTTGGCCGTGGCGATGTCCGGCCGCAGGATCCCGCTGTCGTCCTCGCGCTTGAGGGCGAGCAGATGACCCCCTGGGTCGAGGACGGCGACGGTCAGCGGATGGCACTTCAGGGCGCGTCCGTGTTCCAGTGCGCCGTCGACCATCTGCGAGGCGTGCCTGAGCAGGAGAACTTCCATGGTTCCGTTCCTTGACGTGGTGAGGGGCTAACAGCGGGCACGGCACCGTATGCGGTTTTGCTGTGCGCACCGGTCGGGCGGGCGAGCCTGTGATCAGGCCGGGCCGGCGGCGTCCTTGACCGGAGCGATCGCCGTGGCGGAACCCGCGGTGCTTCGCTTGAGCATGCCGAACCCGAACAGCACCGCTGCGGCGCAGAGGGAGACGCCGCCCGCGAGGACGAAGAGAGAGGACGTGGTGAGCTCCGCGGCGATCAGCCACCCGCCCACCACCGGGCCCGCGATGCCGCCCAGTCGCCCCCAGCCCATGGACCAGCCGACGCCGGTGGCGCGCTGTGCCGTGTCGTAGAACTGGGGGATCAGCGGAATCGTGCACATCTGCGCGCCCAGGCTGAGCAGACCGGCGACGAAGGTGACGATTAGCAGCATGCCGTCCGACGCGGTGGCCCAGCCGATGAGGGCGACGGCGACGGCACCCAGGGTGTACGCGCCGCCGATCACGAGGGGCGGGCGGCCCCGGTCCGCGAGCCGGCCGATCACCAGGCACCCAAGTATGCCTCCGAGATTCAGTGTGGAGACGGCGAGCAGGCCGCTGTCCGCCCCGGCCGCGATGGCGACGCTGGGCAACCACGTGACCAGAAAGTACGTCATGAGCAAGGTCAGGAACATCGCGGCCCACAGCAGGACCGTGCCCGGGCCCCTGCCCTCCTTGAACAGGGCCGCCACGGGAGACCGGCTCTCCGCGGGACCTTCGTCCCTCGCACCGGCACCGTCGGCCGGGATCCCCAGCCGTTCCAGGGTCCTGGCCGCCGCCACGCCGTCGCCGCGTGCGGCGAGGAACCGGGCGGACTCGGGCAACCGGAACACAAGGAGCGGCAGCAACAGCAGCGGTACGACACCGCCGACGTAGAAGACGCTGTGCCAACCGTGCGCGGGGATCAGCCAGTTCGCCAGGACTCCGCCGACCACCGCGCCCATCGGAAAGCCGCAGAACATCAGCCCGACGACCGTCGCCCGGGACTTCGCGGGTGCGTACTCCGAGGCGAGCGAGATGATGCCGGGCAGGGCGGCGCCGAGACCGATTCCGGTGAAGAACCGAACGGTTTCCAGCGCACCGACCGAGCCGACGAACGGCGTCACCAGGGTGACGACACCGAACACCAGGACCCCGAAGGTCACCAACGGCCGGCGGCCCACGCGGTCGCCGATCACTCCGGCCACCGTGGCCCCGATCAGTCCGCCGAAGAGCCCGATGCCGAACACCGTGCCGAATCCCGAGGGCTTCAGATGCAGGTCGGGCCCCATGGCGGGGGCCGCGAGGGAGATCAACTGGGTATCGAGCCCGTCCAGTAGCGCGACCGCCGCGCACAGGAGGATGACGGTCAGGGTGGGGCGTGACATACGCCCCGTGTCAAGAACCGAGCCGACCTCGACGCGCGCACCAGTACTCATGGGTCATCCCTTTCCATTTCTGCTGAATTCGGGCTCAGTTCCGTGGTGTTCGGGCTCGGTGGGGCTCGCTCGGGCATGCGCTATTGCGGCTCAGGGGCCCCGTCACTCGGATTTGCGTCGGTCCGGGTGTTCAGGAGGGATGCGATCAGCTGTGAATAGAGGGGGCCCGAGGCCCTGATCTCCGCGCCGCGCGGCGAGGAAGTGATCAGTTCGAGTGCGTGGGCATGGTGGATTCGGACCATCTTCGCCGCCCGCTCGCCGTCCCGGGCCTCAAGGGATTCCACGACGGCAATGCGCTGCGGATGAAGGGCACCCGCGATGCGCTGCCAGTCGGCGAGCTTGGGACCACCGGACAATTCGAACGCCAACTGCACCTGGACGTCGGCGAAGAATCCGCACAACGACGCGAGGAGCGCGCTGTGGGAGATCTCGGAGAGCCGGTGGAGGTAGTGCCTGAGATCGGCCGCGGCCCGGTCCACGCTCCGGATGGCAGTCAGTTTCTCGGCAGCCGCTCTGAGCGAGGCGATCTCCTCGTCGGAGGCGCAGCGCGCCGCCAACTCGACCGCGTAGGCATTCAACGCGGCCTGGAGGCCGAGGAATTCGACTGCGCCGACGTCCTTCAGCTTGATCACCGAAGCGAGCGACACAGCGATCATGGTGTCGGTCGAAGCGGTGACATATGTTCCGCTGCCGTGCCGGACACTGACCAGGCCCATGGCCGTCAGGGCACGAACCGATTCGCGCACCGTGGCGCTGCTGACGCCGTACCGCTCGGCGAGGATCCGTTCCGGCGGGAGGCGTGATCCGTCGGGCAGCGCTCCGTGAAGGATTTGATTCCGCAAGTCGTCGAAAATGCGGTCGGCGACCCGGCCGCGCCCAACTCTGTGGAAATCCTGGCTTTTGTATATGTGATCCGCCATGGAGCACACCCTCGGTTTTTGGCCGCGTTGTTCTGCGTGGCTGCGAGCGGTGTCGAGAGGCGGTCGGATGTCCGCGGCCCCTTAACACGGCTGTCACATTAGGTCACCAGGTGACTTAGGTGCAAGGCCCGTGCAGACGTTTCCGTACGCCTCCGCAAAGACGTACGCCAGGGGCGGCCCCGTCGGATTCAGCGCGGGTCGTCGACTCCGACGCGCTGATCGTCAACGGTCGCTCCGGCGATCGCGAGCGTCTGCGCGGTGTACTCCCGGACGGCCTTGGACGCTGCCTGCCGGTCATGTGCGGCGACCGCCTCCACGATGGCGATACGTACGCCACGCAGCCGCGCGACGTCCGACGCCCACTTCGATTCCGGGCCCTGGCGGACCCGGCGCGCCAGCGACAGGTGCGTCGAGATGACGAAGGACGCCACCACTTCGAGGAGCTTGTTGTGGGACAGGGCGATGAGTCCCCCGAGGAAATCCTGCAGAGTCTGCGTGAACTCCTCGCTGGACATGGAGTCGTTGAACGACTTCGCGGTGTCGAGTACGGCGTCGATCTCCTCGGGAGTGGCGGTCGTGATCGCGAGATCGACCGCCTGGAGGTTCAGTGTCTCCGCCAGCTTCAGGATGCTCTGCAGGTCGATGTTCTCCAGCTCGACCACCGACCGCATCGCCGAGGCCATCAGCGTGGAGGAGTCCGCGATCACCGTCATCCCCGAGCCGTGCCGCACCTCCACGAGGCGCATCGCGCTGAGCGCCCGGATGGCTTCGCGGATCGTCGGTGAACTGACGCCGTAGTAGGAGGCCAGCTCCTTCTCGGAGGGGAGCTTGGAGCCGCGCTTCAGGCGGCCCGACAGGATGCCCGACTCCAGGTCGCGCAGTACTCGATCGGCGACACTCGCACGGTCTCGGTCGAAGCCGCCGTCTGCAACAAACGCCGTCACCGTCTGCCCTCTCCTCGTCATCGTCCGCCACCTCGTAGGTGAGCTCACCAGCGCGAACTCACCAGGTGACTAAAAGTCTTCTTCGTGGATCGTACCGCAAGGTGGGAGCCCCGTGGAGTCGACCGTGAGGCGGGGCCGCTCGCCCTCGCGGGAAGACTTCAGATCCCCAAGTCACTTGCTGACTTGTTGCCTTTGGTCTACGCTCGCGGTGGCCAACGAAAAGGGGATGACGTGAGCGCATACCGCAATCGACTGCTGGAAATGGTCGACCAGGGAATCGTGCCGTTGGGAATGCAGTGCTTCACCGGAAACGGTGCGCTGATCGAGGTTCTCGGGCTGACCGGATACGACTTCGTCATGCTGGACACGGAGCATTCGCCGAACAATCCGCGAGCGCTCGAGGACAGCATCCGGGCGGCCAACCACGTGAATATGGTTCCGGTGGTCCGGGTGCCCAGCTTCGACGACGAGGCTTCCATCCGCCGTGCTCTCGAAGCCGGCGCCGAGGGCATCTTCCTGCCGATGGTCAAGTCGGCGGCGGACATCAGGACGGCCGCTGACGCCGCGTTCTTCCCGCCGCTGGGAAAACGCGGTATCTGTCCGGCCGTGCGGGCGACCGGCTATGCGTTCAGCGACTTCAACGAGTACGCGCGGCGCAACAACGAGTCGACCATCCTGGTCCCGCTGATCGAACACCCCGACGCGGTCGAGAACATCGAGGAGATCTGCGCACTGCCCGAAGTGAGCATGGTGATCTTCGGCGTGGGCGACCTCTCCTTCGCGATGGGCGAGGGGGTCGAGCAGCTGCGCAGCCCCAAGGTGCAGGCCGCCTACCGCCGGGTGATGGATGCCGCGGCCAGGTACGACGTCCCGGTGATCGGTGGGCCCAACCTCGATCCGACCCCGGAAACCTGCCTCGACGCACTCGAGATGGGCGTCAAGGTCTTCACCCTCGGACTCGACATCATGGCCTTCCGGCGTGCCTGCGAGGGAATGGTCAACGACCTCTACACGGCGTCGCAGAAGTCCAAGCTCTCGCGTCCGACTCCGCCGCCGAGCGGATTCCCCGCCCGCTGAGTCTCAACCGACACAACCCCGCTGAGCCGCAACAGAGAGGGAGAGTGATGTCGCGTATCAATCGCTACGTCATCGGCAGCGATGAGCACGGGCGCTCGGCCGTGCTGGACGACAAGCTGAGCAACGTCCAGGAGCGGGAAGGCTACTTCTGGCGGGCGACCTTGTGGGCCACCGCGGAGACGCCTGCCGACAACTCGATCGAGGGCGACAGGTCTCTCGTCGGCCCGCGCCGCGAACCGCTGCCCAACGGCCTGCTGTGCCGTGCGCTCGAACTGCAGCCGGACGACCCGGACGCCGCGCGATCCGCGCAGGTCTTCGACGAGCTCAGTGCGCAGGCCGGGCAGACCATCAAGGCCACCGACGAGGATCGGAGCCGCCACCCGAGCATGCACCGCACCGATACCCTCGACTGCATCACCTGTGTACGGGGTGAGGTCTACCTCCTGACCGATGTCGACGAGGTCAAACTCACGCCGGGTGACACCGTCGTGATCCGGGGGACCAACCACGCCTGGAGCAACAGGTCGAGCGAACCCTGCCTGCTCGTCGGCTCGTCGGTCGCCGCCCTTCCGCTCGGGCCGGACTCCTGACCCCGCCGCCCTTCCCCGGCCGCGCCGGCGCCCGTCGCCCCGCAGAACCACACCAAGGCCAAGGACCGAAACCAGGTAACACACCGTGACGATCGACCGGACAAGAGTCGCAGAACACCTCGACAAGCTGGAGATCGCCGAGCTCGTCCGGTTGGAGCGCCACCGGCGTGACACGGCCGCGTGGGACAAGCTCGCGGACTCCTACATCGAGGACTCCCACATTCGTACGACGTGGTTCTCGGGCACGGCGCGCGAGTTCGCGGAGCACGCTCGCGCGCTGACCCGGCAGGGCGGCGGACGGCCCAGCAAGCACCTGATCTCTCCCGTCGAGATCCGCATCGCCGGCGACCGCGCCGTCGTGGAGAGCGTCGGCGAGATCCACAACCGGGACACGCTCGAAGGCATCCCGATCGACACCATCCAGTACTGCCGGTTCGTCTCCCGTGTCGTCCGTACGGCCGACGGCTGGCGCCTGGCGAGCTTTGAGGGCATCTATCAGAAGGGCGTCATGACGCCGGTGTTCCCCGGCGACGTCATCCCGATCGACCGGGAGGAGATGAGCCGCCTGCGACCGTCCTACCAGGTCTGGGCCTACCTCTTCGCCCGCAAGGGGTTCGAGGTCCCCCAGGGCGACGAGATCGTGGCGGAGGACCGGCCCGAAGTCGTCGAGGCGTTCCTGGAGGACACCTACCGCTGGCTGCACGAGTACGAGTGAGCTCGGGTACTCGGCTCACGAACGCAGATGGGAAAGGGCGGCCCGCGGGCCGCCCTTTCCCATGGTCTCGTCAGATGTTCGCCTCGATGAACTCCAGCGCGCGCTGCCAGGAGTCGGCGGCGGCATCGGGTTCGTAGGCATGGGCGTTGGCGTCATTGAAGAAGGCGTGTCCGGCGCCCTTGTACACGATCGGGGTGAAGTCGACGCCGGCCGTGGCCATTCGTTCGACGACATCCGGGAGCGAGGACATCAACCGCTCGTCCTGGTCGCCGTAGAAGGCGAGGATCGGGGCCGAGATCCTGCTGAAGTCGGTCGGCGGCGGCGGGGTTCCGTAGAACGGGACGACGGCGCGCACCCTGGGGTCCGCGGCCGACAGGGCGAAACTGAAGCTGCCGCCGAAGCAGAACCCGGTGACCGCCACATGACCGTCCACGCCCTCCTGGGCGGCGAGATGGTCGACGCAGCTGATGAGGGCGGACACCGCCCACGCGGCGAACTCCGGCGAGCGGCTCGGCGCCATCGCCTCACGCAGCATCGGCTGTCCGTCGGAACGCACCTTGTCGTCCGGGCTGTGCATGATCGCCTGCAGCTCGGCGCCGAGGTGCGCGGTGATGCCGACCCGGGACAGCAGGTCGGGGGCCAGGACGACATACCCGTGGGCGGCGAAGCGCTCGCTCACGTCCTTGATGTGATCGGCGAGTCCCCAGATCTCGTGGATGACTACGAGTCCCCCCTTGACCGGGGTTCCGCTCGCCGGGCGTACGAGACAGGCCTCGAACGCCCCGTCGCCGCTGTGCAGTTCAATGGTCTCGCGCACGCTCAACCCTCTCGCTCTCTGTCGCGACCACGCTCAGCCCGATCGCTCTCTCTGTCGTGACCACGGCCGGCCTTCCCTCTTCGTGGGTCGGTCCTCAGTCTTCGACTACGGGACTCACGAACCCGACATGCGCCTTCGCGACCCGCTCCGGGAGGCCGGCGAAGACACGCCGGCGAGCCTCCGAGGTCCGGTAGGCGGCGTCGACGCGTGCGAAGTCCTCCACCGTGCCCGGAACGCTGACGGCCCACACGAACTCGTTTGCATCCTCGTTGGCGTAGGCGAACTCGATGGTGAACCCGGCCTCGGTGCGCAGAGCGGGCATCGTGGCCCGCCACCAGTTGACGAAGGCTTCGAGCTCGCCCGGGACTATTTCGTATCGGCGAAGCTGGATCATGCCGGCTCCCTTCCTCAGCTCTGCTGCGGCGTCGCGTCGGCCTGCGCGGTGGACTTCTCCCGCTGGATCAGGTTGAGCACATGGGCCCGCAGCTCCGCGAACCTGGGCAGGGACTTCGTCTCGACCTGGTCGCGATGCTCGCCGAGCGGAATCGGGAGCCGTTCGCGTACGCGCGTCGGCGAGCCGGACAGCACCACGACCTCGTCGCCCAGGTAGACGGCTTCGTCGATGTCGTGGGTCACCAGCACGACGGTGACCCCGAACTGCTCCCGGACACCGAGGATGAGGTCCTCCAGATCGGTACGGGTCTGCGCGTCGACGGAGGCGAACGGCTCGTCCATGAGCAGCGCCTCGGGTTCGAAGGCGAGAGCGCGGGCGATGGCGACCCGCTGCTGCATGCCGCCGGACAACTGCCAGGGGTACTGACCGTGGACGCCGGCCGACAGACCGACCGCCTCCAGGGCGCTGCGTGCCGTCTCGCGTCGCTGCCGCTTCGGCATCTTCTTCGAGCGCAGCGGGAGTTCGACGTTCGCGGACACCGACATCCACGGCATGAGCGAGCGGCTGTAGTCCTGGAACACCACGGCGAGCCTGCTGGGCGGACCCGTGACGACCTCGCCGTCGAGGCGGACCTCGCCGGAGGTCGGCTCCATGAGACCGGACAGACAGCGCAGCAAGGTCGTCTTGCCCGCGCCGGACGGGCCGACGACGCACAGGAACTCCCCGCGCCGAACGTCGAGATCGACCCCGTCCAGGACGAGCCGGGTCGTCGATCCGGCCCCGAAGCTCTTGGACAGCCCCCGGACGGACAGGAGGGGAGATGCCGGCATGGCCGGCTTGTCGTTCGTCATTTCCGCGACCGAAGTCATGTCCTTCCTCACTTGCTCGACGTTTCGCGCATCAGCCGGTGCCATCGCAGAATCACTCGCTCCGCCGCCCGGAACCCGACGTTGAGCAGACAACCGAGCAGCCCCAGCAGCACGATGCTCGACCACATGGCCGGAATGTTGTAGCTGCGCTGCTGCTGCAGCAGCGTGTAGCCGATGCCGTTCGTCGCACCCTGCAGCTCGCTGACGACGATCATGATGAGCCCGATCGCGACGGCCGTGTTCAGGCCTGCCATGATCTGCGGGCCGGCCGACGGCAGTGTGACCCGCAGGAGCCGGTCCCGCCGGCTGATCCGGTAGCCACGCCCGACGTCGATGAGCACCGGGTCGACCGAGCGCACCCCGTCGATCGTGTTGAGCAGGACGGGCCAGACGGCGGCGAAGGCGATGATCACCACCTGCGTCCGGGAGTTGATGCCGAACAGCACGATGGCGAGCGGCGCGAGTGCGACGCCGGGCGTTGCCCTGGCGAACTCCAGAACCGGCGCGGCCGCGTCCCCCAGGCCCCGCCACAGTCCCAGGAGGAGCCCACCCGCGATGCCCGCGACCGCGGCGATCAGCAGCCCCAGGGCGAAACGCTGGAGACTCGGCACGGCCTCGCTCAGGAACATGGATGACAGCCACACGTCGGAGAACGACGACATGATCTTGGACAGCGGCGGAAAGTACAGCGACGTGCTGTTCGCACTCGCCTGCCACCAGATCGCGACCATGGCCACGGGCACGACGAGACTGACGAGGACGCGGAGACCGGGGCGGGTCCGCAGGAGCGGTTTCACCGCTCTCAGCCTGCGAGCCGGTGCGACGAGTGCCATGACAGGAGACTCCTCTCCAGGGCGAGCATGCTCAGGTTGAGCAAGGTCCCGAGGGCGGCCACGACCACGATGTAGGCGTACATGTCCGGGATGGCCATGGTCTGTTGGGTGAGCGCGATCTGGCGTCCGAGCCCGGGCGCGCCACCGAGCATCTCCGCGCCGACGGACAGCAGCAGCCCGATCGTCAGCGCGATCCGGACGCCGGTGGCGATGAACGGGGAGGCGTCGGGGAGGATCACGCGGGTGATCCGATCGCGCAGCCGTAGCTGGTAGGACGCCGCGACCTCGCGCATGACCGGATCCAGCTGACGCATGCCGTACATGCTCTGCAGCAGCAGCGGCCACACCGCGCCGAGAACGATGAGCAGTACGGCCATGCTGCTGGTCGCGCCGTAGAGCAGTAGCGCGAGCGGGAGCAGCGCGATGGAGGGGATCGTGCGCATGAACTCGATCGGGATGCGGAACATCCGGTAGAGCAGCTCGCTGGAACCGAGGAGCAGTCCGGCCGGTACGGCGATCCCGAACGCGACCGCCGTCCCCGTTCCCCAGTTGAGCAGCGTGCCGCCGAGGCTGTGCCAGAACTCGTCGGTCGGCACCACTCGCGCCATCGCCGCCACGATGGATGTCACGGACGCGAGGGCGTCCGACGAGATGGTGTTCGTGACCGTGACGACCTGCCACACCAGGAGCACCGCGACGACGAATCCCAGGCGGGCGCCCACGCGTCCGAAGGCGGCCGGCTTCCGAGGCATCGGACTCATGGCGCGTTGTAGATCGTGGTGTCCAGATCGACGGCGGACTTGATGAGCCCGTACTTGATCATCAGATCCATGATGTCCTCCACCTTGCTCTTGCTGACCGTGGTCGGCACGAAGTACGGCAGCACCATGTCCTTGGTCTGCGCGTCGGTGAGCTTGTAGGTGCTCTTGGCCGTCGAACGGACCAGATCGGGGTCCTTGTTCAGGGCGGCGCTCGACTCCGTCAGAGCCTTGGTGAAGGAATCGACGACGTCGCGGTGGTCCTTCAGGTACGTCTGCGTGGTGACGTAGACGATCAGCGGCGCGGAAGGCGTCGATTCGGCTGCCGGCGCGAACAGCTCCTTCAGGCCCATCGACTTCCCCTGGGTGATGGTGGGTTCCTGGCTGACCACGGCGTCGACGGTTCCCTTGGCGACCTCGGAGTTCATGCTCTGCGCCGGGACCTCGACGAAGTCCACCGTCTTCGAGTCACCGCCGAGTTTGTCGATCGCTGCCGACGCCGTCATCTGCGCACTTCCGCCGATCGAGGTGACGCCCACCTTCTTGCCGTTGAGGTCGGCGGCGGAGGTGATGGAGCCGTCGTCCTTGACCAGCAGGCCCGTCGTGTCGTCGGCGGCACTGGTTCCACTCGATGTGGCCACCGCGATGATCACGAGCGGGACGTTCTGGGAGACGGCTATGAGGCTTCCGACCGGGTCGCCGAGGGCGATGTCCAACTGGCCGTTCAGCAGCAGCGGCGTGACCTGGGCCGGGCTCGTCGTAGGACTCTTGACGATGTCCAGGCCGTTCTTGGCGAAGGCGTCGTTCGAGACGCCGAGCGAGGAGACGCCCGGGCCCACGCCGACGGTGACCTTGGTACTTCCTGCTGTCGTGGAGGACCCCGAGCTGCTGGATTCGCCGGAGCCGCAGCCCGCCACCACCAGGCCTGCCACGGCGACGGCAACGACGTAACGTCTCTTCATTTCGCTGCTCCTTCGTTCCTTGTCCGTCCGGTGAAGGAACGACGTGCGGTACGGCTACAACGGGCACGTCGACCACGCGACCACTCCGTTCGAGCCACCTCGGCGTGCACTGTTTGTCAGCAGATGGAACAAACGTCGCGCTCTCTTGCTGCGGTCACCTTAGACGCGGGACGCCTGATGAGTAAATGACTTGGTGACTTTTAAAAGTGTCCGATCTTAACGGCTCCGTCATATTTGCCGGATGGTCGCTCGGGGAGGTTTTAGGCTGTCTCGTCCAGATGTGCCGGAGTTGCGGGGCGTGTGAGGCGCGCGAGGACGCACAGAGAAGTCGCAGGCCAAAGACGCTTTGGCCTGCGATGCCTATGCGTAGCTGGAGCCCCCGGGCCTATACGCAGCTGGAGCCCCCCGACCTCTACGTAGCTGGTGCCCCCGGACCGATACGCAGCCGGTGCCCCCGGACCTCTACGCAGCCGGAGCGCCGAGACTTATGCGCAGCTGGTGTCCCCAGCGCAACGCTGTGGCCGTTGTCGGTCGATGGGCTGTTTCTGTCGGCGGCGGTCGGCTTGTCGGCGCCTGCCCGCCACGCCGGTCCCGGTCGCCCTGCTGCTCCGGGCGGGCAATCGGACATCAGTGGATGCCCCTCGGGCTCGTCGCGCCGGCCCCGGCGGTTCTGCATCGGTGGCGGGGATACTCCGCCGGGCGGCGCCCCCACGATGCCATCACTCGGCCGGGCCGATCAAATACCGGTCGGCGACGGCCGGTCCGCCGTTCGCCGCCTGTTCAACTGACGCCGGAACGCAGTCAGACATCGGGATTTCACGGCAACCAGGTCCGCCACTGCCCCGGAACACCCTTTCACCGGCGCCGGAAGAACGCCCGGCGGGGAGAAACAACAGGGCGTCCGCGACTGTGCCGGTGTCCAACAGACCCAAGGTCGCGCGGTGTTGATTCCCCAGCTGTCCGCGGGTCATCCTGCTGGAGCAGAGAACGTCCATCGATCCTCGCGCTTCAGGCCGTTGTTTCTGTTCCGCCGGGCATGGCCTTGGTCCGCCTAGTCATTCAACTACGGTCGGGAATGCGATGCCATGGATGCCTGGTGTACCTGCATTTCGCCCTGCTGTTGTTCCGATTTCTCCTTGGGAGGAGAGGCGTAGATGGCTGATCAGCAACTTTTTCTGCGGTCGAAGGTCATTGTCGAGCCATTGATGGACAGATTCTTCGCCTGGCCCTACACGATAGCTCCGGTTCAGTCGGCGATGAATCTCGCATTCCTTCAAGTACCGTTACTGGAATCCTATCTTCAGTCCCCGCAGGTTCATGTCGCGGCCAGCAAAAACCCGGACTTGCGCGGCGGTTACTTCATCAACATCCCGCAGGAGCGTGCCGACGAGGTGCGTGATCTGCTCGCCGCGATCAAGCGGGACAGGGCGGAGATCCTGAGGTTCGCCGAGGCGATAGTCGCCGGGCAGGAACTGCTGCGGGCCAACGCGACCGGATACGATCTGACCCCGCTGTATCCGAAGCTGCCGCCTGAGCTCGGCGGTCTGGTCGAGCTGGCCTACGACACCGACAACCAGGCACAGATGCGGTTCATGGAGCCGATCGTCTACACCAGCGGCGTGTATCAGGAGTCGCGTCAGTCGGTGCAGTTGTCGTTCGAAACGGGCATCGAGCGCCCGTTCGTCCTGAGTACGCCGAGGCTGGCCTCGCCGGACGTACTGGAACTGAACCTCCCGTTCCGCCACCCGGGCCTGGAGCAGTTGTTCAAGAGCCGGGTGCGCCCGACCACGCTGAGCCGCCTGGCCGAGGAGCTCGGGCTGGACGGGGGCCAAGCGGGCCAGTTGTCCGGGATGCTGAGTGAGGAGCCCGGCCTCGCGAAGGACCGGCACATCGAAGAAGGCGGTCGCGTCCGCTACTTCGGGCACGCCTGTCTGGTCCTGCAGACACCGCAGGCCGCCATCGTGACCGACCCGTTCATCAGCGCCGACAGCACCGCCGGGGACCGTTACACCCTGGACGACCTGCCGGACTTCATCGACCTGGTGCTGATCACCCACGGCCACCAGGACCACATCGTCCTGGAGACGCTGCTGCAACTGCGTGGCAGGGTCGGGGCGATCGTGGTGCCGCGGTCCTCGCGCGGCAATCTCGCCGACCCTTCGCTGGCGCTGATGCTCAAGCACCAGGGCTTCCCGGTGATCGAGGTCGACGACTTCGACGAGGTGGAGTTCCCCGGCGGCAGGGTCACCGCGACGCCGTTCCTGGGCGAGCACTGCGACCTGGACATCCGTGCCAAGTCGACCTACTGGGCGGAGCTGGCAGGCAAGAAGGTCTTCATCGGGGCCGACTCCTCCGGCATCGATCCGACGCTCTACCGCTACGTCAAGCAGCACCTGGGCACCGCCGACATGGCCTTCCTCGGAATGGAGTGCGACGGAGCGCCCCTGACCTGGCTCTACCAGGCACTCCTGACCATCCCGGTCACCAAGAAGATGAGCAATTCGCGAAAGCTCTCCGGTTCCAACGCGGAGCAGGCCGCCGCGATCATGACCGAGCTCGGCGCCACCGAGGCGTACATCTACGCCATGGGCGAGGAGCCGTGGCTGGGCCACGTCATGGCCACGACCTACAACGAGGACACCTATCAGATCAAGCAGATCGAAGAGTTCCTGACCTGGTGCAAGGAGCGCGGCATCAAGGCCGGGCACCTGTACGGCCAGCAGGAATGGCGCTGGTAGCGACGCGCCGACGAGCTACGCCATCGCCTGGACCCCGCCTTGGAGGAGGAACCTCCACGGCTGTGCGGGACATGGCGCACGTCGAGATGTTCACGCGAGACAGAGTGTCCGCGATCGGCCACTCCGTCTCGGCCATGGAGTTCTCCAGGATCGCGGACTCCGTGGAGTCCGACGTGCGGCGGCGATTGGTGGGGAATTTTCCCCGGCGGCAGGAAGGAATTCCCGCACTCGGTTTCACGGCGATTCCTCGCCATATTTCTTTTCGTCCTCCTGCGACCGCGTGCGTTCTTCTATAGTGATAGTGCCTCACCCTCGGCGTGAATCCCCCTCACGCCGAGGGTGTTGGTTCGTAGCTGGCCGGCGGAGTGCCGTGGCGAATGATCGCCGGGTTGCGGCAGTCCAGTCCGACGGATTCCCAGCCGCGTATCCGGAATGACAGGGTCCCCATGCTGGGCAGGGGTCGACCCGTCTCCGTGGAACCAGGTCCTGCGCCGTTCAACCGATGCCGCGCCGAACTTGAACGCCGACTGGTCGCGGATCCCATAGCCGCTGGTAAATCGCCGGAAGTGGAGAATGAAACCGTGCGACCGGTAAATTGACGGCATCGACGAGAGGGGAATCCATGGTTGTCGTAATGGCTCCTGAGGCCACGCAGGAAAATATCGATAATGTTGTCGGATTGGTGCGGTCGGCCGGCGGGGAAGCTTTTGTCAGCCGCGGTGTTTCGCGCACGATCATCGGCCTGGTCGGAGATGTCAACGATTTTGATGTGCTGAACCTGGGGAGCCGCAACGGCGTGCTCCAGGTGATGCGGGTTTCCGCACCGTACAAGTTGGTCAGTCGCGAGCACCACCCTGCCCGATCGGTGATCAGGGTGGGCGGCATGCCCATCGGACCGGACACTCTGAGCGTGATCGCCGGGCCCTGCGCGGTGGAGACGCCGGAGCAGACGCTCGCGGCCGCGAGGATGGCCATGGACGCCGGGGCTTCGCTGCTGCGCGGTGGTGCGTTCAAGCCGCGGACCTCTCCGTATTCCTATCAGGGTCTCGGGGAGGAAGGGCTGAAGATCCTCGCCGACGTACGGGCGGAGACGGGGCTGCCGGTCGTCACCGAGGTGATCGACCCGGGCACCGTCGACATGGTGGCCTCGTACGCCGACATGCTCCAGATCGGCGCTCGCAACATGCAGAACTTCGCGCTGCTCCAAGCGGTCGGCCGGGTGGGTAAGCCGGTGCTGCTCAAGCGCGGTTTCAGCGCCACGATCGAGGAGTGGCTGAGCGCCGCGGAGTACATCGCGCAGCGTGGAAACCTCGACATCGTGCTGTGCGAGCGCGGCATCCGGACGTTCGAGACCGCCACCCGCAACACCCTCGACATCAGCGCGGTGCCTGTGGTCCAGCGGCTGTCGCACCTGCCGGTGATCATCGACCCCTCGCACTCGGGAGGCCGCCGAGATCTGGTCCTGCCTCTGACACGCGCCGCGATAGCGGTCGGCGCGGACGGCGTCATCATCGATGTCCATCCGGAGCCGAAGGCCGCGCAATGCGACGGTGACCAGGCCCTCGTCGCGTCCGACATCCGCGGGATCGCCGATGTCGTCACGATTCTGTCGCCGATCATGGGGCGCACCCCGACCATGCCCGCCGCCGGCCGCATCCACTGAGTCTCTTCAGTGAGGCAACCCTGGACGCCAGGCTTAGGGGTGGGGCCTACGGGTGGCAGGGGTTACGGCTCCCGAGGGACGAATGTTAATTTCTGACACCAGGCGGAAACACACTTCGCCGGGCAGGTGATCTCTTCGAAATTTGTACGGGGGGAGTGGAGGGTGTTGGCGACGGGCTGGTTTCAACTCAAGGAAGAGTTCTGCGGGATTTGCACGGTAGACCACTGCGGGGGGGACACTTTTTCGGGCTTCAAAGGTACTGACGCTACAATCGCGAGTTCGTGAGGGGCTGAAGTGCTTTCCGAAGAAGAGAACATAAATCAGCAGCCTGTGGTGGAAGTCGAACTGAGTTCGCTGAGTCTGGTCGGATCGCCGAGACTCTCCGGTGAGAGACCCGAACACGTTCAGATACTGGCGGCGGCACAGACCCCGCTTCCTCCCATCACGGTGCACCGGGCGACGATGAGGGTCATAGACGGTTGTCACCGCTTGAAAGCCGCCAGGCTGCGGGGCGAGGACAAAATCGCCGTCAGGTTCTTCGACGGCGACGAGGCCGAGGCCTTCGTACTCGCGGTGAAGCTCAACATCACGCACGGCCTGCCGCTGGCTCTGGCGGACCGCAAGCGCGCAGCCGAGCGCATCATCGCGATGCACTTACAGTGGTCCGACCGGAGGGTGGCCTCGGTCACCGGAATCTCCCCGGGAACCGTCGGCGAGATCCGTAAGCGGATCGTCGGCGAACCGGAGGCGCAGGTCAGGCGGATCGGTCAGGACGGCAGGCTCCGGCCTGTCGACGGCAGCGTCGGCCGCATGCTCGCCGGCGAACTGCTCACCAAGAGCCCAAACCTGTCCCTGCGTCAGGTCGCCCGAGCCGCCCGTATCTCTCCCGAGACGGTACGGGACGTACGTAACCGACTGCGCAACGGCGAGGATCTGCTGCCGAATCAGCGCAAGAAGAGAGCGCCCGCTGCCCGAGAGCCGGCGACAACCGGAAATGACCTTGCCCGGCGCAAGGAGTTCGGCGGTCCCAGGCGTGCTCAACCGGTCGGCCGCCCCCGAAGGGGCCCCGCCCTCGATCACGCCACGCTCGTGAAACGGCTGAAGGCGGACCCGGCACTGCGCTTCACGGAAACGGGACGCAAACTGCTGCGCCTCATGGATCTGCACACGGTCGGTGTGGAGGAGTGGGACACGATCACCAACAGTGTCCCGCCGCACTGCAGTGACATCGTTGCTGACATCGCGCGGCAGTTCGCCAATCTCTGGTCGGAATTCGCTGAGCGGGTCCAGGAGGATACAGCGCAGATAGGCTGAAGGCACTCGTTCGTAAAGTCGGGGCCTTGCGGTGTCCGAGCGTGGAAAACGAATAGTTGGACGACCCGTAGGCCGCGCACCACAGGAATGATCCACCACCATAGGGGGGTGCCCCCCCCCAACCGGGGGGCCCCCCCACACGCAGAAAAAAAAGCCACCCGCACGATGCGTAACGTTATATATGAAACAAAGCAACAGCCCCCAAGCGAGACCC